>DATEFT010000200.1:0-5315 GCA_035280505.1 Blastocatellia bacterium | reverse complement strand
TTTCGGTGATGCGATAGGCGATGCCGAAACGCGGCAAGAAATGACCCGGTCCCGAACTCGCGCCCGTGTCGCGGGGCACGCCGCTTAAACCGCCGGTGTAGACGTTGCCGTCCTCCGGGTCGAAGCGGTTGACGCCCGTATGGTCCCGGCTCGGGAACGGATAGCGCTCCCAGCGCAGACCGTAGGTGAGCGTCAATTTGCGGTTCGCCTGCCAATGATCGCGCGCATAGAGGGCATATGACGTCATCCGCAGCGAATTCGGATTTCTGAGCTGATCCACCTTGCCTGCCGCGGTGGGCAAGCCGAGCAGGAAGTCCGCCCAACTGTTATAACGGGTGTCGGCCGGCGTCGGGCCGTTCTGCAACTGCGTGGCGGCCCCACTGAATTGAAATGAGCCGCGGACTGTCTGGAAGACGCCGCCCTGCGGTTGGAAGTGATTGATTTGCTGGTTCTGGTAATCGACGCCGAAACGCAGCGAGTGGGCGCCGCGCAGCCAGGAGAGGTTGGCGCTGCCCACGTACTGGTTGTCGCGGAAAAGGAACGGATTGGCGGTCTGTGGATTGCCCAGATTGGCCCAGCCGCTGATCTGGAAGGCCGGAGCGCCGCCCTGCAATCGATCCGGGCCGTTGGTGCCGGGAATTTTCAGCACTTCCAACCCGAAGTTCGAATCGAGGTCGAAGGCTTCCGCGCCGAGCCGCTGACGCGTATACCCGATATTGGCGTCCAGGATCAGGTCGGGCCGCAAGGTATAGGTTCCGCCGAAGCCCGCAATCTGAACGAGACCGGGCGCCGTTCCCAGTTGGCCGCCGTTGAGCGCATCGCCCCCCGCGTCGCCGAGCAGCGGCGGGTCGATAATGCTGGTGGGCGAGATGCTGTAACGCCCGAAGAACGTCAGTTTGCCGCCCGCGTTGTAGTTGATCTTGGAGTCGATGTTGGTGCGGTTGAATTGGGCCACGCCGTTCGCGACGAGATTATTGACGAAACCCGGCCCGGTCGGTTGCGGCAGCCGCTTGATGAATTCCAGGGCCGCGAGGTCGAGGCGATTCGCCGGAATCACATTGTTCGGAAACGGTGTACGCTGAGCCGGGTCGGGATTGGACGCCGGGTCGTAGATCGTCACGCCGGTGCCGCTGAAATCCACGTCGCCCTGCGCATTGGGGCGCAGACTGGCCGGCGCCACGCTGACCGTGTTGACGCGCGAAGTATTCCGTTGCGTGCTGCGTTCCAGATCGGTGAAGAAGAAGAGCTTGTTCTTCAGAATCGGACCGCCCACCGCATAACCGTATTGGACCAGGATATTCTTCGGCACTTGCGGCGTCGTCTGGAAGTAATTGCGCGCCTGCGTCGCGCTGTTGGTATCGTAAACCCAACCCGCGCCATGCAGACTGTTGGTGCCCGATTTGGTCACGACGTTGATGGCTGCTCCGCCCGCCAACCCTTGCTCGGCATCGAAGGAGTTGGTCACGATACTGACTTCTTGAATGGACTCGGCGGGCGGCACATAGGCCGTGTTGGTCGGTAGATAAGGGTAGATGACGCTGGAACCGTCGATGCGCGTGTTGTTTTGCATTCGGGAGACGCCGTTAACATTGAATGAGATGGAGCGCTGCGGGCTCCCCGCCGCCGAGTTCTGTTCGCCTTGATTGATCGCGCCGGGCACCAGCCCTGTCAGGCTCTGATAATTGCGCCCGAGACTGCCCGCCAGCGGCAGCTCGTTGATCTGGCGGGCTGTCTGGACCACGTTCACGTCAGCCCGCTCGGTCTGCAGCGCCGGCGTCTCGGCGCTGATCTGGACGGTGGCGTTGACATCTCCGACCTCCAACTGCGCGTCCAGCCGTCGAGAGGTGTTCGCCTCGATCTTGATATTTTCCCGGACCAGGGCTCTGAAAGAGGGGGCGGTGATGGTCAGCTTGTACACACCTGCCTGCAGGGTGCTGAACAGGAACACGCCCCGTTCATCGGTGGTCGCCGTCAGGGTGACGCCGGTGCCGACGCTCAAGGCTTCGACTTTGGCCCCCACAATCACTCCGCCCGACCGATCGGCGATGTTGCCCGTCAGCGAGCCGTAAAGCACTTGCGCCTCGGCGGCGCGGTGCAGAGCGAGAGCCAGAATCACGATCACCCAACTCCTAATGAAAAAGCGTGTCTTCATCGAAACCTCCTTAGTACTTTGGAGAGTAAATTTCTTGAAGTATCGATTCGGAGCCGCGAAAGACGCGAAAGACGCGAAAGCGCAAAAGACTGATGATTTAGCGTGTTTAGCGGTTTGCATCTCAAATTCCAAAGTACTTAAATTCCACAGTCCTTAGTACTTTGCTAACTAAGTTGTTTGACCTGTAGCGCGCGGAGCGCGCGAAAGAGTAAAGCCTGGGGGTGGAGTGAGGCGGAGCCGAACGGAACCCCAGGTACTGCCAACCATGGCCCGAGCCCGTGAAACGGGCGGCAGGTCATGGGCTGTCGCCCGCTCTCGCGGGCTCCGGATCATTTTCATCGTCAACCTGGGGTTCCGCGCTGCGCGCTTTACCCCAGGCTTTATGCTCCCGCGCGCTTCGCGCGCTGGAAGACAGCAACGACCGTCAAACGCGGGCAACGCCTGATTGGATCTAAATCCAGATAAGTTTGATAGCCGAACTATATTTGCCGGTTACAGTTGTTGCGAAAAGGCGTAACGCTGAATAAACATAACTGTAACTCTGATTATCCGGTTGGTACGACAGTTGTAGATCACCGCCGGCCATTGGTACCAATCGCTCGCGATGACGCCCGGCTTGATGATTGCAGTTGTAACCCATCCATTAGCAGCATTTTAAGCCTAAAGCCGGCCGCGATTCGGCTCGTTTATGTCGCAGCATTAGAACTGCCATATCATGGAAGCCAGAGCGAGAAAGCTATGTGCGAATTCAGAGCTGGTATGGATAGAATAAATTCTGGCTTCGAACAATATCAGTTCAAACAAAGTGCCAGTCGAAGATTGATGGTCCGAACGATACCATTGTTTATTTCCCTTGCCAAGAGGCAATAGTCCCGGCGCGGCAATAGTTGGCGTGCCGAACATATGGATGAGCTAAGGCCGGAACGAAACTGAGGTAGGTTATGTTCAGCTAACAGGCGGCTCCGGCAAATATTCGAAAAAAGCGTTGATCGATGTCATCTGGTTCCGTTCCTTTGCGCATTAATACATGCGGGTAGCCTTCAAAATTCTTGGCACCGGTTACTGGAACTGCTCATAGAGTCGAGAGACGGATAACATTGCCACTCACCTCCATAAAAATTGGCGCCGTCTATCTGGGCCAAGATGAAATCCGGATTGCGGTGCTTCTGATGCTGGCCATACTGCTTGGGATCGTGAAGGCCTATGAATTGATCAAACCGGCAAGAGCAATTCAGTTTAGCTCTTTTTACTATTGGTGATTGGTTAGATCGGCACCGGCATCTCCCCAGCCTGGCCACAGACGACAGCCGCCGGGGCTATCGCGCAGCAGGAGGTGCCGGAGATCTTTGCAAGTTACTATCCACCTGCGTCACTTTCAGATGTGTAAGTGCCTCTACCAGGCCTCAAGAATCTAAAAAGCGGTTGGGTATAAGAAACCACGCGACGTACAAAAAGCCACGCGACGCAAAAGCCACAGGATGCACAAAAAGCCACACCAATCATGCCGCCGATGCTAAAATGGAAGAACCCGTCACTTGAGATCGCCGAATCGAAAGGCGATCGGCGCGAATCGCTGCGAGATTGCGCGATGAGTGTTCAGCGGCAAGATCCTGAAGCCTGAAGAGCGCTTGCAAATGTCGGTCCGATCAGCCGGCGAGTGTGGTCCGTCTGTAGATCAAGGAGCAAGAGGAGAAGAACACTAATGCCCTACGAGTTTCCGTTGTTTGCCGATCTGCTGGTTCTGTTGTTGGTCTCGGTCCCGATTGCGTTCATCTGTCATCGGCTGCGCCTGCCGGTGATGGTCGGCTTTATGATCACCGGCGTATTAATTGGACCGTCGGCACTGGGGTTGATCGAGGACTTACACGCCATTGAAATGCTGGCCGAAATCGGCATTGCCTTGCTGCTGTTCACGATCGGGTTGGAATTTTCGCTCCGCCGGTTGATGGAGATGAAACGCCTGGTGTTGGGCGGCGGCGGGCTTCAAGTCGTCTTGACGATCCTGATCGCCCTGGCCGCCGAGAGGCTGCTGGGAAAACCGATGAATCAAGCCCTCTTCTTCGGTTTTTTGGTCGCTCTTTCGAGCACGGCTCTGGTCCTGAAAAGCTATGCCGATCGGCTGGAGATTGACACGCTCTATGGCCGGGCCGGGGTTGGGATGCTGCTCTTTCAGGATTTATGCATCGTCCCGATGATGTTGCTGGTTCCGATCCTCAGCGGCCGGGAAGGCTCGTCGATGGCCAATATCGCGCTCACCATCGGCAAGTCGGCGGCCGTGATCGGCGGAATCGTTCTCACGGCGCGGAAGGTCATCCCCTTTCTGCTCTATCAGGTTGTCCGGTTGCGTAGCCCCGAAGTCTTTATCATCTTCGTCGTGCTGGTGAGCCTCGGCACCGCCTGGCTGACCTCGCATTTTGGCCTGTCGATGGCGCTGGGCGCATTTATCGCCGGCCTGGTCTTATCGGAATCCGAGTATAGCCATCAGATCGTCTCCGACATTCTGCCGTTTCGTGACGTTTTCAACAGTATCTTCTTCATCTCGATCGGGATGTTGCTTTCGCTGGGCTCGCTGGCGCAGAACCTCTCGGCCGTGATCATCTGGCTGACGGCCATCATCATCGGCAAGGCCCTCATCGTCGCCACGGTGGCGCGGTTGCTGAGGTATTCGTGGCGGATCTCGGGCACGATCGGAATCGGGCTGGCGCAGGTGGGAGAGTTTTCATTCGTTCTGGCTAAAGTGGGAAGCGCGCAGAACCTCCTGACGGAGACGGATTATCAGCGATTTCTGGCCGCCTCGATTCTATCCATGATCGCGACTCCCTTCTTAATTCAGGCCGCTCCGAAAATCAGTTTGAAGCTGGAGTCCTGGCTTGGTCGGGGCAGATCTCTCTCAGGTGAGGATGGTGAAGAGCCGGTCCCTGAACGGGACTTGAATCAGCACGTGATTGTGGTCGGATATGGAATGAACGGCCGCAACCTGTCGAAGGTCCTGCACCGCCTTGGCATTCCATACCGGGTGCTCGAGCTGAATGCCGAAACCGTGCGCACCGCCTTATCCCAGGGAGTGCCGATTCAGTATGGAGATGCCGGGCGCCGCCAGGTCCTGCAACAAGTCGGAGTGGAACAGGCGGCCATGATGGTGCTGGCCATCTCAGATGCGTTG
>DATEFT010000199.1:0-10602 GCA_035280505.1 Blastocatellia bacterium | reverse complement strand
GTCCGGAAGAGAGTCGAGCCGCGCGGGCGGCTGATACGAGTCGGTCACCAGCAACGCGGCATACTCGGCGCCGAGATGAATCGTACTGCTCCAATTTCCCTCGGCATCGATCGAGGTATACGGGGCATTCACCCATGGCTGCACGTACCAGACTTTACTGAAAGTGTAGATCACGATCCGGTCGTGAGGGCCGGCTCCGGTCGCGGTGCCTTTAATAACATCTAACTGTTCGTCCCCGCCCGGCGCGGCGGCTGGAACCACGGTGACGGCGAGGAGAGGCCGGTTGGGCGTGCTTCCGATCGAACGACAGGCAAGCTGGGTCGCGAACAAGACGAGGACGACTCCTAAACAGAAGTTTCGACCGTTAAATGAGTTCTGGGTCATCACTGCCTGATCGTCATCCTTCTAGAAGCAGCCGGTAGTAGCCCGGATACTTCGACCACCAAGTTATCTAATGCCTGCTATCGGAGCCTTCGCAAAAGGCGGGGCTTTTGATAGAGCGACCTAACAACTTGGTTGCCTGCACGCAAAAGTTAGTATTCCATTTTTATCCGTGTAGGAGAGATATTATCGTTTGGGCGGGAGATTTACCAGCGGGTGCTTCGCAAATCTTCGAGAGGCCTCGAATCGGTACCGTGGGCGGTAGCGATTCGAGGCCTCCCAGGTGGAATCGGCCCCGAGAGCCGGGGCTATAAGGTTTGGAGCATCATCTCGGTCAGCAGTCGATTAAATTTGATCGGATCGGAGAGTTCCGACCCCTCGGCCAGTAGAGCATATCCCAGCAACAGTTCGGCAGAGGCCGCGATGGCCGGGTCCTCGTTATTCCGCTGAAAGCGTTCCTGCAGTTTGGTGAAGATTTGATGAGTGGGATTCAACTCCAGGATTCGGCGCTGCTTGGGACCGCCGCCCTTGCCCTTCATCAAGAGCCGCTCGAGCTGCGGGCTGTAGTCCATCTCGGTTCCGACCAGGCAAGCCGGCGAAGAGACCAGCCGGGTCGAGAGGCGCACCTGTTTGACGCTCTCGTCGAGGGCCTTCTGCAGCACGCCCAGGAGGCCGGAGTTCTCTTCCTCCTTCTGCTGGAGGTCTTTCTGTTTCTTCTCCCGCTCTTCGGCGTCGCCCAGATTGATCGTGCCCTTGCCGATCGATTTGAACCTCTTCCCCTCGAAGTCCATCAGCGACTGCATCAACAGCTCATCGACGGGCTCGACCAGATAGAGCACCTCGTATCCGTTCTCCCTGACGGACTCCAGATGCGGAGAGTTTTCGACCACGCTCCGCGACTCGCCGGTCAGATAGTAGATCTCACTCTGCCCTTCCTTCATCCGTTCGAGATAGCCCTTGAGCGTGGTGAGCTGCTCCGGATCGTTGGAGGATTGAAAGAGCAGCAGGGAGAGGATGCGGTCCTTATTGTCGTAATCGGACGAGACGCCCTCCTTGAGGGCCCGGCCGAACTGCTCCCAGAACTGCAGGTACCGGTCGGACTCCTTCTCCTTCATGTCCTGCAACAGATCCAGCACCTTCTTGGTCAGCCATTTGCGGATCTGGGTGATGTGACGGTCCTGTTGCAGCATCTGCCGGGAGATGTTGAGCGGCAGGTCGGCCGAATCGACCACGCCCCTGATGAATCGCAGATACCTGGGCAGGAGCTCTTCGCAGCGCTCCATGATCATGACTCTTCGGGCATAGAGCCGCAGCCCGCTCTCGGAACCATGGTAGAAGAGGTCATGGGGAGCCTTGGACGGAATGAAGAGCAGCGCCTGGTATTCGAAATGGCCCTCGGCCTTGAGCACGATGGTCTTGAACGGTTCGCTCCAATCGTGAGAGATGTGCCGGTAGAAATCGGCGTATTCGCTCTCCGTGATCTCGCTCTGGGAGCGGCTCCAGATGGGCTTCATCGAATTGAGCGTCTTATCCTCGATGACGAAGGTCGGCTGGGCATTGGGCACCAGGTTGCCGCTCGGATCGCGTTCGGTCTCTTCACGCTCGAACTTGGAGTTGATCGGATATGAGACGAAATCGGAGTACCGTTTGACGATCCGCGAGAGGACCCATTGATCGGTGAAATCCTCCATGCCGCCGTCGGGATCGACCGGCTTGAGATGGAGGGTGATGGTGGTGCCGCGCGACGGCCGCTCGGCCTCGGCCAACTGATAGGTGCCGTCTCCGGTCGATTCCCAGAGCGTGGCGGCGGTCTCTCCGGCCCGGCGAGTGACCAGGGTCACCTTGTCAGCCACCATGAAAGAGGCATAGAACCCGACCCCGAACTGGCCGATGAACTCCGCGAGCATCTGTTCCGATTGGCCCGATTTGATCTTCTCGCGCAACTCGCGAGTGCCCGACTTGGCGATGGTTCCGATGTGGGCGATCACCTCATCCTGGCTCATGCCGATCCCGGTATCGGAGATGGAGAGAGTCCGCTGTTCGCGATCGGCGTCCAGGCGGATCTCGTACCGGTCGTCACCATCCAGGAGGGCCGGATTGGTGAGAGCTTCGAAACGCAACCGGTCGAGCGCGTCCGAGGCGTTGGAGATCAGCTCCCGCAGGAAGATCTCTTTATTCGTATAGAGCGAGTGGATCATCAAATCGAGGAGCTGCTTGGTCTCCGCCTGAAACTGGAACTCCTTCATCTTGGGTGTCATACGTTCCTCACTTTCCTTTGTAATCTATCTGGTCTCCGCGCTGTCGAGCGGATCTTTAAACGAGAATGAATCATGATTTCACGCACCTGCCCCCGAGTCGGGCCGATAATTCAAGTTTGGGACGGCCGCGAAAGATTGCGTGGCACATTCGGTTTAATCATTAGAGAGCCCGCTACCAGTAACTAACGACTGATTGCCAAGACCGATAAGATAAGATGTCCGGCGGCGGAGATTCAAGTCTGTAGGAGAATCTTAATGACCGAAGACGGCTCAAATCGGTCGCCGCGCGATCCGCCGGAGCAAGTCCTTGATCCAGATCAATCGACCCTGGTCGCCGACCGCGGCCAGCCGGACGGGAGGCGTTCGGCATTCGCGCGCGCCAAGAAAGAGGAAGAGGCCGAGCCGGGCCGGCAGCCCGTCCCAGGATGAGAGTGCGGTGATGTAACCTGGACGGAAGAGTGGAACTCGTCGGAGAGACGGCAGCGCAGGCTGAGAACCTGTCGGGCGCGCCCGAACGGTCCGGGCGATCCGCCGTGGAGAACGTCGAAGGCCTCAGGCCTTTCTCAGCAGCTCCTCCCCGGCCTCGATCCATTCGGCCTGGGCCAGGGCCTGTTCATCGGGATTCAGCGTCTGGACGAGATCGGTGGTGTAACGAACGATCGTGGCCAGATAGTTCTGAATCTTCAGGTGCGCCTCTTCGACCTGGCGGGCGCGTTCGGCTCGCCGTTTGGCGACCACCGCGGCCGAACGGTCGGCAGCCGTGGCGCGGGCTCGCTCGGCCATCCGCATCACTTCCAGGGACATATTTCTGAGTTTCTGATCGCGGCTATTGCGAAGATATTCGGGCCAGAGTTGTTCGAGCATTCCCAGTTCGGACTCGGCCTGTCGCAATTCCACCTTGGCGTGCTGTCCGGCGCCGGCCTGCCAGGCGATCTCGACTGCGCGCCGCGCGCCGAGCACGCAGAGCGGCGTCTCATAGTCCGGAAGCGTCGGCGTCAGCGACTGGTCCGCGCAGAGGCCCGGATCGCCGCGATACTCGACCAGACGGCCGTTCATGTGTTTATCCAGAATGTTCTCCGCCACCACCGTCGGACCGGGATGCTTGACCAGTTGGTGAGGCTCGGCGGTCACGATCAGCCCGAAGGTCTGGTAGGGAACGGCGATCTTGATCTCGGCCGAGCGGCCTTTGAGATGCAAGCGGCCCACGTTCTCGACCGGCCCGTCCGGAACCAGCACCCAGGTCACATAACTGGTGTAGTTGACCCCGATGGTCTGGGGATGCGGCAGATGATCGACCCAGATCCGGACTTCGGTCCGCTCGCCGATCCGCCGGACCTCGGCCACGCCTCGGACCTTGGTATCCAGAATCGCGCCGACCAGGTGGACCATCGAACGTTCCTGCTCCAGATAACTGATGGCCAGCGACCGGCGTTTCACCAACTCCAACTGGGGCTCGAGTTCGGGAGGTGAATCCGGCGCCGGGTCGGTCAATCCGACCGCAATAATATATAAGGGGCTGGAAGGCGCCGTCTTGACTAATTTCATACTTACTCCTTTCATAGCTTCAGCTTGTAACTTTAGGCATCGTCCCACGATTTTTTCGGAGCACTTCTAATACCGGGGGCTGCCCCCGCGGACAGCCCCCGCCCTTGAGTAACCCGACGGCGACTCCCGACCCGTCACAGTACCTGTTGAGCACCGGCCAGGGTAGAAGTGACCGATGGCAACAGGACCCTATCGCGACTGAGGCCCGGCCGGGCCGGTCCAGTCGCCGTCGAAGAAGGATCTGAGTGAGTTGCCTCAAATCCCGGACTGAAGGAAGTTATTACCGGTAGTACGTTTCCGCGTGGTTGACCACCTTGGTTGCAGTAATGGTCGAGGAAACATCGGATTGAGCAATCACCGCATCCATCAACTTATAACTCCCGGTCTCCGGCCCCTTCAGGGTGGTGCCGGTTCCCGATCGAGGAGGCGGTTGGTCGAGAGCAGTAGGGGTTGACAGTGATTCTTGAGAGATGCGACCCAGCAGACCTCTCCGCAGACCTTCGCGGACCCGCGGAGCGGGCAAAGCCAGCGGCAAGAACCCCACTATTTCATGCCACTCTTCGATCTCACGCTGTTGTTCCGGCGTCGCGTCCCGCAGATAGTCTTCAATGATCCGGGCCGTCCCTGGATCCAGCCCACCCAGAGCATACAGCGGCCCCCATTCTTTGATTTCTTCCCAGATCATGAGACTATCGAACTCCAATGGAAATATGGAATATGGAAATATGGATCCCAGCAAAGTCCAGCCTGGTAATGTTCTCGGCTTCAGCTATCCTTATCAGCCCGGTCTGGCCGGGCCTCAGTCAGTAATTGCTCGTTCGATCAGCGGTCGTCCGATCCTAGACCGAGATTTCGTCTTCCAGATCGACCAACTTTCTCCGCAGCGCGGTCGTGACGGCGTTGGTCCGATCGCGAACCCCGAGTTTGTCGTAGATGATGGTCAGAAACCATCTGACGGTACTCTCCGCGATCTCCAGCGACGCCGCGATCTCTTTATTACTCCGGCCCTGAGCGAGCAACGCGAGCACTTCATGCTCCCGCGTCGTCAGTTCCGACTGCAGTTGGCGCAACCTGAGGCGCTCGGCAATTTGGGGAGGGAAATAGCGGAACCCGTTATGCACCTGACGAATGGCTTTGACGAGTTCGTGAGGTAACACGCCCTTCAACAGATATCCCACGGCTCCCGCCTCAAAGGCCCGGTAGATGTTGCCGTCGTGATCGAAGGTGGTCAGCACGATAAATTTGCCCGTCGAGAACTGCCGCCGGATGGCGCTGATCGTCTCCGATCCGCCCATCTCCGGCATTCGCAGATCGATCAAGGTCACGTCCGGGAGGTAGCGGGAGAATTTCTCGATCGCACCGCACCCGTTCGCTGCTTCGGCAATGACCGTCATATCCGGTTCGGCATTGATCACCACCGACAGCCCCGTCCGCACAATCTGATGATCGTCCACGATCATGACTCTGATCTGTTTGTTCATAGCCCAGTCTCTCCGATTCGTCCGAATCCAGTACACCAAGCCGTCGTTCCGAAAACGAGGCGGGTAAAGTTGTTGAGATAATACAAAATAGACGAAAAAAACGAAACAAACGAGGACCTGCGGACACCTCGCTCGGTATCCCCGTTTGTTTCGCCCAGAAAAGCTCTGGGTTAAATGCACAGGCCCGGTCGAAGACCTGCGCAGCAAAGCGCCCTCGATGCAGCTCTACGGAGGACAAAACTGTTCTTGCTTGACAGGCGCAGAATACGTCGATGAGAAGACTCCGTCACCTCGCAATTATAGGGGGCAGAATTAATTTGAATTATTGGAGTACGTTAGATCTTTTGGTAGTTTTCTTCAGATACGTTTTAAGATCCGGGCTCATGGCTGCTCCCCTGATCTTCAACTCGGGCATCATAGCATGGGCCCACAAAAATAGCAAAATGGTGCCATCGACAACAATTTTGTCGTGCCACGTCCTCATTCACCCGCCGGAATTCTCCATTTGATGACTGATTAATTTCGGGCTTAATTCCAATTTTATGAAGATTAGACCTTGATGTTTAGGGGGAGATTATATATCGTTTGGTCCGACTCCATAATAATGTCCAATATGGGCCCTGATCTACCTAATTTATAAACAGGAAAGGGGATCAATTATGGATACATAATCAACCGGTTAAGTTCAGCCCGATTTCCGGCCGGGTTGAGGTTGATTAGTTACTGGTCTCGTCCATAAGAGAATCCTCCCAGATCATCCATCAGCAGGCACTACTCAAAATCCGTGACTCAGTTATAACTCTCGAGTGTATTTTAGTAATGAGCAGCATCGAGCAAGGGACATTGAATGGCTTTTTGGGTCGTCCTCACGTCACTGATCCGTTATCCAATTTGTCATTTAATTAGCTGTTTTGCAGCGATACTGATATTGCTCACGTCAATGGCCCCCAATGCCTTCGCGATCCAACAGAAGGCGAAATCGGACGAGCAGACAGCACAGCATGACAAGCAGCTGAGCTTTGACCATTGGGAAAACGAACAAGGTTTGCCGAACAGTTCGGTGCAGGCCGTCGTCCAATCTCGTGACGGCTATCTATGGCTCGGCACGCAGGAGGGATTGGTTCGTTTCGATGGGGCGCGCTTTGTGGTCTTCGATCGCCGCAACACGGCGGAGATCAGCCAGAGCAACGTCCAGAGCCTGACCGAAGGCCGGGACGGCAGCCTCTGGATCGGCACCATCGGCGGATTGGTCCGTCTGAAAGATGGAAAATTCACCGCGGTCGAGATCGACGGGGCGGGAACCACCAACACGTATGTCCGCTCCCTGCTGGTCGATCGTCAGGGACAGCTCTGGATCGGCCTCTACGGCGCCGGGCTGCGCCGCTACAAGGACGGCAAGTTCACTCGCTATTCGACCCAGGATGGACTGGCCAGCGATTTCGTGACCGGCCTCGCCGAAGATCATGCCGGTAACATCTGGGTCGGAACCCTCAACGGGCTCGACAGCCTGAAGGACGGGAAGCTCACCCACTACACCACCCAGGAAGGGCTGCCGCACGATCAGATCTGCGCCGTCCGTGAAGCCAGGGATCAGAGCCTCTGGATCGGAACCCTCAACGGCCTGGCGCGGTTGAAGGATGGAAAGTTCACCACCTACAACAAGCGGGAAGGCCTTTCACACAAGATCGTCCTCGCGCTCTGCGAGGACGCCGAAGGGTCACTCTGGATCGGAACCGAGGGGGGCGGGATGAACCGCTTCAAGGATGGGAAGTTCACGACCTTCTCGTCGCGAGAGGGACTCTCGAACGATTCCATCTGGACTATCTATCAGGACTTCGAGGGCACCATCTGGATCGGCACCTTCGGCGGCGGTCTGAATCGGTTGCGGAACGACAAGTTCATCACCTACACCACCCGCGACGGATTGGTGAACGACGTGGCGCTCCCCATCTATTCCGCCCGGGACGGCAGCACCTGGATCGGCACCATCAACGGAATGTCGAGGCTCAAGAACGGCAAGTTCACCAACTACACGGTTCGCGACGGGCTGCCGGATCCAAAGGTCCTCGCCTTTGCCGAAGACCCGGCGGGCAATCTCTGGATCGGAACCAACGGCGGGCTCTGCCGTTTCCAAAACGGGCGATTCACCGTCTACAACACCAAGAACGGGCTCCTGCATGACTCGGTCCGCGCGCTCTATGTGGACCGCGAGGGCCGGCTCTGGGTCGGGACCCGCATCGGGCTGGCCCGGTTCAACGACGGGAAATTCATCAACTTCGCCAACTATGGATTCCCTTCCGATTTTGTGCACATCATTCTGGAGGACCGGGCCGGCCAGCTCTGGGTCGGGAGCAATAAGGGACTGTCGTTATTGAAGGATGGGAAGTTCACGACCTACACGACCCGGGACGGCCTGCCGATGGATATGGTCTATGCCCTCCATGACGACACGGACGGCACGCTCTGGATCGGGACCAGTGGCGGCGGTCTGAGCCGCTTCAAGCAGGGCCGATTCACCAACTACAGTTTCAAGGACGGCCTCTTCAACGACAGCGTCTTTCAGATTCTGGAGGACGATCGCGGCAATTTCTGGATGACCAGCAACAAGGGCATCTCCCGCGTCAGCAAGCAGGAGTTGAACGATTTCGCCGACGGCAAGATCCAGCGCCTGACCTCGGTCTACTTCGGCACCTCGGACGGCCTGAAGACCAGCGAATGTAACGGGAGCGCGCAACCCGCGGGCTGCCGGACCAACGATGGGCGGCTCTGGTTCCCGACCATGAAGGGGGTCTCCGTCATCGATCCCAACGCGATCAAGGCCGACCGGCGCCCTCCGCTGGTCAACATCGAGAGTATCGTCGCCGACGACCGCAAAGCGATCCTGACCGGCAAGTCGGGGGTCATCAACTTCCCCTCGGATACGCCGCGGCTCGAGATCAACTACAACGGCATCAGCCTCTCGGCTCCGGAGAAGGTCTGTTTCCGCTACCGCCTGGAAGGCTTCGACCGGGACTGGATCGACGCCGGATCGCGCCGGGTCGCCTATTACACCAACCTGCCGCCCGGCGACTACCGGTTCAAGGTGATGGCCGGCAATACCGACGGGGTCTGGAATGAGAACATCGCCAGTTACGACTTCTACCTGGCGCCGCATTTCTATCAGAGATACTGGTTCTACCTGCTCTGCGCGCTGCTGGTCGGCGGCATCGCCGGGACCATCTACCGGGTCCGCGTGAGGCAGATGCAGGAGCGATTCTCCGCCGTCCTCAACGAACGCAATCGGATCGCCCGCGAGATGCACGACACCCTGATCCAGGGCGTGGTCGGGGCTTCGGCCCTGCTCGGCGCGGTCTCCAAGACCATGACCAACTCGCCGCAACAAGCCTCCACCTACCTGGAGATGGCGAGCCTCGAACTCAATAAGAGCCTGGACGAGGTGCGGGTCGCGGTCGGCAGCCTGCGGGAGCCCACCAGCGACGTAAACAGCCTGCCGGACGCCATCAAGAGTCTGATCCGGCGGATGATCGCCGGCACCACCATCAACGGACAGTGCCTGGTCCAGGGCAAGCCGCAGCAGTTGATCGAGACGGTCGCCGAGAACCTGTTGCAGATCAGCCGCGAGGCGATCGCCAATGCCGTCCAGCACGCCGCCGCCAACCGCATCACCGTGGAGTTGCAATTCGATGCGCACTTCGTCGAGTTGCGCATCAGCGACGACGGCACCGGATTCAACGTGGAATCGCCGGCCACCGACGGCAGCCTCCATTTCGGCCTGCTCGGGATGCGAGAGCGCGCGGTGGTCATCGGCGGAGACCTGACTCTGGACAGCCAGCCCGGCACCGGAACCCAGATTCGGGTCCGCGTCTCGCTCAACGGCGGCTCCAAGCACGCCGCGCTGACCGAACAGATCCGCGCCCCCTGGTTGCGCCTCTGGCGGTGAACAATAGAAGTTTTTATTCAAGCTCGTGAAAGATGCGAAAGACGCGACAGCCTGATGATTTCGCGTCTTTCGCGTCTTTCACTGATTAAATCAAGCTCCTCAAAGCGGCGGTCGTTGACAGAGGTCGGAAGGATGGGATACAAAATATGAAGACTAAAGAGAGGGGCCCATCACGGGAGAGATCGGCACTGCCGACGCCGAAGGAGCAACGACCCCAGACACTCTCAGGCAAAAGGACCGTTGGGCCGGCAATCGATTCTGGAAAGAGGTGGGATTACTCCCCGCCCGCCGACGGGATAACGTTCTCAGGCAAACATACAGATGGGGCGCACCGGACGACTGTCCATGAGGTTTATGGAGTGCGCCTTGATGTTGATGTTGATTGTCGGAACGATTGAATTATTGAGCGCGAATTCTGCCGCAAAGTCGGACATTCCAACCGAACCACTGAACATAGTCGCCTGCATCCAGTTGAGCGAACCGATTAAGAGCGCCGGTCCACCCCGGCGGATCTTAACGAGGCTCCAGCCTGCCTCGATCCGGACGCTCCGCCCGGGACGGTTGTCCGATCGTTTATCAACCGAACAGATTAGATCGAATCCGGAGGGAGTCGCGAGAGTTGACGCGGACCTCGGATCTAGCGAGTCACAGACGATATTCACTAATGAGACAACGAAGTATGAACAAAGCAGCACGTCTTTCATCCACGCAGTCGACCACCTTCGAAATTCCCGCCACGACCTTTATGCGCCGCCACATCGGCCCCGCGCCGGACGATGTCGAGGCGATGCTGAAAGTGGTCGGGGCCGCCAGCCTGGATGATCTGATCGGGCAGACGATTCCGCCCACCATCCGCCGGGCGCCGGTGGCGGATCCGCAGCCGGCGCTCTCGGAGATCGAAGCGCTCGCGCGGTTGCGCGAGCTGGCCGACCGGAACCGGGTCTTCACTTCGCTGATCGGTTGCGGGTACTCCGGGACCATTCTGCCGGCCGTGATT
>DATEFT010000198.1:0-4041 GCA_035280505.1 Blastocatellia bacterium | reverse complement strand
TGATTGGTTAAGCCCCCTGATTGGGATAGAATCTAACCGGCTGGAAACAAGAAATCTCCCGAACAATTACCGATTGACCCATCTCATCAAGGAGAGTACCAGATGCGTTTCGTAATGAAAGAGCGGCTCTTTTCCTGGGGAGACGATTTCTACATCAAGGATGAGAACGATCAGGATGTCTTCTTCGTCGACGGGAAAGCTTTCAGTTTCGGCAATCAGCTCTCTTTTCAGGATCTGAAGGGTAACGAATTAGCCTACATCAAACAGAAGCTCCTCGCCTGGGGTCCGACCTACGAGATCTATCGAGACGGCGAACTCTTCGCGGTGGTGAAGAGAGATCTCTTCTCCTTCTTTCGACATACCTTCACGATCGATGCCCCGGGGCCGGACGATCCGGTGGCCGAAGGGGATTTCTGGGATCACGAGTACGCGTTCAGCCGCAGCGATCGAGTCGTGGCGAGGGTCTCGAAGAAATGGCTGGCCTGGAGCGACACGTACGGAGTCGAGATCGCCGATGACGAAGATCCCGTCCTGATCCTGGCGAGCGCCGTCGTCATCGATCAGATCTGCCATAAAGGGGAGAACGAGTGATCCGAGTCGATCGCCTATCGACTCTTCTTCCCGTCCTTGAGCAATGACGAAGGACAGAGTGGCTCCAGAATGCAGGACTCACACGCCGGTTGACGGGCTTTGCAGACCCGCCGCCCATGCCAGATCAACCGGTGTGAGAAACCGATCCACTCCTTCTTCGGCATCAGTTCCATGAGATCGGCCTCGATCTTCTCCGGTTGTTTCTGGGCCGTCAGGCCCAATCGCTGAGAGAGGCGGGCGACGTGGGTGTCGACCACCACCCCGGTCGGAATCCCGAAAGCCGTTCCCAGCACCACGTTAGCCGTCTTGCGGCCGACGCCGGGCAGTTGAACCAGCTCTTCCAGAGTTTGCGGGATCTGGTGGTCGTGCTGCTCCACCAGCAGCCGGCAGGCTCCCTGAATCGATTTGGCCTTGTTGCGAAAAAAGGTGACCGAACTGATGTCCTGCTCCAATTCCGATTGCGGCACCGCCAGATAGTCCTGACAGCCGCGATATTTGCGGAACAGAGTCCCGGTCACGATGTTGACGCGCTCGTCCGTGCATTGGGCGGAGAGGATCGTGGCGATCAGCAACTCCAGCGGGCTACTATGGTGCAGGGCGCACTCGGCCTCGGGATATTGTTTCTTCAGATACTGGATGATCTTCCTGGTCCGCTCCAGTAACTCGGGATGCTTCTCTTTCATCACTTCTTAACAGCCAGTCGGTTAATGATCTTCCATTCTTCGGGACGGACGGGCTGGACCGACAGACGCGAACCTTTACGCAACAACTCCATCTTCTCCAATCCATCCACGCTGCGCAATTCATCGAGGGCGATCGGCCGATCGAACTTCTTGACCAATTGGATATCGACCATCTCCCAGATCGGATTGTCAGGGGTGCTCTTGGGATCGTAGTGCGGGTCTCTCGGATCGAGCGCCGTATGATCAGGATAGGACTTCTTGACCACTTCGGCAACCCCCACGATGGCCGTGGGGGCCGCATTGCTGTGATAGAAGAAGATCTGATCTCCGATCTGCATTTCACGCATATAGTTTCGGGCCTGATAGTTCCGCACCCCGTCCCAACAGGTGGTCTTCTTCGGCGACTTCGCCAGATCTTCAATCGAAAACGACTCCGGTTCCGATTTCAATAACCAATATTGCATTGACTCTCTGCCTCTCCTTCTACATCTACCAAGGGTGTTAATTCAGCGGCTCGGATTCGGCGGGGGTCCGCTTCTCGGAAGGTAGTCCTGCGGATTCAGAATGAACATCTTCTTCCATCCCTGGGTCGACCCATCCCACCGCCAGGGGTAAGGGATCCAGGTCTCGATCTGGTAATGCAGATGCGGGGCCTTCCCCTGGGCATTCCCGGTGCGGCCGACCTCGCCGATCTGCTCCCCGGTCGCCACCATCTGGCCCAACCAGACCTGCGACCGATTCAAATGGGCGAAAAAGTGCACTCTCCATTTGGGGCCCAGAATGCAGACCACGTTTCCGCCGAGGTCCATCTGCCCCTCATAGATCACCAGCCCGGAGGTCGGCGCCAGAACCGGCGTCCGCTCGGGGGCGAAGATATCGATTCCTTTATGCACGCCCGAGACGCCCCACGGTTCGGCCCACCAGGAGTTCGGGTTCCAGTCCCGAGGCGCGGCCCCTTTGACCGGAATGATCAGGTCCTGCGGCAGTAAGAGGCCGATGACCACGATCGTTCCAGCCACCAGGCCGCTAAGCAGGAGCTGTTTGCGTTTGGCGATGAGAAACTGAGGTATCTTCATGGCGTGCTCCGATCCTCCCATTTTCCGGAATCTTCGTCTACTAAACGATCGGTACAGATCTCCGGTTCGCGCGATTTCCATCGCGTCGGGCATGGATCGGACAGGACCACCACTCAAAGAGCTCTCCGAGGCGCGCCCTATGTTATCAAACCCGCCGCGGCGAAACACCTATTCGGAGGCCGTCCCGGGTAGCTCCGGTTCTTGCTCATCTCCGGTCAATTTGCTAAGATTGAGCGGTCGTTATTATTCGCTGGACTATTCCGTCTTGATACAAACTCTCGCTGACCAGCTCAGCCAACAGATAGGCGCTGACCTAACCTTTTCACCCAATCCAGAGTCGAGACATGCTGAAACAGTCAAAAAAAATAGCTCTTAGTACCCTCAAGACGTTCGGGTTATTCACGCTCGTCCATAATAGTAACTGGCGCCGGCAGCGGCTGTTGATTCTCGCCTACCATGGAATCTCGCTGGAAGATGAAGACCAATGCGACCCGTCGTTGTTTATGTCTCAGCCGATGTTCAGGGAGCGGGTGCAACTGCTGAAGAAGCATCGGTGCACCGTCCTGCCGCTGAATGAGGCCATTCAACGCCTCTATGCCAACGACCTGCCCGAAAGATGCGTGGCCGTCACCTTCGATGACGGAAACTACGACTTCTATAAGCAGGCCTACCCGATTCTGAGCGAGTATCAGATTCCGGTTACGCTCTACCTCTCGACCTTCTATACCTATTACAATCGGCCGGTCTTCGACACCATCTGCCGGTACCTGCTCTGGAAAGGGCGCGAGACCGAGCTCAATCTTCAGCAGCTCACCGGTCAGAAGATGGAATTGAACCTGTCAACCGAGGCCGCGCGAGCGACGGCGGCCGAAGAGATCCTGGCCTTCGCCCGCCGGCAGAAATTGTCCGCGGAAGAGAAAGATGCCCTCGCCGCCCAGCTCGCGGGAGAACTCCGGATCGATTACGGCGCCCTGCTGAAGAAACGAATCATGCAGCAGGTTACTCCCGACGAGGTCAAACAACTGGCCGCCGCGGGCGTGGACATCCAGCTCCACACTCACCGCCACCGGACCCCGCAGGATCGGCAGTTATTCGTTCGGGAGATCGAGGACAATCGCAACAGTATTCTGGCCATCACCGGTTCCCGCGCCGACCATCTCTGCTACCCGAGCGGAGTCTATGATCAGGCCTTCTTTCCCTGGCTCAATGATCTGGGCGTCGTTTCGGCCACCACCTGCGATCCGGGTCTGGCCTCCAGAGACTCCTATCAGTTGTTGCTCCCCCGATTCATCGACACTTCGTTACAATCCTCGATCGAGTTCGAAGGATGGCTCACCGGCGTCGCGGCCCTGCTCCCGCGCCGGCAGGACGCCTAAAGAAAGTCTAGAAAAGTCTTGGAAAGTCTTGGAAAGTCGGAGAGGCCCTAAACTTCCCGACTTCTCTAGACTTCTCTAGACTTCTCTAGACTTCTCTAGACTTCTCTAGACTTCTTCAGTAGACCGACGGCAGGTGCTTGACCGCATTGCCGACCTCGGCCAGGAATTGGAAGCTGGTCACGGCGGAGGCGATGGCCAGCGCGGCCAACACCGCCGGGCCCAACGCGAAGCGGGGTTTCAGAAAGACCAGGCCGGCCAACAACAAGAGCATCGGAACCTGCCAGTGCGGCGCATATAAGAACATATCGTTCCAAT
>DATEFT010000197.1:0-10146 GCA_035280505.1 Blastocatellia bacterium | reverse complement strand
AGGCGGAACCCTTGAGGTAAATATAGACATGGCTGTTAATAGAGCCGATTTCGACTATCTTTCCCAACTCGTTCGCGATCGATCGGCGATCGTGATCGAGCCGGGGAAGGAGTACTTGATTGAATCGCGGCTGACTTCGCTAGCTCGCCGTGAGGGGTTCGACTCTCTGGGGTCGCTGGTCGCCAGTCTGCGCGCCAACAGCTTCAACGTGACTCATCGCAAAGTGGTCGAAGCCATGACCACCAACGAGACGACCTTCTTTCGGGATTTGCATCCGTTCGAGGCGCTCAAGCGGAAGATCGTGCCGGAGCTGACCGAAAAGTTAGGGGCCGGTCAGCGACTCAATATCTGGTCGGCGGCCAGTTCGAGCGGGCAGGAGGCCTACAGCATCGCCATGTTGCTGCATGAACACTTTCCGGCCGTCGCTCGCAGCCAGGCCCGAATTCTGGCCACCGATATCTCGCAAGCCATGTTGGAACGCACCCGCGAAGGGCGGTACAGTCAGCTCGAGGTCAACCGCGGGCTGCCGGCTCCGCTGTTAATGAAATATTTTGAGAGGCATGGCCTCGAATGGCGGATTCGCGAAGATCTGCGCCGAATGGTCGAGGTCCGTGAATTCAACCTGGCCGGAGATTGGAGCCAGCTTCCGCCGATGGATATCGTCTTCTTGCGAAACGTCCTGATCTATTTCGATCAGGAGATGAAGAAGTCGATCCTCGGCAAGCTGCGCCGAATTCTCAAGCCGGGCGGTTATCTTTTTCTGGGCTCGGCCGAGACGCTCCTGAATCTGAACACTTCGTTCGTGCGCGTTCAGGCCGAGAAGTCCCCTTGTTATCAGCTTCCGGTTTAACGGAGAGGCGGTCTGCGGTCTTCGTTTTCAACGAAGCTGGGGGCCGTGGATCGAGAGAGGAGTTATATGCAATTTCTTGAGGTCGAGATTCGTCAGATTACCGAATGGATCTGGTTCTCGATGCTGGAACGCGAGATCCGGCATGGCAATTACTTCGGTAAGATGACTGCGGAAGATTGCATGTTGACGGGATGTGTTCGGATCAGCGGCGATTGGGACGGCGCGGTCACGCTGCATTGTTCATCGGCTTTTGCGCGCCGGGTCGCCGCCTTGATGTTCGACATTCCGGAGCAGAACGCGACTTTCGAGCACGAACAGGATGCGCTCGGCGAGCTGGTCAATATGGTGGGCGGCAATATCAAGTCGTTATTGCCGGCGCCCAGCCACCTCTCTCTTCCAGCCGTCAAGCACGGGGTCGCTCATACCGCTTTTCTGTCGGCTGGAAAAGTGGTGAGCAAGATCGATTTCGAGTATATGGGAGAGCCTTTCTCCGTGTCTCTTCTGAAGAATGAAGAGCACTGACCGGAGTTACGACGGCGCGGATGCCCCGCCGGAACGCGAAACACGCGCTGACCTGTCAGCGTAAATTGGAGATCCTGAGCCCCCAACCTTGGGAAGATCCGAATGTCCGCGCGTGTTTCGCGTCCTCAGTACTCTGGAAATTGAGTTCTTTGGACTTTTAGATTCGAAACTTCAGATCCCGAGCTCGCTTCAAGGATTCCTCAAGCCGTTTCATCTACATATGGTCGAGTTGAGGTCCAACCAGACTCCTCGCGACCGATCCGACCTCATCTTCGTCCACCTCTGTCCTCCGACAGGGCTGTCTCAGAGTCGCCTATGTTTCAAGCAGCGCAAACGATTGTTCATCTATTGACCCAGATTCGACGGGAACTGGAGGGAGCGAGTTCCGAGGAGTCGGCCGTCTCCGATCACGGAGGCGACTCGTTGGAATCGCTGATTCCGCAGATCGCCGAGGCCGATCCGGAGGTTGCGGAACTGTTGACTCTGATCCTGGAGGGCCGGCCGGCCGCGGGAGCGCCGCGCGACGAGTCGAGCCCGCTCGGCGCCCGGCTCATGCAGGCGCTGGCCGCGGCGGAAGAGTTCTTTCAGGCGGGTGAGTCCCCGGGTGACCGGAGCCGGATCCGGCACTCCATTCAATCTTTACAGCAGGCTTGGCGGCAGAGTTCGGATGGCCGGATCGAGGAAGCGGCCCTCGATGAGCCGCACGAAACGGCCGCGCCGGCGCCGGCGACCGCCCATCCACCCTCCGAGTATGAGTCCGACGTCATGAAGGATCTGCTCCGGGATTTTCTGGTCGAATGCTATGAGAATCTGGACCAGCTCGATCGTGACCTGTTGACCCTGGAGCGGGATCCCTCTTCGACCCCCACGCTGGCCAACATCTTCCGGACCATCCACACCATCAAGGGGACCTGCGGGTTCTTCGGACTGGCGAAACTGGAATCGGTCACGCACGTCGGCGAGAACCTGCTCAGCCGATTGCGTGACGGAAAACTGCACCTGACTTCGGAGATCGCCTCGGGGCTGCTGGCCCTGGTTGACGCCGTGCGGCAGCTTCTGACGCACCTCGAGACGGACGGTAATGAGGGGGACACCGACTATGGGCCGCTGGTCAGGACCCTGACGGAGTTGCAGCGGCGGGAGACGGTTCCGGCCGAGGCTCCGGACGAGAGTGAAAACCAGGTGGTCTGGCACCAGGTTCAGGAGGGGGCGGCCGCCCCGCGTAAAACCGGGCCTTCGTCGTCGGGAGAGGCGCGCGCGCCGAATGCGCCGAGCCTGGCGGATAACTCGCTGCGGGTGGATGTCGGCCTGCTCGACGTCTTGATGAACCTCGTCGGCGAACTGGTCCTGGCCCGCAACCAGATTCTGCAATACACCGTGACCCAGGCGGACTCCGGATTCGCCGCCACCTCGCAGCGGCTGAACCTGATCACGACCGAGCTGCAGGAAGGCGTCATGAAGACGCGCATGCAGCCGATCGGCAATATCTGGGGCAAATTTCCGCGGTTCGTCCGCGACCTGGCGGTCAACTGCGCCAAGAAGATCCGGATCGAGATGGAGGGCAAGGAGACCGAGATGGACAAGACCATTATCGAGGCCATCAAGGATCCGCTGACCCACCTGGTCCGGAACTCCGCCGACCACGGGATCGAGAGCCCCGCCGTTCGGGTCGCCAAACAGAAGTCGCCCGAAGGCCATATCTTTCTCCGGGCCTTTCACGAAGGCGGCCAGGTCAATATTGAAATCTCGGACGACGGAGCGGGCATCGATCCCGAAAGGGTCAAACAGAAAGCCCTGCAGCGCGGCCTGATCACCGCGGAGCAGTTGGCCCGGATGAGCGACCGGGAGGCGGTCAACCTGATCTTCCTGCCCGGATTCTCGACCGCCGAACAGGTGACCAACATCTCGGGCCGCGGAGTCGGGATGGACGTGGTCAAGACCAACATCGAGAAGATCGGCGGGACGATCGACGTTCACAGCAAGCCGGGGCAGGGCACGACGATCAAGATCAAGATTCCGCTGACCCTGGCCATCATTCCGGCGCTGATCGTGACCACCGGGGGCGACCGTTACGCCATTCCACAGGTCAGCCTCCTGGAGCTGGTGCGGCTGGAAGGCGAGCAGGCGCGCGCGGCCATTGAATTGATCTATGGCGCGCCGGTCTACCGGTTGCGCGGTAACCTGCTGCCGTTGATCTATCTCAACCGCGAGCTGCGGGTGGAACGGCCGGCCGCCGAGAACGACGAGGAAGCGGCGGTCAACATCGTGGTGCTGCGGGCCGACGATCGCCAGTTCGGGATGGTGGTGGATGAGATCAACGACACCGAAGAGATCGTGGTCAAACCGCTCAGTAAACAGTTGAAGGGGCTCACCAGTTTCGCCGGGGCCACGATCATGGGCGACGGCAAAGTGGCGCTGATCCTGGACGTGCTGGGACTGGCTCAACGGGCCAACGTCGTCTCCGAGGTCCGCGACCGGGCCTTGCCGGACACCGAGGCCAAAAATCAGGAACGGCCCGTCAATGCGCAGACGCTGCTGCTGTTCCGGGTCGGCGAGGCGGAGCGGATGGCGATCCCCCTCTCGCTGGTGGCGCGCCTGGAAGAGTTCCCGGTCTCCGCCATCGAACGGGCCGGGCGTCAGGAGGTGGTCCAATATCGCGGCCAGATCATGCCGCTGATCCGATTGGCCCAGGTCTTCAACTGCCCTCGCGGCGGAGACTCCGCCGCGTCCGACCAGATGCAGGTGGTGGTCTACACCTCCCAGCGGCGCAGCGTGGGGCTGGTCGTCGACCAGATCCTCGACATCGTCGAGGAGTCGGTCGTGCTGCAGCACTGCTCCAAACGCAGCGGAGTCGTGGGCTCCGCCGTGATCCAGCAACGCGTCACGGACCTGCTCGACGTGCGGGGCATCATCCAGTCGATCGATCCGTCGCTGATCGAACAGTCGGCGGCGGCGTGAGGCGGGGATGGATTTGAGATTGGCTGACCGGGCCGGATTTCGCGGGGGCCTTTTTCAGCGCCTTCGGCGCTCAAGCCCGACCACCAAATCCGGGATGGCCGGGAAATATGGGATTTGAAGACCGATGATAGAGACTTCGCAGTTTTGCACTTTTTATCTCGACGGGCTCTTCTTCGGCGTCGATGTGCTGACGGTTCAGGAAGTGATCCGGTATCAAGAGATGACGCGCGTGCCGCTGGCGCCGGCGGTCGTGCGCGGATTGATCAACCTGAGAGGCCAGATCGTGACGGCGATCGACCTGCGCCGCCAGTTGGAATTGCGCGAACGCCCGGCCGATCAGCATCCGATGAATGTCGTGATCCGGACCGATGAGGGGGCCGTCAGCCTGCTGGTGGATGAGATCGGAGACGTCCTGGAGGTTGGCGCCGACGCTTTCGAGCGGCCGCCGGAGACGATTCATGGAGCCGCCCGCGATCTGATCCGCGGCGTCTATAAACTTAAAGGCCGGCTGCTGCTGATCCTGGATACCGAGAAGGCCCTGGTCTCGAGCGCGGTCCAGCCCACCCTGACCGACAGGGTAAATTGACGAAGAGGAGTGGAGCCATCGCCCATGTCAAAAAAATCGAACCTCATTTCGCGTGAGATTACATTATTCAACCAACTTGGCGGGGATGACGCGATTACCGCCGCCGTCGAGATCTTCTATCGGCTGGTCCTGGCCGATCCGCTCCTCGCCCCCTTCTTTGCCGGGATCGATCAGCCCTGGCTCAAGCGAAAACAGATCGCCTTCTTGACCCAGGCCCTCGGAGGGCCGGCGACCTATCGAGGCCGGAATATGCGGCTGGCGCATGCCGGGCTGGCGATCGAGCCGGCCCATTTCGACCGCGTGGCCGAGCACCTGGCCTCCGCGCTCAAACAATTGGAGGTGCCGGCACCCTTAATCGATCGGGTCCTCGGCGTGATCGCCCCGCTGGCCCGCGAGATCGTCAATACTCCCGGCGCCGCGCCGGAAGGGAAGGCTCGCCATCTCACCAACCGAAAGGAAGATAAAATGTCTAACGGGCGCTTTAAGAATAGCGTTGCGACCGCGGCCCGCCCCAGCACCCTGACCCGCGGCGATCGCCTGCTGGAGGCGGCCGACGGGCTGCGGGCCGTCCTGAATCAGTTGCAGGCCAACATCTTCATTGCCGACGCCAACCTGACCCTGGTCTATGCCAATGAGCAGGCGTTCGTCTCCATGAAGCGGTTCGAGGGGGAGCTCCGGCAGGCCTTCGGGATCGGCCTGGACGAGATCGTCGGGGCTTCGATCCACCGTTTCCATCGCGACGCGCCGCGCGTGGAGCAGCTCCTGCGCAACCCCGGGCGCCTGCCGCACCAGGCCCGGTTCAGTTTCGGGTCGGTCACGCTGCAGACCTACATCAACAGCGTCACCGATTCGGCGGGACAGGTCCTCGGCTACGTGGTCAACTGGGAAGAGGCCGGCGAGCGGTTGCGATTGGAGAACGAGATGGCGCGGGTGGTCTCGATGATGGAGAACGCGCCGGTCAATGTGATGTGCGCCGATCTGGATTTCAAGATTCAGTATCTCAATCAGTCCTCGAAGCGGACGCTCAAGTTGCTGGAGCCGTATCTGCCGATCAAGGTCGAGCAGATGATCGGCCACTCGATCGACGTCTTTCATAAGAGCCCGGAACACCAGCGCCGCCTGCTCTCCGATCCGCGCAATCTGCCGCATCAGACCCGCATCCACGTGGGGCCGGAGATTCTGGATCTGCTGGTCAGCGCGATCTACGACCAGCATCAGAACTACCTGGGGCCGATGTTGACCTGGGACGTCGTCACCGAGAAGGTCCGGCTCGAAGAGAAGAACGCCGATTACCAGGCGCAGATCGCCGCGATCAACCGGACCTCGGCCGTGATCGAGTTCAAGATGGATGGAACGATTCTGACCGCCAACGATAATTTCCTGGCGACCATGGGTTACAGTTTGAACGAGATTCAGGGCCGGCACCACTCGATCTTCGTCGACGACGAGCACCGGAACAGCCAGGAGTACCGTGAATTCTGGGCGCGGCTGAATCGCGGCGAGCACGAGGCGGGCGAGTACAAGCGCTATGGCAAGGGCGGGAAGGAGATCTATCTCCGCGGCTCCTACTTTCCGATCTTCGATCTGGAGGGGCGGCCGGTCAAAATCGTCAAACATGCCACCCGGGAAGACCTGCGCTTGAAGGTCGACACCATTTTGAACGTGGTCGAATCCGCGGCCAAGGGCGACCTGACCGGGGCCGTGACCGTCTCCGGTTCCGATTCGATCGGGCGGCTGGGCGAAGGGTTGTCGCGATTTCTCAAAGACCTGCGCCACAACATCGGCTCGATCGGCCAGAATGCCAACGCGCTCTCCAGCTCGGCGCAGGAACTGACCACCGTCAGCCAGAGCATGAGCGCCAACGCCGAGGAGACCGCCTCCCAGGCCAACGTCGTCGCGGCCGCGTCGGAACAGGTCAGCCTCAACGTCCAGACGGTGGCCGCCGGCTCCGAAGAGATGGGCGTCAGCATCAAAGAGATCTCCAAGAACGCCAACGAGGCGGCGCGGGTCGCCACCTCCGCGGTCAAGGTGGCCGAGACCACCAACCTGACGGTCGCCAAGCTGGGCGAGAGCAGCGCCGAGATCGGCAAGGTGATCAAGGTCATCACCTCGATCGCCCAGCAGACCAACCTGCTGGCGCTCAACGCGACGATCGAGGCGGCGCGCGCGGGCGAGGCCGGAAAGGGCTTCGCCGTGGTCGCCAACGAAGTCAAGGAGCTGGCCAAGGAGACGGCCAAGGCCACCGAAGATATCAGTCAGAAGATCGAGGCCATCCAGAACGACACGCGCGGCGCGGTCGAATCGATCGGCCAGATCACCACCATCATCAATCAGATCAACGCCATTCAGACCACCATCGCCAGCGCCGTCGAGGAGCAGACCGCGACGACCCAGGAGATCAGCCGGAACGTCGCCGAGGCGGCCAAGGGCAGCGCCGAGATCGCGCAGAACATCACCGGCGTCGCCGAGGGGGCCAAGAACACGACCATCGGCGCCAGCGATACGAGAGGGGCGGCCGATGCCCTCGCGCAGATGGCGGAGAACCTGCGCCAACTGGTCAGTCAGTTCACGTACTGAGTGCTTGGCTCACAAAGTCGGTTTACAAACCGCGAAACACGCGAAACACGCGAAAGGTCTTCGATTCCGCGTCTTTCGCGTCTTTCGCGGTTTGAATCTCAAATGCGGCTATGCGGAAGATACGAATACTGGTCATCGATGATGCGGTGATGATTCGCCGCATCATCTCGGATGTGCTCTCCAAGGATCCGATGCTCGAGGTCGTCGGGACGGCGGCCAACGGCAAGATCGGCCTGGCCAAGCTGGCGCAGCTCCGGCCGGACGTCATCATCATGGATGTGGACATGCCGGAGCTGGACGGTCTCCATACCCTGCGCATGCTGCGGAAGACGCATCCGAGCCTGCCCGTCATCATGTTCAGCACCCTGACCGAACATGGCGCCGCCGCTCTCATGGAAGCGCTCGCGCTCGGAGCGAGCGATTATGTGACCAAACCGTCCGCTGCCGGCAGCCTGCCGATCGCCGCCAAGCGAGTCGAGGACGAGCTGGTTCCCAAGATCAAAGCGCTCTGTTCGTCGCTGCTCGTGCCGGCCAATCCGGCCCTGACGCGCGGGCGCCTGTCGGGCGCGGCCATTCCGCCCGCGAGCCCCAAACCGCGAAGCGCGGTCCGGCATCAATTTCGCCGGATCG
Source organism: Blastocatellia bacterium (assembly GCA_035280505.1). Lineage (GTDB taxonomy): Bacteria > Acidobacteriota > Blastocatellia > RBC074 > RBC074 > JAKEHZ01. The sequence continues at coordinate 2,023 of DATEFT010000197.1, read as the reverse complement.
AGGTGCTGGCGATCGGGGTCTCCACCGGCGGCCCCAATGCGCTGGCCGACCTGATTCCCGCGCTGCCGGCCGATTTCCCGGTTCCGATCCTGATCGTTCAACATATGCCCCCGATCTTCACGCGGCTGCTGGCGGAGCGTCTGGAGGCCAAATCGTCGTTTCGCGTGAGGGAGGGCGCCACCGGCGAGGTCGTCATGCCGGGACAGGTCTGGATCGCTCCCGGCGGATACCATATGGTGGTGGAACGAGAGGGCGGAAGAATCCGGCTGAGAACCCACCAGGACCCGCCGGAAAATTCTTGTCGTCCGGCGGTGGACGTGCTCTTTCGCTCGGTGGTCAAAGTCTATGGCGCGGGAACCCTGGCCCTCGTGCTGACCGGCATGGGACAGGATGGATTGCGCAGTTGCGGGGCGATTCGCGAGGCCGGAGGTCAGATTCTGGCCCAGGATGAACCGACCAGCGTGGTCTGGGGGATGCCCGGGTTTGTCGCGCAGGCCGGGTTGGCCGATCGCGTCCTGCCCCTGAATCAACTGGCTCCCGAGATCGTCCGGCGAGTCAGCAAAAGATCCGCCTTTTGACCGGCCGGTCTCAGAGCTTGCCGAGCCATTCGATGATCTGGCGTCGCTCTTCGGGCGAGAGGTGGAACGCATCGGGCATCGGCGCCTTCAGTCCGAAGGTCCGGGGGCCGGAGAGCAGTTTCTGCAGGTCGGCCGTGCTGCGGCGCGGCTTGGCGGTGATGCCGATCAGCCTCGGGCCGACGTCGCCGCCCTCGCCCTGACTGCCATGGCAGTCCGCGCAATTGACCGTGAAGGCTTCGGGAGGCGCCGGGCGGGCCGATTCCTCGCCGGCGGCGCCGGCCTGGGGTTGAAAAGGAGGGGTCAGGAATCCCCGCGCCCGCTCCTCATCGAGATTGAAATGCGACGTATTTTGCGGGACGCGGTCGAGCCGCCGTTGCGAGAGGAAGATCATTCCGCCGCCGACCAGGGTCAAGGTCACGATTCCCGCGATGATGGGGTGTGGATGCTTCCACGCCTTGAGATTGAGATGTTTGAGATACATGGTTCAGGGCCCCGGAACTCTGGGCGAACGATGACCGTTGGCCTTGGGCATCGTCTGATAGAGAAAGCCCTCGGCGTCGGGGGTCGGGATGGCCGAGCGGCGCGTCCGCGCGGTGTTGGTTAAATGGAAGTTGGCCACCAGGCTCAGCATCTCTTCGGCTTGATTCGACAACTTGACGGCGGCCTCGGCCGAAGTCTCGGAATTGATCACGGTCTGCTGGGTGATCTGATTCATCTCTTCGACCGCCGAACTGATCTGATCGATCTCCAGGCTCTGCTTGCGCGAGGCCTCGGCGATCTCGGTCATGACTTCGGTTACCTGTTTGACCTGTTCGTTGATCTCGACCAGGTTGGTGATCACCTGGCGGCTCATCGAGACGCCGCTCTCGGCCCGGGCGACCGACTGTTTGATCAGGTCGTGCGTGTTGCGGGCGGCCTCGGCGCTGCGCAGCGAGAGTTTGCGCACTTCATCGGCGACGACGGCGAAACCGCGGCCGGCCTCGCCGGCGCGGGCGGCCTCGATGGCCGCGTTGAGCGCCAGCAGGTTGGTCTGGTCGGCGATCTCGTCGATGGTGTTGATGATGCGGGCCGTCTCGCTGGCGGAGTTCTTGATCTCTTCGATGGCGACCGAGAGCCGATTGATGCCCTGGACGCCGTTGTCGGTCGCGACGCTGGCCCCGAGCGAGAGCCGGCAGGCGGCCTGCGCATGGTTGGCGTTGTGTTTGGTCGAGGAGGAGATCTGCAACAGGTTGTTCGAGACGTTGAACAGGGTCTGGGCCTGGCCCGCGGCGCCGTTGGCCAGCGATTGGCTGTCGGTGGTGATCCGCGTCGATCCGTCGGAGACCTGCTCGGCGCCCGAAGAGACCTGTTGTAACGCCTGATCGAGATTGGTCACCGCGGTATTGATCGCGTCCTTGATCTTGGTGTAATCGCCCTTGTAATCGCTGGTCATCTTGGCGGTCAAA
>DATEFT010000196.1:0-2783 GCA_035280505.1 Blastocatellia bacterium | reverse complement strand
GGCGTAGCATGAGGCGCCGGAGGCGCGACCAGGGCGATCGATCGTGTCCGTTCGGCGTGGCGTACCGGGTGCTGCCGTTCAGCGCGACTCGGACGCTGACTCTGGTCCCCTCGCCCGGCTGGCTCTCCAGGATCAACTGTCCGCCGATCGCCTCGGCCCGCTCTCGCATCCCGATCAACCCGAAGTGTGAAGCGCCGTCGGATTTGGGTTTGTCCACCTCGAACCCCATGCCGTCGTCGCTGATATGCATCTCGAAGAGGTGCGGATCGAATTGCACTTCGACCAGGATGTGGCCGGCGGCGGCGTGTTGAACCGCGTTGGCGACCGCTTCGCGGCCGATCTGCAGCAGATGTTCGGCGACCGCCTCGGGCATGGGCTGCGGATGCCCGCGCACAATGCACCGCGCGTCGATCGTCGTGCCGGCCGTCATTCGCCGGATCACACTGTTGATGGCATTCGGCAGGCTGTCCTCGTCGGTGGCCGCTTCCCGCAGACCGCTGACCGCCACCCGCACTTCGTCCAGGCTCTTTTTGAGTTCGACGCTGGCCATCTCGAGGTAGGTATCGGCCTGTTGCGTTGAGACCGTCAGCATTTTGGATCCCGCGCCCAGCAGCGCCGAGGCTCCGACGATTCCACGGATCAGGGTATCGTGCATCTCGCGCGCGATCCGGTTGCGCTCCTCGAGGACGGCCAGGAAGCGCGCCTGCATCTGTCTCACTCTCAGGCGATAGATGCCCCACCCGGTGCAGGCGACCAGCGCCGCACAGAGCAGATAGAACCAGTATTGCTGATAGAACCGCGGAGCCAGGTAGAATTCATAACTGGCGGCGGTCTCATTCCAGACCCCGTCGCTGTTGCCGGCCATGACTTTGAACCGATAGGTGCCGGGCGGCAGGTTGGTGTAGTAGGTGACGCGGCGGGACCCGGCGTCGATCCAATCCCGGTCGAAACCTTCCAGGTAATAACGGAAGCGCACCTTCTCCGGGGCCGAGAGGCTGATGCCCTCATAGTTGATCTCGAGCCGCGGCGTGTTGGAGGAGAAACTGATCAGCCCGGGGTTTCCGGTCAGAATCGCCTTTTGGTTGTTGGCGACGATACTTTCAATATGGACCAACGGCGGGAGCCGCTGGCTCCGGATGGCGTCGGGGTCGATGACGGCCGCCCCCTTCATGGTCGGGAACCAGAGCCGGCCATCGCCGGTCTTGATGCCCGCGGGCTGAGTGGACCCGTTACATTCGCTGCTCTTCATGCCGTCCGACGTGCCGAAGACGACCGAGGTGACGGCTCGGATCTTGCCTTCGGCGAAATCGTTCAGTTCCCGTTTGCTGACGCGGAAGACTCCGCGGTTGCAGCTCATCCACAAATTTCCGCGCGCGTCTTCCAGAATCTGGTGGACGCCGTCGTCGAACAGTCCGTCCTTGGTTCCATAGCCGACGAACTTTCCCTCTTTGAAACGGTTCAACCCGCCGCCGGCGGTCCCGATCCAGATCGTGCCCTCCGCATCCTCGTGGATGGAGAAGACGAAATCGTGCGACAATCCCTCTCGGGTCGTATAGGTCGTGAACTGCCCGTCCTTGAAGCGCGCCAGTCCTTCGTTGCTTCCGAACCAGAGACTGCCGCCTCGATCTTCATAGATGATGTGCACCGTGTTGGACTGGAAGCCGAGCGTGGAGGGCGGCATGAATTTTCCGTCTTTGAGGCGGTCCAGCCCGCCGCGAGTGCCGATCCAGAGGGTGCCGTCGCGGTCGTAATGGAGGGCGCGAATCGTGTTGTGCGAGAGACCGTCTTTGGCGGTATAGGTCGTGTACTGGCCGTTCTTGAATCGGCAGAGTCCGCCGTTGGTGCCGATCCAGAGATTGCCCCCGTCGTCTTCGGTGAGGGCCAGGACCTTGATGTCCGCCGCGCCGTCCCGGGTCAGGTAGTTGCTGAACTGGCCGTCTTTGAATCTGGTCAATCCGCCGATCGTGCCGATCCAGATGCTGCGGTCGCGGCCCTGGTAGATGGCCAGCGCGACGTCGTTCACCAACCCTTCTTTGGTGGTATAGGTGATGATCCGGTCGTCGCGGAGCCGGTTCAGTCCGCCGCCGAGGGTCCCGATCCAGAGCATCCCTTCACGATCCTGGTAGAGGTCCAGAACCGACGAGTTCGATAATCCCTCTTTGAGCGAGAAGGCGGTGAACTTCCCGTCGACGAAGCGGTTCAATCCGCCACCCTCGGTGCCGATCCAGAGGACTCCGGCCTGATCCTCGCGAATGCATTTGACGATCTCGAACGAGAGGCCGTCGTTCTGCGTGTAGGTCGTGAACCGGGAGTCTTTAAACCGGGTCAGCCCGCCGGCGGTGCCGATCCACAGGCTCCGGTCCCGGCTTTCGTGGATGGCCGCCACCTGTTCGAACGGCAGCCCGTCTTTGACGGTATAGTGAGTGAACTTTCCATCCTTGAAACAGTCCAATCCTTGCCTGGTTCCCACCCACAGGTTGCCGGCGTGATCTTCGATGACGGCGTAGACGAAATCGCTGGCCAAACCCTCCTGGCTTGTGTAGCGCGTGAACTCTCCATTCCTGAAGCGGGTCAGCCCGGCGCCGTAAGTGCCGATCCAGAGGTTGCCCTGCCGGTCTTCGTACAGGGTATTGATGCAGTTCGCCGCCATTCCGCCCGGAATGGCGAGGGTGGTGAACTTTCCGTCTTTCAGCGAGATCAGCCCGCCGGCGGTGCCGATCCAGAGACTGCCATCCCGGCCGGCGATCAGGCTCTGAATATACTTGTTCTTGATCTCCGGGGTA
>DATEFT010000195.1:0-22082 GCA_035280505.1 Blastocatellia bacterium | reverse complement strand
GCGCTGTCACGCAATAGTTACTCCTCTGGACCTTTTAAGAAGCAATAATATAATGATAGGCACGAGACCGCTCTCAAGACGCCGCTCGCTTGAGCCCGCCGAACGGATCACGACTGAGCCGCTCCGGCGCCTGCGTCATTGATGAAGGCAACATCCTGGACTAGATCCTGACTCCGCAAGCTGAGAGCATGATTGAGAAGGTCCCGGGCGACGCCGACAGCCTCTCTGCCTCTCTCCTCAGGCTACCGACTCCAACCGTATAACGTATAATCTGAATAACCGAGAGCGGAAGTATATCAAACTGAGGCGTCTTCTGGCTAAAGCTTGTGGGATTCAAATTCAGGGCGAGCTTCACCCTTGAGCTGAGGCTCATCGACCTCACCCCCGATCAGATTATGCTAATGGGCCGAGATGCTATTCCGACCTCAAGACCACCATCCGGGCCGGAAGGTAGCAGGCCGGCAGCGCCACCGCCATCAATGAGAAGACGGCCAGAAGCAAGGTCATGGGGTCGCCGGAAGTTCGGGTGGCGGCCGCGCTCGCCCTGGGCACGATTGGCGGCCCCGGCGTCTTTGAACTTCTGACCACGAGGCTGGCCGAGGCCCTGGAGACCGATTTAACGCTCTCATGGTACATCATCGATGCGTTGGGCATGTCGGGCGACACACGAGCTGTTCCCTTGCTCGTCGAAGTGTTGAAGCATTCCGATTTCGACGCGCAGAAATCCGCCCGGCACGCCCTGGTGAAGTTTGGATCGGTTGCGGTGCCGCCGTTGATCGAGATCGCGCTCAACCAAGACCGCCCCGGACAGAGATTGGCCGTCTCCAGCTTGGGCGACATCGGCGACCCCCGCGCGGCGATTGCGAGCGTCACTTTCTAAAAGCTTTTATAAAATCGGAAGTGAGCGCCGCGATCCGGAAGATCCAGGAGCAAACCGGCTAATCGAAGGAATAAGGTCAGTTCGGAAAACCCTCAGTCTCCAGGACCCTCCTGGCTTGAAGAAGATGTCGTCGCTCGTGATTGATGATGATCCGGTAGGCATCCATTAAGCTATAGGTGATCAGGTTGAGGACCGGAGAGGTGATGATCAGCTTCTCTAAATCCAAATCTTCGGTAGCTTTCATGTACCCGATGATCCGCTGCTGTTGATCGGTGAACCGGCGGATGATCGCCCCGTCGATCCCGCTGCGCGACGGTTGAAAGGACGGCGGGGCTTTCAGCTTGCGGGCGGATTCCGGCGAGACCGCCTTGATCAACAGCTTGCCCCACAGGCCCGGAAGCCACGGCAGGCTCTCCAGTAAACGCGTCTTCTTCTCGCCCCTCACGACCTGCTCGAAGACCGGAGCATACGACCCATTGGTCGTCACCAGATGGTCGAGGCATTGAGCGATGCTCCACCGGTCCGCGCCGGGCTGCCAGTTGAGCTGCGCTTCGGTCAAACGGCCGAAACTCGCCAGCGTCTCCTCAGCGATCGCGTTGGCATCGGAGATTAAGCCGGATAATTGTTGCCCTTGATTTCCTCTCATCTCTCAAAACCGAACTGCCAAAAATTGGCACTCTAGAATTATGGGAATTGGTCCTTTATATTGAGCCAATTAAATCTAAAATGGGTCTCGGAAGCAACTCCGGAATGCTCGAAAGGGCGTAAAACTTGAAGTTTTGGTAAAGTACTAATCCATCTTGGAGAGGGCAAGAGAGTGATGTCGAAGGAACACGTCTATCGAACGAATCTCGTCTGGACGGGGAACCTGGGTTCCGGGACGAGCACCTACACCGGGTACAGCCGGGCGCACGAAATTTCCATCGAGGGGAAGCCAGTCATCGTCGGCTCATCCGACCCGCATTTCCGCGGCGACGCCTCGCGCTACAACCCGGAAGACCTGCTCCTCGCGGCGCTGTCGGCCTGCCACATGCTCTATTACCTGCATCTTTGCGCCGACGCCGGGATCGTGGTCTCGGACTACCGGGATGCGGCGACTGGCAGAATGATCGAGACCCCGGACGGCGGGGGGCATTTCACGGAGGTCACACTTCACCCCCGCGTCGTGATCTCCAGGGAATCGGACGTTGACAAGGCGGAGGCGCTGCACCACAAGGCGCACGAGCTCTGTTTCATCGCCAACTCGGTCAATTTTCCGGTTCGCGCGGAAGCGACGGCGATCGTTGAGAAATCATCAGACCCGATCGGCGATTAAAAATCGAGTTACAAACCGCGAAACACGCGAGCGGTTTGAGTCTCAAAATCCGAGCTCTCGGCGCCCTCCGATGAGAGCCGCGATCAAGACCCTTCGCAAGTGGGTCGCGGTCGGATAGCGATCGTTCGGCGCGAACGCCAGGCAGCGATGTGCGATCAATTCGAGCCCCGGATCATCCGGTAGACGGAACTGTCGCCGTTCGATGGCCTGCAACTGCTCCGTCAGGGTCTTACCGTTGAACGGACGATCGCCGGTGAGCGCCTCGATCCACATGACCCCGATCGCGAAGAGATCCGATCGCTCGTTCACGGGTCGCCCCTCCAACTGCTCCGGCGACATGTAGCCCGGCGTTCCAACCACCATTCCGGATTGGGTCAGGCTGCTCGAATCTCCCAGGGCTTCCATCTGTGTCATCTTCGCCAGGCCGAAGTCCAGAATCTTGACCCGGCCCTCCGGATCCTGGCCCCGGTCAATCAGGACGTTCTCCGGCTTCAGATCCCGATGGACGATCCCGGTCCGGTGAGCGGCTCCGATGCCCTCCAGCAATTGATCGAACCACTTCGCCACCGTCATCGGCGCCAATCGCCGGTGGCGATTCAATTCTTCCCGCATGGTGGCGCCCTCGACCAGTTCCATCACCAGCCAGGCTCCGCCCAGATCGGTCCGCCCGGAATCGAAGACCTTGACGATATTCGGATGGCTGAGTTGCGCGATGGCCCGCGCCTCTTTATCGAAGCGGCGCAACGCGGTCTGATCGCCGAAGTAGGAGGCGTTGACGATCTTGATCGCCACTTCACGACGCAGCCTCAGATCGACCGCGCGATAGACCGCGCCCATCCCGCCTTTGCCGATCGTGCGCTCCAATCGGTACCTGTTCTCGATCGTTCGCGCAATCGGCAAGGTCAATTCCAGGCTGCATCGGCAGTCCGGGCACTCCTCCTGGCCCGCATCGAAACAGCGGCCGCAGTGCAGGCACTCGCGCAACAGGTCGACGTTCTCGGGCGCCACTCGCGCCAGGACCTCCCACTCGGTCCTGGTCTTACGTTCGACCTGTTGGCGGAGCTGGGTGACCTCAAAGACGGTCGCCACCTGTCGCGCAATCGCCAGCAGCAATCGATGGTCGGTCGGGCTGTAGGGCGCTTCGGACCTCTTTTGACCCAGCAGCATCAGGCCTACCAGTTGCCCCTGCCAGTCCAGCATCGGCGTGAGCAACGTCACGCCCAACCGTTCCAGCAGCTTCGCCTCGCCGGGCGGTAAGGCCTGGCTGTCCGGCGAGGGATATTCCAACACGTCCGCCCGCCGTCTCATGAGCTGAAAGAGCGCGGAATGTTCCGGCAGCCCGGCCTCGGCGAGCGCGGGATCGGGCGGATAGCTCAGATGCAGATCGCGCGATTTCGTCTGCCGAAAGAGAAAATAGACCCTCGACGGATGCAGAACCGATCCCAATTGATCGCTCGTGCTGCGGCACAGTTCAGGAAGGCTCTTGAACTGTTTGATCTCGTCGCTCAATCGATAGAGCACCTGTCCCTGATCGTACGGTTCACGCCAGAAACGCCGGTCGAGCCGGCGTCGAAGGCGCGGCCGGAAGTAGAGGCTGAGCGAGACCAGCACGAAGAGAATGATCGGGAGCGGCTGGCCGGCGAAGATCTCCCTGACCGACTGGTCGGACCTCGCAGAGACCTGGTAGATCAACCCCAGAATCGGAGCCAGCAGCAGCATCTCCAGGCCCTTCTTCGCCAGCAGGTATCGTAATCCCAGCCAGATCACGATCCGCATGTCGTAGATGCGTCGCGTCAGGAAGGCATAGACCCAGGCCGCCGCCATGCCCCCGGCCAGAAGACCGGCGATCGACGCCAACATCTCGGATCGGGCCACCCAGGCGCTGTCGAACGACCCGGAGTATCGTTGAATCAATTCGATCAGGGCCACCAGCACGGCGGAACTCACCGCCGCCGTGGTCCCGTAGACCACCGGTTTGATGCGGCGGCGCTGGTCCGGCAGCTTCAGCGCCAGATAGCTCCTCAGGTGAGCGGCGACGATGCAACCGGCCCCCAGGATGAAATACCAGTCCGCGGCATCCAGGTACAGGGTGTACCAGAGGTGCTCGTCCGCGAAGAGGATCGCGGCCGCCGCCCCGTGATAAGGAGCCAGCGCATTGACCCAGGCCGGGATCGTCAACACGATCATTACGGCATAAAGCGCATCTCTCAACAGCCTCCAGAATCCGGTCAACGGCGGAGTCGCGGCGGGTGGAAAGAGCAGGGCCAGATGAAAACTGAGGGGAATGAAGATCACTCCGCCATACAGCAGCAGGACCGGGAGATGAATCCACGGCTCCCAGCCGGTGTTTGAGTAGCCCGCGGCTGAGAAGAGTTGCTTCAGGGTGAGCACCGCCAGCGACCCGAAGACCAGCACGCCGATGGTGGTGAACCGATCGTTCCGTCTGAGCAACAGGATCAGCAGGGCCACCACCAGATAGATCAGTCCGCGCGAAAGACAGGTCACCAGATACCGAACCCGGCGCAGGTTGAGGTATGAATAGGGCACCGAAGAGAGTTCGACCGGGATCTCTTGCGCTCCCCGCCGAACCAGAAGCCTGCAGGCGGCGCCCGGTTCGATGCGCCGCAGCACCTCTTCCGGATAAGTGCGGCTGAGTCGAGTCTCGTCGTTGATCGACAACAGATAATCGCCGATCAGGAGCCGCTCGGCCGCGGGCGAGCCCGGAAAGATTTCGACCACGGACAGGCCCTGGCGATCGCGGCTCACTCGAAAACCGAACCGATCTTGCGAAATGTCCGACAGGATGAGCGCGCTCATCGACAACTGAATCACGAAGACCGCCGCCAGTCCGGCCACCGCGGCGCGGACAAACCATCCTCCGGCCTGCTCGGGCCCGACCGGCCCGGCCGTGGAATCCGCGCGCTTCGCCTCGGCCAGGGTTGTCTCGCAGACCGTCGGGTAGTCCTCGACCGCGCCGAAGTACTCCATCGCCGCCGATTCGGCCGCCAAGAGAGCTTCGACCTCACGCCTCAGCTCCGCGTCGCCGGCACAGGCCCGGGTCAGCAGGTCTCGCCGCCGATCAGGAGCGAGCGCCGCCGCCTCCTGGTAGAGATCGTCGATCTGGCGCCATCGTTCAGGGGTCAGGGGGTTACGCATCCTGCTGGTCCCCGCCGTTGGTCAGGTCATGGTAGAGCCACGTCTGCGCGGCCTTCAATTCGCGTTGAACCTGACGAGCCGACATCTGCATGACGGCGGCGATCTCGTCCAATTTCATGCCGGCGAACAGACGCATCTCGGCGATGCGGCGCCGGCGCAGATCGTAGTCCCCCAGCCGTTCCAGCGCTTCATGCAGAGCGATCAGGCGTTCGGACTTCCAGACGGTCTTACTGTCGTCGGCCTTATTGACCACCTCCGACAGCGAGACCTGAAAGTTGCCGCCGCGCCGGGCCCGTCGCCGGGCCTCGTCGACCAGCACGTGGCGCATGATCCTGGCCGTGACCCCGAAAAAGTGCGCCCGGTTCTCCCACGTCACCCCGTCCCACTGGATCAACCGCATCCAGGCTTCGTTGATCAGCGCCATCGAATCCAACTGATGACCTCCTCTTTCACGCCGGAGGTAGCCGCGGGCCAGGCGCCGGAACTCGTCCTGCACGATTGAGGCCAACTCGGCCAACGATTCTTGATCCCCATTCGACCATCGTTGTAACAACACGGTCACTGCATTTAGTTCCTGTTGACTCATTCGAGTATATCCAGTCGAGAAAAATAACGTGTGTTGCGTCGTGTTTTTACGTAGAGCTACGCCTTACTTTAATGAAAGGGGAGTTAGTGTGGTATGGCTTCTGGTTAGCAACGGCTGAAATAACCGGTCGACAGATCACGGGCGGCATGCCCGGCACGAGTCCCTAACAGCGCCTAGTAGCATTCGAACCGGCTCCTCGGGTTTAGTGCTACTGGGCCGCTGGTCCCCGCAACCATCGTGAATCCTGGATGTATTTAAGTCTTCTGACAAACATCTACCCGATATCGGCGCGGATTATAGCTGCGAAGCGAAAAGCTAACAAGCTCTTTTTCAAATCGGACCCCGCTTCGCGGACTTCGCGTGTTTCGCGGTTCGTCTAAAAACATCGAATATCTCTGAGCCTAAAGTATTGAAACAGATTCTAGCCAAATCACGTGGGAATTCCGGCCGGTCCGGAATAAGTTGTATGAACAAAGAGCGCCCTATGCAAACGGACGGCAGCTCCATTGGAGACCAAGGAGCAGGCGATACCGCCATCACCGGTGGAATGGCGGGAGACCTGGTGACTGGAGATCAAGTCACGCACCTCCATCCGGCCGCCGCCTTCACCGTCACCGCCCGGCATCAGCTCCCCGCGCCGCCCGCCGACTTCACCGGGCGCGCGGCCGAGCTCGCCGAGCTGTTAACCAAATTCGAAGGTCCCGGTCCGGCCATCTCCGCTCTGCAAGGCACGGGCGGAGCAGGCAAGACCGCGCTCGCGCTGCAACTGGCCGAGATGATCAAGGGACGCTATCCGGATGCGCAACTCTACCTGGACCTGAGAGGCACCGGCCCGCAACCGCTCACGCCGGCCGAGGCCATGGCGCATGTCATCCGGGCCTATCATCCGGGAATGCGGCTGCCCCGGAACGATTTCGAATTGCGCGCCCTCTACCTCTCGGTCCTGCAGGACCAGCGGGCCCTGCTCTTACTGGACAATGCCCGGGATCGATTACAGGTCGAACCGCTGATCCCGCCCGCGGGTTGTGCGTTACTCATCACTTCGCGCCAATCTTTGGCGCTGCCCGGAATCTTCGCCAGACGGCTCGACTGCCTCTCGCCGCTCGAGGCCCGCCAACTGCTGCTCACCCTCGCGCCGCAAACCGGCGAGCTGGTCGGCGTCATCGCCCGGCTGTGCGGCCAGTTGCCGTTGGCGTTGCGCCTCGCGGCCGGCGCCATCTCGGAACGGCCGAATCTCAAGCCGGCGGACTACACCCGGCGATTGGCGAGCCGGCAGAAACAGGCGGAACTGATCGAAGCCTCGTTGAGCTTGAGCTACGAGATGTTGAGCCCGGAACTGCAACGGCGATGGCGAACGCTGGCCGTCTTTCCGGAAGGCTTCGATGAACCCGGAGCGGCCGCGGTCTGGGAGGCGGAGGAGGGCACGACCCAGGACCTGCTGGGCGAGCTGCTCGCCTTCAACCTCGTGGAATGGAATAGAACCACCGAACGCTATCGGCTGCACGATCTGGCACGAGCCTTCGCGGACTCACGGATGAACCGGGCGGAACGAGAGACCGGGCAGCGGCGGCATGCGCGCCATTATCAATTGGTGCTCGCGGCCGCCGACTACCTCTACCGGCAGGGCGGCGAGGAGACCAGGTCCGGACTGGCGATGTTCGACCGGGAACGGGCGAACATCGAGGCCGGCCAGGCCTGGGCCGCGCGGCAGGCCGGCAGCGACGAGGGGGCCGCCGAACTCTGCCTCACCTATCCGGACGCCGGCACCCACGTGCTCGCGCTGCGCCAACCTCTCCGCGAACGGATTCAATGGTCCGCCGCGATGCTCGTCGCCGCCAGAAGCTGGCAACGGGCGGGCGCGGAGAACCGCGCGCTCGGCAATCTGGTTTATGCCCACGCCACCCTGGGCGAATTCAGACGCGCCCTCGAGTTCGCCGAACAACGGCTGGAGATCACGCGCCGGATCGGCGATCGCCGGAGCGAAGGCCAGGCGCTCGGCAATCTGGGTCAGATCTATGAGGCTCTCGGGGAGCCCAGATCCGCCATCCGGTACCTCGAACGGCAGTTCGTGATCGCCCATGAGCTGAACGACCGCCGGGTCGAGGGCCTGACGCTCAACAGCCTGGGGCATACCTACCACAGCCTGGGCGAGACCGTCCGGGCGATCAAGTTCTTCGAGCAAGCACGGATCGTCGCCGGCGAGATCGGCGACCGCCGGACTGAAGGGCAGGCCCTGGGCAACCTGGGATGGACCTGCTTGACCCTGGGTGAAACCGGGCGCGCCGTCGAATTCTTCGCCCGGCGGCTGGCGATCGCCCGCGAGACCGGCGACCGCCGGGGCGAGAGCCAGACTCTCAATCACCTCGGGATCGCCTACAACAATCGAGGCCGCGGCGTGCGAGCCATCAGGTTCTTGATGCAGGCGCTGCTCATCACTCGCGAGCTGGGCGACCGCCGGGGCGAGGGCCAGACGCTCGGCAACCTGGGCCTCGCCTATCTGACCATGGAAAGGGCCGAGCGTGCGATTGAACTCTTCGATCAACACTTGACGATCGCCCGCGAGACCGGCAATCCCCAGGGCGAGGGTCAGGCGCTGAGCAACCTGGGAGAGGCCTACGGCCGCCTGGGCGAACCCGAACGAGCCATTCAGCATTTCGAGCAGGCGCTCAGAATCTTCCGCCAAACCGCCAACCGCAAGGCTCAGCGCCAGGCGCTCAGGGATCTCGGAGAGGCCTATGCGACCCTGGGTGAGACCAGGCGCGCCCTCGAATTCTTCGAACAGGATCGGCGGCTGGCCGTCGAGATCGGTAACCGGCTGGGCGAGGGCCGGGCGCTGAACAACCTGGGCCAGGCCTACCATGCCCTGGGCGACTTCAGTCGCGCGCTCCTGTTCTTCGAGCAAGCTCTGACGCTCGCGCAGGAGATCGGAGACCGCGGCACCGAGGGCCGGGCGATCTGGAATACGGCCCTCACACTCCACGCGCTGGGAGAGTTCGCGCCGGCCATCGCCTCGGCCGAGACCGCGCTGCGCATCTACGAACAACTGGAGTCTTCCGGCACGGAAGAGATTCGAAACAAGCTGGCCGAGTGGAAGAGAAAGGGAGACCGAGGGCGATTCATCCTCATCCAATGAGTCGAGTGGATTCACTAATAGTAGAGTAAGTCTGCCAGCCGGAGGTGGGGTGATGAAAGGTGGATTAAACCTGGACTTCCGATCTCAAGTATTTGATCGGACGGTCCCCGGCGCCTACAATTAGATCCTTGGCCTGGCGTTCTATGTTTACTGAAATCAACCGCAGTCACGACATTCGTAGCAAGATACGATGTCAGGGGAAAAACCATGTCCGGAATACATTGCGCGCTCCTGCTTCTGATGTTCATCCCGGGCCTGCGACAAAGCTCGGCGGCCCAGGCTCAAACCGGCGGCGAAAAACTGCGGACGGCGACCGTCTCGGGACGGGCGACTTTGAACGGGGAGCCGTTGAGCGACGTCACGATTGAATTTCTGCCGGAGCGAAGGCCCGGTCAGGCGGGCCGGCTGGAGCCTCTTTATGCCCCCACTGATGAGCAAGGCAGGTATCGTCTCACCGGGATTCCGGAGGGAAGCTATCGCGTCAAGATCGTGCCCGGAGAATTTCTGATCGTCGCGGGGCCCCCGTACCCGGCACGGCAAAAATTGATCAATGTTGCGGAAGGCGAGAAAGTCGAACAGTTCGACCTTGTCCTCAAGCGGGGAGGCGTGATCACAGGGCGGGTCCGCGACGCCGGCGAGCGCCCAATCGCCGGGCAGGAGATCAAGTTGGCCCGGATCAGCGACCATGAGAAACAACGGTTTTCCTCGTCCACTCCCACCAGGGTGACGGTGACGGACGAGCAAGGCGTTTATCGCATCTCTCCGCTCCCTGAGGGGCGTTATCTGGTCAGCGCTGGAATGACGCCGCCAACGGAACCTGGAACGCAGGCGTCGCGAGACCTCTATTATCCACACACCTATCATCCCGGCGTGAGCGATCCCTCCAGAGCCCGCGTTGTAGAGGTCAGTGAAGGCGCGGAGACTACGGACGTCGACATTCTCATTGCAGAGACGATGAGGACTTACGAGATCAAAGGGCGGGTCGTGAACGCCGAAACCGGCAAGCCCGTCGAGGGGATTCGAATCTCCTATACCGGGCGCGGTAAAGATGGAGGCGTTTTCTGGCCCCCATCACGGCAAGAAATGCGGTCGAATGCTGAGGGGGAATTTCAATTTCAAGGCCTCTTGCCCGGCAAATACAATGTCTATCCGATAATCGACCGAGCGAGTGAATATTTCGGTGATCAGGCGCTCTGTGAAATCACCGACGGCGCCGTGGAGGGGATTGAAATCAAATTGGGAACGGGCGGCTCCGTCAGCGGGACAGTCATCATCGAAGGGGCGAAGGATCCGCTCTCCCTGGCAGCCAGGGCCAAACTATTACAAATACGCCTCGAGAGCCTCGTCAAAACTCCACAAGGGAGCACTTACAAAGGAACGGCAGCCCGGGTGAACGCGGACGGGAGTTTTCGTCTCGCGCCGGTGCGGCTCGGCAAAGCCTATTTTTATGCAAACCCAAGCAGCGATGGTTTCTGGCTCAAGCGCGTCGAGTTGGACGGAACCGTTATTCCAGACGGCCTGGAAATCGGCCCGGGAGAAAACTTGTCCAACGTGCGAGTGATTGTCGGGTGCGGGAGCCTGAAGCTTCGCGGTGAGGTTAAAGTAATCGGCGGCAATCTTCCCCCGCACATCCGAATCAGCGTCAACCTTCATCGCCTGAACGTACGCAGATCCGGATCCCTGCAAAGCGAGTCCGACGAGCGCGGACGGTTCGTCTTCTCAAACCTCATCCCCGGCGAGTACGAAATCCAGGTAAGCCCTTTCTGGGTTTCCACGGCCAAGCCTCTGGATAACGCACTCGCGAGATTGGTTCTCAACACCAGGCAGAAAATTTCCATTTCCGGCAATGAATCCGGAGAGGCCACGGTGACGATCGTCATCGACCTGAGCCGCCAGGAAGGCAAATGATCATGATGAACCGTGAGGGCTCCCAACATCCGGCCTGTTCGCGTCTTTCGCGTGTTTTGCGGTTGAAGAAAAAGTCGAGAGGCATAATTTTCAAAGTATGCAGTCTCAGCCTGATGCTCTCCGCCCTACTTTTCATGCCGAAGTTGAAGTTTCTTCACGGTGATCGATGATGAGGTCGCCGGCTCCGAGGCCCAGGCCTCCAGGGCCTCCATCGCCGGCCGGTCCGTCGTGGCATCGAGTCTCCCCTGGCGGTCGCGGACGGCGGCCTCCAGGACGCTCAAGTGGGCGTCGTCGGGCTGCGTCGTAAAAACGACATAGATCGCCTCGAGATCGTTCCGGTCCTCGAACCGGAACCAGGGCATTTCACTCTGCGGCGAGGGGATCTCGATCCGCTGACCCGCCTGGGCCAGGCTCCCGCTGCTCTCGATTCGCGCATCCGGATAGAGAACCTCGGCCGCTCCGGTCGCCTCTTTCATCACGACGTAGACGCGCCCGGCTCGATTCGGTGAAGCGATCAACCGCACGCCGTCGCCGCCATGAAAGACCATTTCGGCCATGGCCGGGCTTCGGCCTTCTCGTTGAAGCTCCACGGTCAGGTCGGGGCGCGGGGTCGTCACGGGCGAGGAGCCGGTCGTGGCGGGCGCGGCCTGAGAGTCGAGATTGGCATAAGCCCACCAGCTTCCGCCGCCCGTCAGGATCAAGGTGGCGAGCGCCGCGGCCAGGACCCTCGGTGACGGCCCCTTTCTCGGAAGCAGCGCGGCCGGGTGCGGCTCAGTGAAGACCGCCGGAAGGCCCTCTCCCTCGACGGCCGCTTTCAGGGTCTGGGCGAATCCGCGGACGGTGCGGTATCGGCTCTCCGGGTTCTTCGCCAGGGCTTTCATGACGGCGTCATCGACGGCCACTGGAATCCCGGCGTCCGGAGCGCGCCGCGACGGGCGAACGGGAGAGACATTGAGATGCAGCTCGCGATAATCGGCCTGATCCCGGGCGGTGAAGGCCGGCCGGCCGGTCAACATTTCATGAACGACCAGGCCCAGGGCATAGATGTCCGCTCGCCCGTCCAATTCGCGGCGGCTCAGGCCGCGGGCCTGCTCCGGCGAAAGGTAGGGGCCCGTCCCCGCGACGGCCCCGGCGACGGTCCGGGTCTCGGACCCTCTCAGCGCCGCGAGGCCGAAATCCAGGACCTTGACCAACCGGCCATCGTCGTCATGGGTGAGGAAGAGATTCTCCGGTTTGAGGTCCCGGTGAACAATTCCGCGGAGATGGGCCGCGCTGAGCGCATCGCAGATCTGCCGGGTAATCTCGGAGACCTCCCGGAGCCCGATCGGTCCCCGGGCCAGCCGCTCCCGCAGCGACTCGCCTTCCAGGTACTCCGTCACGAAATAGTATCGGTTGCAGATCCGGCCGGCGGCGAACAGGGTCGCGATATTTCGTTGATTCAGGCCGGTCAGAACCTGACATTCATCATCGAATCGTTGCGCGGACGCGGCCTCCAGGTCGGCGCGCATCAGTTTAATGACCACTTTTCTGCCGATCGGTTCCTCGAGGGCCAGATAGGCCTCTCCCATCTCCCCCTGGCCGAGCGGCGCGAGCAACCGGTAGTTGCCGATGTAATCGAAGGCCAGTGTGCTGCGAGGCTCTTCGGGGCGAATAGGATTGGTCCGTCCCCGCCAATAGAGAATCGGCTGATCGGGTAACAGATTGTCCTGTCCGTCGGCGGCGATCATCATTTTCACTTCCACCAGTAGAGGCTGGTCGTCACCGCAGACTCGGCGAACGAAGTCCGCCCGGAGTCTCTCATCCACCTCCATCGCCTGCTCAAACACGGTTCTGGCTCGCGGCCATCTTCCTATACGCATTAGCGTCCTCCGCCCTGGCATCCGGGGATGACGGCGATCACCAGGCTTTGACTGCTGCCGGGCAGAACTTGCGGGGTCTGCGCGTCACGAGTCGCGTGGCGCACCGTCTTCACCAGATAGTCGGACAATTCGGCAGAGGTGATCCGGCAGTCTCGATCGTAATCGGCTTTGCCGCCGACCCCTTCCAGCAGGGCCCAGGTGAAGACCCCGTGTCCGCCGCCCCACTCGCGGCTCTCCTGCGACGTCTCGCTCATGCCGGAGGAGGTGATCACGGTCCAGCCCTGATCGTGGAAGAGCCTTGAGTTGTAGAAATTGAACGCCGACTTCGGGCCCGGTTCCGGAGCCGGCACAACCGGCGGCTCGGCCGGCGGTCGATTGGCGGGGCTCTTCTTGCCGAGACCGATGCCCCGCTCGCCATTCTTGACGGCTCGCGGATTACCGGAGAGCGAACTCCGCGACGCGGCGGTCGAGACCGGGCGGCGGTTGAGACCTTCGCTGTGGCAGGTATCGAAGAAAGCGACCAATCGAACTCTCTTGCTCTGCTTCTTCAGAAAATCGCCGAGGCTGGTCATGGGAAAAGCGGTTCGGGGCAGGTCGGTCAGTTTGGAATCGTGAAGTAGAAAATAGAGTTTTTGCGGATCGTACGGATCGGGCGCGCCATGTCCGGCCAGAAAGAGGTAGATCAGATCATTGTCCTGGGCCGCCGTCAAAAATCGCTCCAGCGAATCTTTGACCGCCGGCAGCGTGGCGGATTGATTGGTCAGACAGACGATCTCTTCGGGATGGAACTCGCCTCCACCGGGCGTTCGCAGAAAGTCGCGAAGCGAAAGGGCATCGCGGTCGGCATAGGTCAGGTCGGCCAGGCCCGCTTCGTTAAATTGATATTGTGACACGCCGATCACGACCGCATAGCGGCGGCCGCCGGGGCCCTGCTCTCGGGCGAACGGGGTCGAGCGGAGGATCGGAAGATAGGCCAGGGCCCGATTGCCGGCCGCGTCGCGCGCCTCCAGCAGGAGCGCGTGGGTGTTCGGCTCTACCGTCACGGTTCGGTCGAATGCCAACTGCTGCTCGGCGGGCGGCAGGACGGCGCTCTTATTCTTGTTCTTCTCCTTCTTCGGCGGAGGAGGCGGCTCGGCGATCAGGTCGCCGTTGAGCGTGATGCGGGTCACAAGTCCGCCCCGATCGCGGGCGAAGCCGGTCAACCGCAGCTCGAAGGGCTCCCGGCCGACGGCCGGCGGGACGGTCGGAGCCGTGAGCGTCAGTTCCGGCGGCGTCAGATCGGCATCCGGCACCGGCAGTTCCAGATGAGCGCGCACCTGTTCGTAGCGGATCCGAGGACTCTCGGGGACCGGCGCGGGACGCGACCATCGGCCGGCCTCCTTCAAGAGGACGAAGGAGGCTCGATAGGTCAGCTTCGATTCGGATTCGTAGGCCGTGACCTCCAGGACATTCTTGTCACCGGTCAATTGGAGGTTGGGATGTTGGCGCAAATCCACATCGAGGAAGTTCCCCCAGACCCCGCTGTGACGCTGCGAGACGATCGCGAGCGCCTGGCCGTTGAGAAAAGCCTTGATCTGATAGCCGAACCGGAGATTGTAGGGTTGCAACAGCCAGAGCTTGAGGCGAGTGATCTTCGTCTGGGCCGGAATCATCACATCGGTCACGCTCTCGGCCTTCAAGAGGCCGGTGTCGAGTTCCGGCAATTCGAGGGCGAATGGCGCTCGATCGTCGATGGTGACCGGATTATTCTGCCGGGCGCCGCGACCCGGCGGGAACGCGAGATTCAACGAAACCAGCCCATAACCGCATAGCATGAGCACCAGGAACTGTCGCATGGGGCCTCCTTCCGGTAACGGGCCAGTACCGCGAGCGGTAGCGAGCGGCTTCCGAAGCGTCCGCTCGCTATCGCGCGGTACTGACTCAGCCAAGAACTTCGTGCTTACTGTTTTCGCAGTCTCGATTTGTTGACCGGCGGTCGAGGCTCCAGTTCCGGCTTGACCGTGGTCCGAATAGCGGCGGGTTCCGGTCCCGGCTCGCGCGCCGGAGCGACCGCCCGCAGCGGAGCCGCCTCGATCGGTTCGGTATCTCTGGTGTTCTGGACCGGCCTGGCGACCCAGGTCTCTTCTCCGAGAGTCTTCAGATACTCATAGATGGTGTCCATAGTGGGCGGCAGATCGCCGCCGTGTTCCTGTTGATAAATTTCGACGTACCGCTTGAGATAACCGCAGATCTCTTTGTTCTGCGAAGGATTTCGGTCGCCGATCAGGCCCACCGCCCGATGGAGCCAGGGCCCCGGCAAGATCCCGCGTTTGTCGAGGTCGATGGCTTTGACGAACGACTGCATGGCTTCAGCCTTCTCCGACGGCGTCCGGGCCGTCAATTGCAGGATCTTGCCGTAATAGTAGGCGGCGTGCGGGTCATCGGAACGGATCTGGATCGATTCCCTGAGGTTCTGCAGCGCCATCGAGTACAGATCATAGTAGAAGGCCCGGACCCCGTTGTCGCGCTTCAGGTCGGCCATCAGCATCTCGAACTCCGCCTGACCGGCGAGAATCTCGCCCCGTTCGAGCTTGGCGCGCAGTTGCGGGGTCAGATCGGCCAGCGTTTTGTCGGCGGCCTGCTCCCTCCGCTCCACATCTTCTCCCGGACCGATCGATTTGCCCGCGATCAGCGCGCCATCGGCCTCGCCCGGACGCTTGCTGCGCAGATTCGAGCCGCCACGGATCATCTCGCCCTTCGGCTGTAGGCCTCCGATCAAGGGATTGAGATAACCGAGGCGCTCCGTGACCCGTTCACTTCGCGTCAGAAATCCGTCCCCGAGGCGAGGCTCACGATCGATCAGCGATTGAAACCGCGCATAGAGCCTGGGCACCTCGCGGGGATCGTAATTGCGGTCGAACATCAGTTTCATGCCCTCCCGATCGGCCTCATCCTCCTGGACGGTATCCCACGAGAAACTCCTGGTCGAAGCGACGAACTTGAGGATGCCGTAGGTGGCGGGGCCGAAGAAAAGAGCGGCTCCCAGCCCGTCACCCAGGCCCCCCTTCGCACCGAAGATGCTGCCGGTGACGACCGAAGCGCCGGCGCCGATCAATTTGAAGGTCTTATCCCGGGACCGCTGGCGGTCGAGCAGCTCGTTGTAGACGAGCGCGTCCTCCAACCAGTGATTGTTTTCGATGTGCGAGATCTCATGCGCGAGAATGTATGAAAGCTGCGCTTCGTTGTCGATCAACGAGAGCAGCCCGGTCGAGATGTAGACCGTCCCGGTCGAGAACGATCGGGCGTCGGGCAGCGGATTCAGGACCACCTTGAAGGCGTACCGGTTGAGCGACTTCGCCGGCACCAGCGACTGCCCGACGCGATTGACGAAATCCTGCACCAGGTGATTGTCGTAGAGCGTATCTTCCGTCGTCAGCTTATCGCCGGTATAAGTGGTGCGCTCATCATTGGCATTGTAGGTGTTGATCTTGAAGGCCTGCTCGCTGTGCTCGCGGCGCTTCTCTTTGTAATCGTGGTCGACCCGTTGTTTGAACTCCAGCTTGGACGGATCTTTATACTTGGCCCAGGCCTTTTCGCGCAGCTCGTTATATTTCTGGGCCTGCTCGGCGGCTTTGCTATCGTCATCCTTCTTCCCGCTCTTCTCCGGTTTATCCTTGGAGCCTTTGGCGGTCTTCTGGCCGGAACTGTTCTGCGGCTCGTCCTGGGGCGGCGCGCCCGCCTGGGCGAGGCCGATCGTCAATTCACTTAAGACAAACAGACTGAGGGTCAGGGCTAATAGACGGTTCTGTGATCTCATCTTGGCTTTTGGGTAAGGAGGTCAAAGTGATGACCAGGGGTCAAAGATTGCGGCCGGATTGGGGCCTCGCGTCGTTCTGCGACAGTCCACGACCGCTCGCTGTCAGTCCGCACCCGTCGCCGATTCGGTCGGACCCGCGATCATCCATGTTGAGTGGGTACTCTTTGAAGTGCTGAAATGGCTCAACTGTGTGCCGGAGGGAAGAGCAGGACCCGGCAGATCGTCATCGATGGGATCTGGATTGGCAGAGATCGGAGGTTCTGAGAACGGATTTATGCTAGCAACAAGTCTTGAGAAATTCTTGAGCGGCGAGCGTGCCGAGCCGGGCCGCGGGCGCCGGACCCGGCACACTATTCTACGCGATCGCGCTTGAGATGGGCCGGCTACGGCGCCACCGCCGCGACCGCCGCCACCGCGATGCCCCCGGGACCGTTGCTCACGGGAATGGTCACGGCCTGCACGGTGTCGGTCGCGGTCTCGAGGATCGAGATCTGGTTCGTGTTGAAACCCGAGATCAATAACCGCAAACCGTCCGGAGTGACGGCCAGCCCCGAGACACCGGCAATCGGCGAGGGCGTGCCGTTGGGAACGAAGACCCGCTGGCTCGTATCGCTCACGTTGTTGTTGACGTCGATACTCAAGATGGCCAGGGTCGAACTCTGATAGTTGCCCACGTAGACCTTCTTCCCGTCGGGGGTGATGGCGAGACCATGCGTGTTGAAACTGCTCAGCCCCCCGACGGCCCCGAGGTTACCGATCGATCCGATGTTGGTCACGGTGGTGACGCCGATGTCCAGAACGGTCACCAGGTTACTCATGGCATTGGTGACCAGGGCCCGTTTCCCGTTCGGGGTGATCGCGATCGAGCGGGCGCCGCCGGCCAATCCGCTCAAACCCACCCGCTGGGACGTATCGAGGAGCGCGCCGTTCACGCCGATCGAGACCACCGAGACTTGGTTGCCGGCGGCGTCCAGAACCAGCGCCCGCGTTCCATCCGGGGTGATCGCGATCCCTCCATTGCCCGGCAGACTGCCGATGTTGCTGACAATCGTCTGCAGTTGGAGGTTGACGGAGATCAGATCGTTGTCGCTCTGGTTCGAGATCAGGGCGAACTGTCCGTTAGGGGTCAGGGTCACGCCTTCCGGATTGGGAATGGCCACGGAGGTGCTGATCGAGCCGGTGATGGTCGCCGGACTCGTCGTCAGGTTCACGAGCGAGAGGGTGCCGATCGCGGAATTGGCGATCACTCCCAGTTGTCCATCCGGAGTCACGGCCGTCCCGGACGGAACGGATCCGGCCCCGCCGTTCAGATTGGTCAACACCGTATTGGATCCCAGGTCGATGACGGCCGACTGAGTGCCGGTCGCGTTGCCGGGCAGAGACACGAGCGCGAGCGTGGCCTTGTAGACCACGGTGCGTGTGGCCTGGCGAGTATTTCCCGCGACGTCCGTGGCGACGATGGTGATGGTGTTCGAGCCGCGAGTGAGGCTCACGTCGCAGGTGAAGTTGGAGCCGCTGATGGAGGCCGCCGTGCTGTTACAGGTGACTCCGGCCACGCCGGAGAGCGCGTCCGACACGGTTCCGGCGATCGTCACCGTGGGGGTGATCACTTCGCTGTTGTTGGCCGGCGAAGTGACGGTCAGGTTGGGTTGCGTCTTGTCGAGCTTGACGGTCACGGAGGTGGTGGCCGTGTTTCCGGCCTTGTCGACGGCGGTTCCCGTCACGACGCGGCCGGAGGTCTCGGTGGTGACGCTGACCGGCGAGGTGCAGGACCTGATCCCGCTCGTCGCGTCCGCGCAGTTGAAGGTGACGGTCGCGTTGGCGTTGTTCCATCCGGCGCCGTTCGGCGTGGGGGTCACGACGGCGTTGATCGAGGGCGGGTCGTTTTCGATCACGGAGATCTGCAGGGAAATCCCGGTCCCCGCCGTGCCGCGCAGTTCGACCGTCAGCCGGTTATTCGACAGCAACTGGACCTGCTTCGTGATGGTCCTCGGCATGAGCGTAAAATCGCCCGGCTTCACGACGTCGATATTGTTCAGCTTGACCGTCACGTTGCTGATGCGATCGACGTCGATTCGCATCGTATAGTTTTTGGTCGGGTCCGGAGCCGAGAAATCGACCGTCTTCCTGACGACGACCGTCGCGCCGCTCGCGACGAACCGGACCGGCCCCAGGATCAGGAAGGTCCCGGCCTGAATCGGCAGCAACCACGCCGCCAACAGCAAGACCGGCCACAGCGCCCGCCTGGTGGGGGCAGAGATGATCGGTAGCAGCTTCCCGGTGAGCGCGGAATTGAATCTGAATCTGAAGTGTGAACGCATGGTACCTCGTCTTTTTCAGCAATGCGGATGAGGCCGAAAGATTGTCTCGACCTGCTTTCACTGACCAATGGCGGACGGGTGCCTGAGTGATGGTTTCTTAAAGTGAGGCGATGATATGAGCGGCCATTGAGGGATTCTTGAAAGAGGTCCGGAGAAGTCTGGAAAAGTCTGGAGAAGTCATGGAATGGATCCCGACTTTTCTAGACTTCTCCGGACTTTTCCAGACCTCCTTAATTAGGGCGCCTGGGGAGCTTGCAGCGCGGCAGCCGCCACGGCGGCCGGACCGGTGCCGGCAGGGACAGGGATCGTCGGAGTGAGCCGCGTATTGGTCGCCAACTCGATGACCGTAATCTCGTTACCGACAAAACTGGGGACTAACAAGTAGAGCCCGTCCGGGGTCATGGCCATTGGATGCGAGTGAAAGAGCGGGCTGGGAGTGCCGTCGAGAATGGGAATGCTAATCCGCAGACCGGAGTCGGTCACGTTGTCGTTGGAGTCGATATTCAGGACCGCCAACGTGGAATCCAGGAAGTTGCTGACGTAGGCCTTCTTCCCATCCAGGGTGACGGAGACCGCGAACGTGTTGCCGGCAGGAAAAATAATCGAGCCCAGCCCGGTGATCGTGTTGCCCAGGGTGACGACACCGCTGGCGATGTTCAGGACCGACACGATATTGGTCACATTATTGGTGACCAGGGCCCTCTTCCCATTCGGGGTAATGGCGATGTCGCCATTAGCGACCGGCCCCAGGAGCAGTTGCACCCGGGTCAGCGGATCACCGACCACGCCGTTCGAGATGGTGAGAACCGCAACCGTATTGGTCAGACCGAGCAAGGCCAGGGCCTGGGTTCCATCCGGGGTGATGGCGACCGACACGACCGGGGTTGGAGTAATCCCCGTCAGAATGGGGAGGCTATTGACGACTGTCGGCGTCACAGTGTCAATCTGAACCGAGACGATGGTTGGCGCCAGCCCTCCGCTGATCAGGGCATATTTCCCGTCCGGGGTGATCGCGACGCCCTCGGTCATAGTCAGGCCGTAGGTAGTCAGATCCAGGTCGACGCTGTCGAGGTTGTTAGACAGCAGGTCCACGATGGTGATCGTACCGGTACCGTTGGTCACCACCGCGATATGCCCGTCCGGGGTGATCGCGATGCCACGCCGAGTAACCCCGGTCAGGAAGGAGAGCGGATTGCACCCACAGCCGAGCGGGCTGAAGAGGCGGCTCCGCTGGATGCCCATCGCGAGCACCGCCGGAGTACACGCATCACCAAGGGGGGAGATTCCCCCGGTCCCGGCCGACAGGGCCGAGAATGCGATGATGGGTCGACCGTTGATCTCCAGACCGACGGTCGTAGTGTTTCCGGCGACGTCGGTGGCCACCACATCCAGGGTATTCGGCCCGATGTCCGCGAAGGTGTCACAGGTAAAGCTGAGACCCGTCACCGTGCCCGGGATGCCGTTGCAGACGACGCTCTTGATGCCGGAGAGCGCATCGGACACCGTGCCGGTGATCGTCAGCTCGGGCATGAAGACGTCGATCCCGCTGGCCGGCGAGAGGACGTTCAGAGTGGGAGCCGTCTTGTCGATCTTGACGGTGGCGGAGGTGGTGGCGATGTGTCCGACCTTGTCCTTGGCGGTCCCGTTCACGACCTGACCCGCCGTCGTCGTCTCGTTGGTGAGGGTCACCGGAGCAGTGCAGGAGGCGATCCCGCTGATGGTGTCCGCACAGGTGAAGTTGACCGTCACATTGGTATTGTTCCACCCGTCCCCATTGGGCGTGGGGGTGGGATCAGCCGTGATGGTCGGATTGTTATCGTCGACGACCGTGATCGAGAGTTCGAGGGTCGCGCCCGCAATTCCGCGGATATCGACCGTCAACTGATTCTTCTCCTTGGTCAAGACGAGCTGCTTCAGGATGGTTCGGGCGCGGGTCTGGAAATCGGCCGGTTTGACGACCTCGATCCCGTTCACCTTGATCACGGAGTTGGTGACTCCATCCTTGTCGACGCGCAGCGAATAGGTCTTGGACTTGCTTAAAGCCGTGAAATCATAGGTCTTCCGGATGAACGTCTGGGGATTGTTGATGTAGAACCTGAGGGGACCGAAAGCGACGAACGTCTTGGGCTCGACGGGGGCGCAATCCGCGATGAGCGATCCGAGATGGCTATTGCATACCAACAGGCCCAGCAGCAATGCAATGAGGAGGGATCGGCGGGAATAGGGACTCGTCGTCCAGAACCGCTTGGTCATGATCATGGCCTGAGCCAGGGGCCGGCAGTGGGGGGTAGCTCCGAATATTGATCTCATTGTACCTCGTTATTTTCAGCAATTTAGATTAGCCGAAACACGGCAGCGCACCGCTTTTTTAACAAGCAGTGGTGGGGGATTAGGGGTACCGTCTTCGACATACTGTTCCATCTAGTGGGACGTTATTAGGGACAGAGTAATAAGGGTGGATGAGATTATTACCCTGAGATAAATCCGGGCCGCCGCGGGAGCGATGGTCCGGATGAAAACTTGTTCGACATGACGGCCAGATCCGGTCGTGCCGGATGGAGAGGCCATCATCAGCGTGCCAGTTTCATTAAATGAGTCGGATGATATGACCGGTCATTGAGAGATTCTTGAAGACCTGATCGGAAGGTTGGATGCGGCTGATAATTTTTTTACGGATTTTATGCGGCAACCATCAACGGAACACGCGAAATTATCGATATTTCGCGTGTTCCGCGTGTTTCGCGGTTTCGATCAGAACCTGTATTTCAAGGCGAACTGAATCTGCCGCGGCAGACTGAAGGTGCTGGTCACGCGTCCGGCGGCGCTCGGATTGGCGTCGATGACCGTGTTCGGAATGGCGAAACTCGGCGTATTCGTCAGATTGAAGGCCTCGACGCGGAACTGCAACTGGCTGCCTTCGGTGATGCGGAACTGTTTGAAGACCGAAAAGTCGAACGACTTGTACCGATCCTCACGCAGAATGTTGGCCCCGGAGTTGCCGTAGGTGAACTGCCCGGGCACCTGGAAAGCCGAAAGATCGAACCATCTCTCCGGAGTCGGATTATCCAATCGGCCCGAGCCGACGCGATTCGGGCGCTGGTTGCCGACGCCCGTGTTGGCGCGGTCGC
>DATEFT010000194.1:0-10915 GCA_035280505.1 Blastocatellia bacterium | reverse complement strand
GGCAGCGCCAACGGGACCCACCTCAACGACCAGCGAGTCGACCAGACCACACTCAGCGATGGCGACCGGCTGCGGATTGGGGATTTCATGATAACCATCAGCCTGCTTGATCAGGACTGTATTTTGAACTTTAAGAAGATCAGGCGATGATTAGGGATTCAGGATTGAGGATCTTCACCTGCACCGTTCTCCAATCCGCGATCGTTAGTCCGTCATCGGAAATTATATGATCGGACGTGTCATTGGCAATTACGAGGTGATCAAACAGTTTGGCGAAGGCGGAATGGGCGAGCTCTACATCGGCCGCCACACCCGTCTGGCCCGCGAAGTGGTCATCAAAACCATCCGCACCGAAGACTTCAGCCCCCGCCAGATCGAGCATCTGCGCGAACGTCTCGAACGCGAAGCCTTCGTCCAATCGCAGCTCGACCACGCCAACATCGTGCGCGTCTATGACTTCATCGCCAGCGGCGATGCCACCTGTATCGTCATGGAGTACGTCCCGGGGCGCGATCTCCGGAAGATGATCTCCCGGGAGACCGGACCAATTGCCGAACCGCGGGCCATCAAACTCTTCAAACAGGTGCTGGCCGCGGTCGACTACGCGCATCATTTCGTCTACTCCGACCAGACCGGCGAGAAGCATCAGGGCATCATTCACCGCGACCTGAAACCCGCCAATATCCTGGTGACGCCGACCGATCTGGCGAAGGTGACCGATTTCGGAATCGTCAAGGTCCGCGGGGTCCAGGGCGGCACGCAGATGGGTTTCAATCCGGGGACGCCCGAGTATATGAGCCCCGAGCAGGCGCGCGGCCGGGAACTCGACCAGCGCTCCGACATCTACTCGCTCGGCATCGTCTTCTACGAGATGCTGACGGGCCGGGTCCCCTTCGAGGATGACGGCGGCACCTCGGACTACGAGATCCGCCGCGGCCACATCGAACTGCCGGTCCCGACCCTCACCAAGTTCTATCCCGGAGTCTCGGCCGAGGTCGAGAAGGTCGTCTTGAAGGCCCTCGAGAAGAGCCCCGACCATCGTTTCCAGACCACCCGGCAGTTCCTCGAGGCGATCGAGGAGTACGAGTTCACCGGAGCCGCCCGGCCGACCCTCCGGATCTCGTCCGGACCGCGCCAGACCGTCGTCCAGGATGGGCGCCAGAGCGTCCGACAGAATCTTCCGGCCGATCTCGCGGACTCCCCGACCCGGCCCCCGAATCGCGGACTGACCGCCGAATTCGAGCAGGAGCCGGTGCAACCGACCAACTTCGGCACCCAATCGGTCCCGACGGTCCCGATGCCGACCAGCAACTACGAGGGCTACGGCCGTCCGACCTCGGTGGTCGAGCCGCGCCCGAGCACGCTCCTGCAGGCGGCGGCCCCGAGATCGAAATTGCCGCTCGTGATCGCCGCGGCGGTGGGAGTCGTCCTGATCTGCGCCGCCGGCTTCTGGTTTCTGACCCGATCCGAAAAACCGTCGAACTCCGCCGTCACTGCTCCCACGCCCAACGGGGCGAACCTCTCGTCCCAGATTCCAGATGGTATGAACCTGATCACCGCCGGCGATTTCACCATGGGACGCGACAACGGCAACGAATATGAGCGGCCCGCGCACAAGGTCAGCGTCGCGGCCTTCTATCTGGACACCAACGAAGTCACCAATTCGCAATACCAGGATTTCGTCAGACAGATGCGGCGGCGGCCGCCCAAGAATTGGAGCGGGGACAACTATCCCCCCGGCCAGGCCAACTTTCCGGTGGTCTACGTCAGTTGGCTCGACGCCCGCGATTACTGCCTCTGGAAGGGCGGCCGGCTGCCGACCGAAGAGGAATGGGAGTATGCGGCGCGGGGCACGGAGAACCGTCTCTATCCGTACGGCAACCAGTGGCAGCCGAAGTTCTCCAACGCCTCGTCCGCCGATCAACCCGGCAGCCTGAGCGCCGTCGGCAGCTATCCGGCGGGGGCCAGCCCCTTCGGGATCTTCGATCTGGCCGGCAACGTCGCCGAATGGACCGCCTCCGATTATCAGCCCTATCCGGGCAGCACCGCGCGGCCGGATGAGGGCAACAAAGTGATCCGCGGCGGGTCGTTCAAGAATCCAGCCATCGAGCAGATCGCCACCGACCGCTACTTCGACGTTCCGGCCAAAACCCTGGACTATATCGGTTTCCGCTGCGCAAAGAATGTCAAATAATCTCCGACAAACTGCTCTGAGTACTTGGAAAAGCAAGTTTCTCGAAGTGTTGAGGCTCAACCGCGAAAGACGCGAGATACGCGAAATCATCAAGCTTTCGCGTATTTCGCGTGTTCCGCGGTTTGAATCTCAAATTCCCGAGAACCTGCTCTCCAGAACACTGATCATCGCCGCCGGCCTGCTCTTGGGCGCCTCCACCGCCCAGGCCCAACGTGAGTACACGGTCGTCAAACCCCGGGAACGGGCCGCCAACGAAACGGTCACCGCCAGCAAAAAAGCCACGCAGGAGACCAAGGGGGTCCTGGTGGTGATCCTGGACCCGGTGATCTCGGGCAAGGTCACGATCCTGGATGCCGCCGGGCGATTGCTCGAACAGGCCGAAGCCTCGGCGGAGAGCGGACGGGCCGAGTTCGAACTGCGGCGCGGCCACAACTATCGGGTCAAAGTCGAGTCGCCGGGATATCTCGGCGTCGAGGGGAGATCCGGGATCCTGAAGGCCAGCGGCCTCGTCCGGTTCAGGCTGAAGGCGGAGTTCGCCAAACTCGAACTGCCGGGCCTCCCGTCCGGCGCCCAGATCTTCGTCGACGACAAACTGCGGGCCACCGCCGATCAGAGCGAGACGGTCGTCCTCAACAACCTGGAGCCGGGCGAGCATTGGCTCCTCGTTCGTCATCCCGAATACAATGACTATCGGGTCCCGCTGGGCAACCTGGAGGCGGGCAACGAGGCGCGCTTCTTTCCCTTGAACACCGTCCTGGTCAAGGTCGCCAAGATCAAGGTCCAGGGGCCGCCGGGAGCGGTCCTCATGATCGACGGCGCGTTGCAGGGCCGGATCGAACCGGACGGCCAGTTACAGTTCAACTATCAGCTCGATCGAGCGGCCGAACATGCCGTCCGGGTCGAACTGCTCGGCTACCAGACCTGGACGCGCCGCGAGCTGCTCGCGCCCGGTCCCCGCGAGCTGTCCATCAAACTCGACCCGATCGTGACCTCGACCGGCGTCTCCGACTTCTTCGAGAATCTCTCGCTCTGGAACGCCCCCTCCTCCTGGAAGACCGTGACCGACAAACGGAACCGCAAGCTGGAGGTCAGGGGCTCACAACTTGGCACGCTCAAGGAGAAGATCTACCGCGATTTTCAGGCCAACTTCACGCTCTGGCTCAATGACGGCGAGGGCGCGACCTGGGCCCTGCGCGCCGATCGCGAGGGCCGCAACTACTATCTCTTCCACCTGGCCGGTCCCCGCAGCCAGACCCATACGCCCAATCGCTTCTACACCTACCTCGTTCAGGACGGCGGCGAGCCGGTCGAGGTCAGCACGCCGGTGCCGGTGATCATCGAGTTGAATCAATCCGACTCCTACACCATCACCATCAGCGTCAGGGGCCACACCATCAAGCACAACATCATTAACAATCTCAAAGGTGAGGACAGCGATCTGGGGATCTGGACCGACACCTCGACCAATAAAGACCGGTTGTTGTATGGGACCTTCGGTTTTCGCACGCTCGCGAGCGAGGTCTTCGTCGTTGACGATTTCACAATTGAACCAACCCCGCCGGAGTAGCGTATCGAAAATAGCGAGTGCCTGATAGAATCGGGGAGTATTCGACACTAAGCTATGGCCCAAAAAAATAAATTAGAAGAACAAAAACGCGGCGGTCCTCTCGGATCCTCAACTTCATCGGCTTCATCCGGAGGCGCGCTCACCGACTGGTTCACCGGTCACATCTCGCGCCGCTCGCTCGGCAAAGGAATGGTCTGGGCGGCGGTGCTCGGAATGGCGGGCGTCACGGTCTACAAATTCTCGACCGCCGGCGGCAAAGAGGTCGCCCAGGATTCGCTCGACCTGCAGAAGGAAGCGGGCTGGAACGTCGGATCCACGGACAAGAACCTGGTCTTCACCGAGGGTCTGACCGCCGCCGACAGTCGCCAGAAGACGTGGAGCGGATACGATCCGAACTACCTGATCTCGATCTATCAACCGCGCAGCGCGCAGTGGCAGCCCTTCTTCGTGCCGACCCTCCTGCAATCGCTCTCGCAGCCTTCGCTCAGTTCGCAGGTGCAGCCGATGAACACGGCGGCGATGCGCGAGGCGTACCGGCGCGCCCAGGGCTTGGAGAATCTGCTCTCGCAGGCGGGGAATGCCAACCAGACCCTGCTCATCGCCGACCTGCCCGGCCCGGAGTCGGTCGCGGTGGGCGCGGCCCTCTCGGACGTGGCCCAGGTGGTGCCGATCTTCGACAACTGGCCGCATCCGCTCGGCGTCGTGCATTCACACGAGACTCTCGCGGCCATGGTCTACTATGCGCACGAGATCGAGGAGCAGAAGGCGAAGCTCAAAGACCAGGCTCCGGCGGTGATCCTGCTCGACAGCAATCGGCTGGCGCCGTACAGCGACCAGGATTCGCAGTTCGACAATCGCTACCTGGCCAAGCTGCCGCCGACCGATCAGCTCAAACAACGCGGGATCCAGCGGGTGATCTACGTGGTCGGCAACGAGTCCCAGCGGGAAGAGCTCGACGACATCAACGACGACCTGGTCGAATATGAGAAGAACGGGATTCAGGTCCAGATGCTGCGACTCTCGGAGTTCAAACCGTATAATCAGCCGGTCGACGCCGCGCAGGTGGCGCGGGGCTCCGCGGTCCCGCCGACGGTCAACTACTACTACGGCGGATCGCCCTTCACTCATTGGTGGTTCTACAATCATTACTATTACAGCCCGCCGCGCGAGATCGTGATCGTGCGCGACGGCTATCGCACGAACATTCCGCGCCCCAATTCCCCGCCTCCTTACCAGCCTCCCACGTATCGGCCGGTCTCGCGGCCGACGATCTTCAGTTCATCGCGGGTGGGCGCGACCTCGGGCACCACCGGAGTCGGCAAGGCCCGGCCCAGCGGTTTCGGCCGCACCAGCGTCCGCCGGTCGAATGACGGGCAGGTCGTCGGAACCCGCTTCGGCAGATCCGGCTCCTTCGGACGCAGCGGCGGCGGATGGTTCGGCGGGTAGAGCAGTCGGCAAATCTGAATCCTGGTCCTGATAAAAAATGAGCAGTGGAATCTATTTTATTGTGATGCTGGTCTTCGCCGCGATCTTCGTCGGCGGCGTCTATCTGGCCCTCAGCGGATCGGGCCAGCGCGGCCTGAACAAAGGCCGCCGATCGTTTCTGACCGGGCAGGGTCAGGACGAGGAGAATCATGCGCTCTTCTTCGGCGTCCAATTGGTGATCCAGATCTTCGGCAGTGACGAGTTGCGGGCGCGACTGGCGGGCCTGATCGAGGCCGAAGACGAGACGGACAGCGCCGAAGAGAAGCGCCGCTTTCTCAAATCGGTCGCTTCGCTCCTGCTCGAGAATCAATACGCCTGGGAGTACGGATTTTGGGAGTACTCCGCCGAGGCCGAGACCGCGATCAGCTCGTTCAATCAATGGAAGAACGAGATCGAAGCCTCGATGGCCACCGAACCCGAGGAGATGGGGCAGGAGGTCGATCGCCTGCACCGTTACTCCGATCAGAAAGAGTATCTGATCGTCACCCTCATGATGTTGATCGACAATCGCGACGAACCGGTCGCCGATGACGTCGGCGACTACCGCTTCCGACCCACCTACGAGCAACTCGCAAAGCCATTGCGCTCGGACGTGGAGACCCTCGAAGCGGCCCAATATTGGCAGCTCAAAACTTTCGAGCGCCTGCTCCATAACCTCCGCGCCCTCGATCCACGGGCGATAGAACGCGATGGGATCTATGTCTACCCCGGCAGCGCTCAGGACGGATTGTCCTCGTACGATCTGCTGAGCGAAGCGGGCTGGAAATATCTGACCGATCACTCGTTTCGTCTCAGTTAAAGAGCAGGTTTAACCCGGGAATCGACACCACGCATGAATATTGCGGCTCTCGACGTTGGATCTAACTCGATTCATCTGGTAGTGGTTGAGACCGATCGGGAGAAACCGTTCCGCGTGCTGGCCAGCGCCAAAGAGGTGGTGCGACTGGGGCGGAGCGCGACTCGCGACCGTCAGCTCTCGCCGGCCGCCATGGATCGGGCCATCAAGTGCCTGCGCCGGTTCAGCCAGACCGCGCACGAGCATGGAGCGGAGGAGATGATCGCGGTGGCGACCAGCGCCGTCCGCGAGGCCGCCAATCGCGACCTCTTCCTCGCCCGCGCCGCCGCCGAGGCCGGAGTGCACATCGAAATGTTGTCGGGGAGCGAAGAGGCCCGGCTGATCGCGCTGGCCGTCTCGGTCAAATACAAACAGTCGCGGCGGCAGCGCGCGCTGGTGATCGACATCGGCGGCGGCAGCACGGAGCTGGCGGTCCTCAAGAACGGCGAACCGGCGGTCTTGATCTCGTTCAAGCTCGGAGCCGTGCGCCTGACCGAGCAGTTCGTCCGCGGCGATCCGATCAGCGAGAAGGAGCTGCGCCACCTGCGCTCGGAGCTGCGCGGGCTGATCGCGCATCGCGCCCAGGAGATTCAGGCCGTCGGGTTCGATGCCGTCTACGGCACCTCCGGCACGATCAATACGCTCAGCGCGCTCAGCGCGCGCCGGCGTCTGAAGGCCAAGAACGGCCGCGACAGCCTCCTCAGTCTGCTGCGCCGCTCGACGGATCTATCGTTGACTCTCGATGAATTGCGCGGGCTCAACCAGGAGCTGGCCACCCTCTCGCTGGAAGATCGCGTTCGGCGGGCCGGGATCAACCGCCAGCGCGCCGAGATCATCGTCGCCGGCGGGCAGTTGCTCGAAGCGCTGATGGAGATCTTGAACGTCACGGAGCTGATCTCCTGTGACTGGGCGCTGCGGGAAGGCGTGATCATCGCCCATCTCATGCGGCGCATCGAGACGGTGACGACCTCGCCCGCGCATCTCGAACGGGATCCGAGCCTGCGCGGGGCGCTGGCGCTGGCGCGCCGCTATCACACCGACCTGAACCATGCGCACCGGGTCGCGTACCTGGCGCAACAACTGTTCGACGAACTGCGCCCGCTGCATCTGCTCGGCGGCGAGCATCGGCGACTGCTGGCCGCCGCCGCGCTGCTCCACGACATCGGCTACTTCGTCGCCCACACCGCCCACCACAAACATTCGGCCTATCTCATTCAACACAGCGAATTGACGGGATTCACCGCCTCGGAGATCGCGGTCATCGCCAACGTGGCGCGCTACCATCGCAGCTCCGTGCCCAAGCTCAAACACCCCTACTATGCCCGGATCAATGACCGGGACCGGGAGCTGGTGCGGACGCTGGCGGCGCTCTTGCGGCTGGCCGATACGCTCGATCGGGATCACGAAGGCAGCGTGCTCAACCTGCGCTGCGAGATCGGCGAGACGACGGTGCGCCTGATCGCCAACTCCTCCCGCGACGTCGAGACGGTCCGCCGGCGATTGGAGGAACGCGCCGACCTCTTCATGCAGGTCTTCAACCACACCCTCGAATTTATGCCGAGCACCCGTTCCCCAGGTTGACCAGCCCCAGGCGGAGCGCCGTGGTCACCGCCTGCGTCCGATCGCGAACTCCGAGTTTGCTGTAGATGATGGTCAGGAACCACCGGACGGTGTTCTCGGCGATCTCGAGGGCCGCCGCGATCTCTTTATTGCTCTTCCCCTGGGCCAGCAGGGTCAGCACTTCGCGCTCGCGGGTCGTCAGTTCGGATTGCCCCTGTCGCTGCTTGAGCCGTTCGGCGATCTTCGGCGGAAAGTACCGCGAACCATGATGCACCGTGCGAAGGGCTCTCACCAGTTCGGCGGTCAACACCCCTTTCAGCAGATAACCGGCCGCCCCGGCTTCGGAGGCGCGATAGATATCGCTATCGTGATCATAGGTGGTCAACACCACGAACTTACTGAAGGGGAACTGCCTGCGGATGGCGCTGATCGTCTCTGCTCCGTCCATCCCCGGCAACCGCAGGTCGATCAGTGTGACGTCCGGCATAAACTGAGGGAACTTCTCGATCGCTTCACTGCCGGTTGAAGCTTCGGCGACGACCTCCATGTCCGGTTCAGTATTGATCACCACCGACAAGCCGGTGCGCACAATCTGATGATCGTCGACGATCATAATCTTGATCTGTTTATTCATACCCAGCTTCTCCGATCTATCTCCGACGGGATTCGGCTGAAGAACCCGTCATCTCCTGTAAAAAGAACAAACTGTTGAGCTGGCAGCAGTCCTAGATCATTGGGGGACCTAGGAGCCCTCTGGGGGGGTCGCCCGGCGATTATAATATGAAGCGAGCGGAAATGACGAAACAAAGTCTCATCCACGGGGCTTCTGATGAGATCCTCATCCGCGCGCCCTCCGGGTCTGATCTTTCACTTTCTTGCGTGCCTCCTGCAGATTCCGGCGGGCTTGCAATAAGTTAATTCTTAATCCCGCCGGGTCGAGCGCCACCGCGCGTTCAATGGCCTCCGCTGCTGCTTGATACTCGCGATTGTCCAAAAGCAAGTTGCCCAAACCGAGATACGCGACGGCTGATCGGCGATCCAGCTCGATCGCCCGATTGTAGGCCTGGGCCGCGCTGAATCGCTGGTCCAACTCCTGATAGCACTGTCCGAGATTGAAGAAGACCTCGGCTCCCGGAGCGTTCTCCGCGAGGGTCCGCAACCTGGGGAGCGCCTCCTGCCAGCGATGATCCACGAGCAATAGTTGAATCTGGCTCAGTTCCAGGGCGTTCGTCAGTTCGCCGCCGGTGAACCCCAGTTCCCGCGCCCGCCGATACATCGAGATCGCCTCGTTGTAACGCCGCGAGAAGTAGTAGACGTCGCCCAGCCCCTTATGGCCGGCCGTGCTCTTGGGATCGATCCGGGTCACCTGCTCAAACGATTTGATCGCCTCCGAGACCGAGTGCCGGGCCAGATAGACGCGGCCCGCGCCCAGATGCCCCAGCAACAGATCGGGCCGGATCTGGGTGGATTCATTGAATGCGGCGAAAGCCGCCGTGAGGTCGCCCGCCAGATAGGCGATCTGTCCGCGG
Source organism: Blastocatellia bacterium (assembly GCA_035280505.1). Classification (GTDB taxonomy): domain Bacteria; phylum Acidobacteriota; class Blastocatellia; order RBC074; family RBC074; genus JAKEHZ01. Next base: position 1,745 of record DATEFT010000194.1, on the reverse strand, counting down.
GCAAACAACGAACGGGCCTTCAAAAACTCGTCGCCGGGCTCCCGGCGCAGCGACTCTTCATCGTGCGCCAGAACCACCTGCCACTCTTCCTTCGTGACCGGCGTCGCCTGTTTCGGATCGAGGAAATTGGAGACGATCACCTCCACGGTCGGCAGCGGACCTTTAATCACGACCGGCCACATCAGCGGCAGCAACGCCGAATAGCTCGACTTCCCTGTTCCGGGATCGCGGGATTCGTTCAACTTCGAGTTCTCCGACTCGGAAGGAGCGGGACCCGTCTCGCTCTCGGACTCGTCTTTGGCCATCAGGTTGCCGTTCTTGCCGGTCCGCGCCGGTTGGGTTCTCTTGACTCGCGGATCGGGCTTCGCCACGCGGCCGGCGGACTTCGTTCCCGGCCGGGACTCGGTCTCGTCCGCGGTCGTCTCGATCTTCGGCCGGGCCGCGCTCGGCGCCTGTAAGGGGTTGGCCCGAACCGCCCCCGACCAGCAGCCCAGCCACAAGCAAGCTCCGATCAACACCCAGGATGTCTGAGAAGGAATGCTCCTGCGGGCGCGGAAATCGGTAAGACTGGACGGAAAAACCATAGCGCGGTGATACCTCTCTACCTTGAGATTTTAGATTTGAAATTTGAGATTTGAGATCGTCGTCCTGCGCAATCTCAAATCTCAAAGCTCAAAGCTCAAATCCCCCGATCCGGCACATGTCGGGCTACGGAATCCGACCGCAGATTCGGTCTCTTCCGAATCACGACATAGCGAAATCCCAAATATTGACGGGGCTGGTCGGCCTGCAAGACCGCGCGCGCCCGCGTCCCGATGAAACTCTTCGATTCGTCGGCCGCTCCCCCCTTGGCAATCTTGAGGAAGGCCCCGGACTTCATCAACGGCTGCCCTTCCCGATCGAAGGCTTCGTCGGCCACCCACTCCCAGACGTTGCCGGCCATCTCATAGGCCCCGACCGGCGAACGCCCCGCAGGATAACTCTTGACGGCGTGAACCTGTCCTCCACGCTCCGCACATGTCGCGGCGGCGTCATTCCACTCATTACCCCACGGATATTGAAAGCTGCTCGTGCCCCCCGCCGCCAGCTCCCACTCGGCCTCGGTCGGCAGCCGCACCAGCGCCCCGAGCTTGCGGCTCAACCAGGCACAGTAATCGACGGCGTCCTGCCAGGTCACCATGGTCACCGGTTCGGTGGCGGTCCCGGGCGGGTATTCGCGGTCCCGCCAATGGCTCGGCGCCGCTCGCTTCGTCTCCCGGACGAACTCCTGGTACTGGCTGTTGGTGACCTCCGTCTCCGCAATCGCGAAGGCCTCGACCGGAACCTGCTGCACCGGCTCTCCCTCGCGCTTCAGAGCCACGATCCCGCCGGCCACCGGTAACTCGCCGGCGGGAGCCCGCACGGCGGCCTCCGGCGTCAAGGCAGACGGCCGCATGATCGAGGGCGCAGCCTTTCCGGGCTGTTCGATCTCCCGATTGGCCGTCGCCGGCGCCTTGGCGAAGAAATAGAACGGCAGAAACGCCGCCATCACCGTCAGAATCACGCCGATCAACACGGTGATCGAGATCGACACGAGTTGTTGCTTGTTAAAGGACTTGTGACGTGGGTTGACCGAGGCCCTTCCGGATCGCCGTTTCCTGCGCACTCTCCAAATCATAGCTCCACACGAACCTCCAACTTAACTTGCAAAGTTGCGACCCTCATGGACCTATTCCGGTCCTCCCCGGCCTAACCAACAAGAAAAT
>DATEFT010000193.1:0-3758 GCA_035280505.1 Blastocatellia bacterium | reverse complement strand
AACCCGATTGCCGTAGCGGTGGGCGACATGAATGGCGACGGATTCGCCGACATCGGGACCGCCAACTCGGGTTCGAGCAACGTCTCGATCCTGCTGGGAAACGGTCGCGGAGGCTTCCAGGCCGCATTCAATTATGCGGTTCTCGGCAATCCGTCTTCTCTGGCGTTCGGAGACTTCAACAATGATGGGCGTCTTGATGTGTCGGTGGCCAACTCGGGAACGAACACCGTTTCCGTGCTGTTGAACGCCAGTAGCACGTTTTCATCCACAGCCGATGAGATTGAGCCATCTGCCGTTGTCCAGACCTCACCCACGCCAAACTTTGAGGTGATGCCATTAGCCGTGGTACGGACCGCGCCCGCGGCCAACTTTGGCGTTGGCACAACCCCTGTTAGTCTGGTCGCAGGCGACTTCAACGGCGATCGCCTTCCCGACCTGCTCACGGCTGATCGCGGATCGAGTAGTCTCTCGGTGTTAATCAATAACACAAGAACTACTCCATAGAACATTTCTCCCAATGCTGAAAGCAATCCCGGGGATTGAGTCTCCATTTACCGGAGACCATAGGATCTCCGGGATTGCTTTCCGGATTCTCGCCTTCCCTCGGCCATTGACGGATCAATCGAGTTTTGGCGATGGACGGATAAATAGAATGCGAAACCCGTGAAAGTGCCTGTTCTTTCGCGGGTTTCGCGCTCTCACCCGGACCAGATCGAACCTCGTCCGGTTACCTGCTCCGCAAATAGTGCAGATCCAAGTGGAAACATCCCATCTCGTATGTGCTCCTCAGGTCTATAGTGATCAGACAAATGCCGATCAACTGAATGCTATTTCAGAAATCGAATCGCTGAAGAACTTATTTTCGAACCGCGAAAGACACGAAATATGAGAGACATGGAGCTTATCCGGGCACGATTCTTGCGTCTTCCCGGAAAGTAGCCATTTAGAAATCGAGACGCAGAATTGAAGGAATTCAGATCATGAAACAGATACTTACCCTGGCCTTCGTGATTATCGTAATGCCCCTCATTATCGCTCAGGTAAAGAATATGGAAGAGAAGCCAGATCAAATGGCCGTGCGGGAATTGAGAGAACTAGGCAATAGATGGTTGGATGCGATAGTCCGCAGAAACAGAGCAGCGCTTGGTGATCTCCTCGACAATGAGGTGATTGTGACCAACTCCGACGGGAAAGTTTTGAGTAAAGCGGAAGAAATCGATGACAAAACAACTCTGGCCTATCACTTCGCATACAACAACACGGTCGACGTGGTGCGGGTCTATCAAGAGACGGCAGTCATGACCGGCACCTTCACGCGGAGGTTAGTCAACCGGGAAATCAGAGGGTCAATCGGACAGTCATCGCAACGCTATACGTTCGTATGGATAAAGCGCGGAGCGCGCTGGAAAATCGTCGCGGCGCAATATACGGCCGTAATGGAACGCTGAGTATTAAAAAACATGATAAGATGCATCTGGGTCAGGTATCTTTTTGAACCAAAGCGATGACCGCGGCAGTCAAACTCAAGATCCGTGGGCGGCCAGCTCAGCGCGGAGCTGATTGTGAATCAATCGGGACAGTCGTTTGACCGCGGCTTCCTGATTGTCCTGGGTGCGCGCCAGCATTGAAAACCATCCCTCAGCAAGCTTGTCCTGCTCTGGCTTAACAAAAGGAGACGGAAATGCGCAGCGCAAGAACTATCTTCCTTGTCTTGCTCCTTGTCTCTACTATTTCGTCTGGATCATCCGCGCAAACTCAGCCCGGTGCGGAAGAAATTCTTCGCAATGTCCGGGAGACTTACCGGCAGCTCAAAACCTACCAGTTTGAGTATCGAAAAACATCCGAACAAAAGACCGAAATGGAAGGGCTAATCGGGGAATCTAAACAACAAGCAGCCGGAACGGTTTGGGTTGCTTCCTCGGACCGTTCTCGGACCGAAGCGAAGGATTCCAATAATCGCCTGGTCAAGATAGTCGATGGCCGAATAACTTGGACCTATGTGCCTGCGCTAAAGGCTTACACCAGGCGCGAAGCTGATGCTGATGGCAAACCGTCCAGGCAGGAATGGTTCGATTACAGTGCCTCCGAAGCGCTCGGTTACATCCGTAACTATTCCGCCCTGGGATCCAGCCCTCCCCGTTCCAAGCAAACCGTCAATTTGCTTCGTGAAGAAGCGATAGAGATCGCGGGGCAAAAATTGAACTGCTACGTGATTGAGATTTCATCTCCGGAATCAGGCCCAACAAAATTCAGCCGGCAATATTGGATTGAAAAAAACAGTTATCTGGTGGCGCGGGAGAAATACACTTCAACAACTGAATCTCGCCTGGGTTCGACTTCATCATCGAGTACAATTGCGACCTTCAACTATATCAAACTGAATATACCACTGGCAGACGATCTCTTCTTCTTCGAGCCGCCGGCAGGTACTGAAGAGGTTGCAAAGTTCGACTATTTTGAATCAGCGGCGAAAAACACCAAGATTCTGGGCAAGCCGGCTCTCGATTTCACTCTCAATGATTTGAGTGGGAAAGAGATCAACCTTCAGAAACTACGAGGAAAGATCGTTTTACTCAATTTCTGGGCGACGTGGTGTGGGCCGTGCGTGGCGGAGATGCCTGACTTTGAAAAGCTGCATCGGGAGTTCAAAGACAAAGACCTGGTTATTCTCGCCGTCAGCGACGAAGAACCACAGGTCGCCCGCGAGTTTTTGCAAAAGAACAATTTTACCTTTACCTCACTGGTCGATACTGAAAGAAAAGTTTGGGAGCTTTATCAAATCGCCGGCATTCCGCAATCCTTTTTCATCAGTAAAGAGGGCAATGTGATCGAGCATTTTGTCGGCACGTTAGATGAAAATCGTCTTCGTTCCGCTCTGGAAAAGACCAGGAGAGCTGCTGATGGAGGAACCTCACCGGTTGTTGCCGATAAGGCTCCTCCAAATACGTACGCCTGCGTGCCCCAGTTAATTTCGCCTAAACAGGCGGATGTTCTGCCAAACAGCGGAAGCGGAGATCCTAAAAAAGTTGCCTGGGTATTCAGTTGGGCGAATTGCCCAGGCGCGGCACGGTTTCATCTGGAGGTGAAAGCGGCGAAGGCGCGGTTCCCTCTCTACGATAATGCCACGCTTCATTCCTTGTCTTATCGGTTTCAATTAGGACGGTCGAGGGTTGAGGAGTCGAACCTTAGCGGCTGGACTTGGCGCGTTAGAGCGCAGACCAACGGCCGATGGGGAGAATGGTCTGAACAGCGGACATTTGCTGTTGAGCCGGATAAGAATGTGACAGTCTCTCTCCCGGCTCCTAAACTGGTCGCTCCGGCCAGTAAATCGGTTTTCGATCATTACCCGCGCGAAACCAGGCTCGTTTGGGAAATGGTGTCAGGAGCCGCAAGCTATCAAGTTGAAATAGATTTTCGCTCGCCTTCGTCACCCGACTGGAATAACCAACTTAGAGGCGTTAGTAATTGGACGGCCGAGTCGAAGACGACAAGCCACACTTTCAACTTCGTCGGCGCGCAACCGGGACGGTGGCGCGTATGGGCCGTGGATGCCGAAGGCCGTCAGGGAGCCAAAAGCGAGTGGTGGGAATTTGTTTACACTCGTTAAGCCCGTCTAATGGAGCGGCGATTTCAACAACAATCGCGAGGTCAAGGCAGAGGGTGAACGGGATTCGAAGTAAGGCATCAGTAACAAAGATGCTGAGGCAATGAACCGCCCCGGGGTTCCCGGAGACTCTAACTCTTGAGAGAATAGAGTT
>DATEFT010000192.1:0-40172 GCA_035280505.1 Blastocatellia bacterium | reverse complement strand
TTTTTTCGTCGTCGACAACAAGGATTTTCCTCGGAGCCATTATCTTCTCCATTACGGATGGCGGAATTTAGTTGTGGGTTTTCAAAAGTCCAATTGCCAGTCGCTCATTTGATAGCGAAAAGATAGACTATTATAACCTCAATCCGCAACCCTTTACGGCTCCGGTTCGCGAAGGAGGGTCAAGGTAAATTTGGTTCCCTGGGCGGGGTCGCTCTGAACCGAAATCTGGCCGCCATGCTCTTCGATGATCTTTTTGGTGAGCGGAAGACCCAGACCGATGCCGGTCTCTTTGGTCGAGTAGTAAGGTTCGAAGATCTGGCCCAGCGCTTCCGGGGTGATCCCCGAGCCGGTGTCCGAAAAAGCGATCTCGACCTCCGACGGCTTGGGGCTCAAGCTGATCTCGAGGGTTCCGCCATCTGGCATGGCCTGGACGGCGTTGATCATGAGGTTGGAAAAACAGGTCTTAAGCTGTTCGGCGTCGGCTTGGATCCGGTTGTTGCCGTCGCCGTTCTGGTGAATATCGATCTTGACGTTCTGCTCTTCGGATTGCACGGCGACCAGCGACCGGACCTCTTCGATCAGCGACCGGGCATCGATCTCGCGCAATTTGAGTTTGGCCGGACGGCCATAGCTCAGAAAGTTGCTGACCAGCCGGTTCAGGCGGGACAACTCGTCTTTGATGGTGGTCAGAATATGGGTGTACTCGGAGCGCGCCGCCTCGACCGGAGGCGCAAATTTTTCCCGCAGATGGTCGATCGAGAGATTGATGAAGTTGAGCGGATTGCGGATTTCGTGGGCGATCCCGGACGCCAGCCGCCCGATCACCGCCGAGCGCTCGGCGCGCTGCAACTGCTCTTCCAGGTCCCGGTTTCGGCGGAGCCCGGTCAGCATCTCGTTGAAGGTGCTGGCCAGGGTCTTGAACTCATTGGAGCCGCTGATCGGAACGTTGAAATCCAGCTCGCCCGAGGCCACCCGCTGGGCCGCCTGGTCCAGATTCGTGATCGGGCGCGTGAAGCGTTTACTGAATGAGGAGATCACACCGACCAGCAAGATCCCGAGCAGGACGATCGCGATCAGCCGGTCGCGCTCTCCGGCCTTGATCACCCGGTAGAACCGTTTCATCGAGATCACGATGATGACGGTCCGCTTGGTCTTCTCGGTCTCATGAGAGAACTCGATCGTATGGTCCCGGTCGTCGTTGTGCCGCCCGATATCCCGTTTGAGGTCGCCCGCTTTCAGTCTCGGCAGGTCCTCGATCGCGGTATCGAGCTTTTGATTGATGTCGTCTTCGTCCGTGCTGTCGGAGATCTCCTTGGTCACGGAATCGACGACCAGGATGTGGCGAATAATGCTCTCGGAATTGACCGGGAGGGTGCCGCCCAACCGCGGATCCACCAGCTTGTAGAGATATTTCCCCTCGTTGGTGGATCGGAGGGCCAGATCGACGGCCTGAATGGTCGACTGAACGTACTGTTCGGTCTGTTCGGTGATCCGGCGTTCCGACCGTTGATTGACCAGGTAGAGCACGATGGTGGTCAACACGAGCGTGACCCCGATGAAGGCCACCATCTGGGCTCGAAAACTGGAGAATGACTTGGACGCCTCACCGAGCTTCATTTAAAGAGCCTCTCACAGCTTTTTGATTAGCTGTCGCGCCTTCTCTTGAACGTCGCGTTCGGATTTGGCCTTGGCGGGATTGACCTGCCGTTCCAGGATCTCCTGCAACTGGCGGCGCGCATCCTCCTTGCGGCCCTCATCCTGGTAGGCGCGGGCCAGCCCCAGTTTCAGCTCCAGGTTGGTGGGGGCGACTCGGAGCCCCTGCTCGAGTCGAGTGATCGCCCGTTTCGTATCTCCGCCCAGCAGCCAGGGCAGTTGCCGGTCGATCTCGCCCAGCGCCAGGTAGGCGCTGCCGTCCTGGTAGCGGTCGTTGAGCTTGAGGACCGTCTCCATCTCGGCGCGAATACTTTTGACCATTCGCAGCGCCTTAAAGGCCCCTTTCATTTCACTGTAACCGCCGTAGTTCGCGGCCAGCCAGAAATGGCCCTCGACGGATGAGGGCTGGAGGGCGATCGCCTGCTGTCCGACGGCGATCCCGCGCTCATAGAAGCGCAGCTTCTCGGTCTTGGGGGCGCTGTCGCCGACGTAGAACGCGGCGCGGGAGACCCGCCACTGCCATTGATAGTTGCCCGTCTCGCTGCCCAGAGACCGCTCGGCGACCGCCAGGGCCTGCTTGTCACGCTCCACGTCTTCACCGAAGGTCATCAGGTTGTCCGCTTCAAGGAAGGGATTGACATCCCCTGGCCTGCGGTCGATCGATCCGGCCCAGGTCAGCGCGGTGAAGAGCACAGTGCAGATGGTTGAAACAAAAACTCTTCGCATCATCAAGAACTAAGAACCTCGTTTCGATTTAGCAAGGATTGAGCCGACGGCGCCGGGAAGGATGATGGAAACCGCGGAAAAGCGATTATTTTCCGTTAGTTTTATCGTATCCGGCGGGTTCGTCTTTGCGACTACTCCAGTATAGTGCGAGCTCCGCGATCAGCGCTATTTGCTAAATCCCGACTCATCGTTAAAAATGGCCTATCTATAGACTGATTTGTAGAATTTGAACAAAAGAATGCATGAACAAGTTTTACATTACAGCATCTATCTATAGACTTATTCATTGAATTTAGCGACAGTTCGTAGAATTTGGACCAAACAGCGCATGAACAAGTTTTACATTACAACACCTATCTATTATGTCAATTCTTCTCCGCACCTTGGGCATCTCTATACTACATTGATCGCCGATACCGTGGCCCGGTACAAACGCCAGCGCGGGCTCGATACCTTCTTTCTGACGGGCACCGACGAACATGGCATCAATATCGAGCGAGCGGCCGAAAAGGCCGGCTTGCCGATCAAGCAACTGGTAGACCAGAACGTTGATAAGTTCAAGGCGGCCTTCCAGCCGTACCGGATGAGCAATGATCACTGGGTTCGGACCACCGACCCGTACCATCTGGAGGGGGTCCACCGGCTGTGGCGGCGCGTGCGGGATGAAGGGTACATTTATAAAGGCAAATATGAAGGGTGGTACTGCGGAAATTGCAATGAGTTCTATTCCGAGGGCGAGGCGAAGGAGGGGCCGGACGGAGTCTTTAGCTGCCCGACGCACGAACGCCCGCTCGATCGGATTGCCGAAGAGAGCTATTTCTTCAAACTCTCGGCCTTTCAGGATCGATTGCTCGCATATTATGAGGCCAACCCGCAGTTCATTCGGCCGGAGGTTCGGCGCAACGAGGTGGTCAATTTCGTGCGCGGCGGGCTCAACGATCTCTCGATCAGCCGGGTCTCGGTCAAATGGGGCCTGCCGGTGCCGGACGATCCGGCCCATACGATCTACGTCTGGTTCGATGCCCTGACCAACTACATCACGGCGATCGGATACGGCAACGAGCAGTTCGGCGGACAGGCGCATTATCGAAAGTTCTGGCCGGCCGATCTCCAACTGGTCGGCAAGGATATTCTACGCTTTCACACGGTCTACTGGCCGGCCTTTCTGCTGGCCGCCGGCGAGCCGTTGCCGAAGACGGTCTATGCGCACGGGATGTGGCTGTCGGGTGGACGCAAGATGTCCAAGACGCTGGGCAATGTCATCGATCTGGCGGTTCTGCCGCGTTATTTCCAGACCGATGCGGTGCGTTATTTCTGTCTTCGCGAGATGGTCTTCGGCCAGGACGGAGATTTCACCTACGAGGCGCTGATCGATCGCGTCAATGCCGATCTGGCCAGCGGATTGGGAAATCTGGCCGGCCGGACTCTGACCATGGTCCGTAACTATTGCAACGGCGAGATTCCGGCGTTGGCTCCTTCCACGGCCGCGCTGGAGGCGCGGGCGGGAGAGGTCCGGGACGCCGTCTCTAAAGCTTTTGCCGACTTCGATCGTGAATTCGATCAATATAACTTCAGTCGCGCGATGGAGGCCGCCTGGACGGCCATCGCCCGAGTGGACAAATTCATCTCCGACACCAAACCCTGGGATCTGGCCAAACAGCCCGATCAGCAGGATGCGCTGAGGCTGGTCCTGCATACCGCGACCGAGACCCTGCGCCATCTGGCCGTGTTGCTGGCCCCGGCCCTGCCCGAATCGACCCAGACCATCTGGGAGCAGTTGGGTCAGAGCGGAGCGGTCAATCAGGTCAAGCCCGCCTCCCTGGAGTGGGGGCGCTGGACTCAGGGGACGCAGATCGGAGAGATCAAACCTATTTTTCCAAGATTGGACAAGAAAGTAATTATGGCTGAAATCAAGCAGCAGGAGGCCGAGACCACGGACTCCACGACTACACCGGCGCCGGCTCAATCGGCGCCCGCCGCGCCCGCCGCGGCCACTTCGACCGAGCCTCAACCGGCGGCTCCGGCCGCCGCGGAAGCGACTCCCGGCGTGGCCTACATCAACATCGAAGATTTCACGAAGGTCGAACTGCGCGCCGGCGAGATCAAGACGGCCGAGCGGGTGCCCAAAGCCGACAAGTTGTTGCGCTTGACGATCGATCTGGGCGAAGCCCAACCGCGCCAGGTCCTGGCGGGGATCGCTCAATATTACGATCCGGAGAAGTTGCCCGGCCGCAAAGTGATCGTCGTGGCCAACCTGGCGCCCAGGAAACTGCGCGGTTTCGAATCGAACGGCATGATTCTCGCCGCTTCGATCGGTGAAGAGGGCCGGCCCATTCTGGCGGGATTTTCGGAAGAGGTCCCGAACGGAGCACGGTTGAAATAGGCTCACTACTTTGAAAAGTAGGTCTTTTGAAATCAGATTCTAAACCGCGAAATATGCGAAACACACGGAATCAAACACCTTTCGCGTGTTTCGCGGTTTGTAAACCAATTTTGTGAGCAACGTCCTCACCGATGTTTATCGATTCACACGCCCACCTCGATGTCCCGCAATACGATGCTGATCGGGCCGAAGTGATCGCGCGCGCGCGCGAAGCCGGGGTCGATCTCTTTCTAGAAATTTGTGGCAGCGAGATTGCAAAGGGATCCCTTGATGTCGGCCTGGAGCTGGCAGAAAGATATCCCTTTATCTATGCCGCCATGGGAGTGCATCCGCACGAAGCGAGTCTATATGACCCGACTCTGGAGCAGAAACTGTTGCAGATGAGCGCACATCCCAAGGTGATCGGCTGGGGCGAGATCGGTCTCGATTTTTATTACGACCATAGCCCGAGGGAGATCCAGCGGCAGGTCTTCAGCCGGCAACTAGAATTGGCGCTGGAGCGCCGGTTGCCGGTTATTATCCATACGCGTGACGCCGAAGATGAGACGATCTCTGTTCTACAGGAGAGTTGGGTCGGAGGCGGCGGGCGGGAGATCGGCGGAATTATTCATTGTTTCACCGGCACGCAGCGGTTGGCGGAGGCGGCCCTCCAACTGGGATTTCACATTTCCTTCTCCGGCGTGATAAGTTTCAAAAACGCGGAGGATCTGCGCCAGGTGGCCCGATCGGTCCCGATGGAGAGAGTGCTGATTGAAACGGATTGTCCGTATCTGGCCCCCGTGCCGCACCGGGGACGGCGCAACGAACCGGCCTTCGTCACGGCCACGGCCGCCAAGTTGGCGGAGATCAAGGGAGTTACCGTCGAGGAGATCGCGCGGATCACGAGCGACAATTTCAAGCGGCTTTTCCGTCTTGATTGAATTCCGCCTGCGTTGACAATGCTCAAGTATGAAGGTACAAGTTTCGCCTTGCCTGGCGATTGTCCAGGAAAGGGCCAGGTATACCCGATTTAAAGGTAAACAAATGTTGGTCAATCGGTGAATTATTAATTTTTAAAAACAGGGCCGTGATAGATATTTGAACATTCTTTCACCAGCAGGCGAAACTTTATTACTAACCTGCTGGAGAGAACAAGGCTTCTCGTAGTTGATAGATTATGGCGCAGCAAAACACTTTTGACATTGTTTCCAACATCGATCCGGTTGAGGTGACGAATGCCGTCAATCAGGCTTTGAAAGAGGTCCAGACGAGATTCGATTTCAAGGGCAGCAAGAGCAGCATCGAGGTCGAGAAGAACGAAGCGATCATTCTCAGTTCGGAGGATGAGTACAAGTTGAAGAGTCTGAATGATATCCTCCAGACGAAACTGGTGAAACGGGGCGTGCCGCTCAAAGGTCTGACCTACGGCAAGATCGAGTCGGCACTGGGGGGGACGGTGCGCCAACGGATCACACTGCAACAGGGTATTCCGCCGGAAAAGGCCAAGGAGATCGTGCGATTTATCAAGGACACGAAGATCCGGGTGCAGCCTTCGATCCAGGGGGATCTGGTGCGAGTCTCCGGCAAAGATCGTGATCTCCTGCAGGAGGTGATTGCGGCCTTGCGCGGGCAGGACTTCGGCATCGATATGCAGTTCACCAACTACCGATCGAATTAGCACAGTTTTCAGTCTTCGGTCCTCAATCCGCAGCGCTGAAAACCGGGAACCGAAAACTGAAGACTGAAGACCGATCATATGGCAAAGATTGTTTCCGCATCTTCCTCACGAGAGGCACAGACCACGGCCGAACGGATCTTCCGCTTGATCCAAAACGAAATGATCGCGGTTGAGGAAGAGTTTGAACGTCAGGCTCGTTCCAACATCCAGGTTATCGCGCATCTCGGCCGCTATCTTCATCAGACCGGCGGGAAACGGGTTCGTCCCGCGCTCCTGATCCTCGCGGCCAAGGTTCTCGACGAAGAGATCAATTCATCCGTGATTCAGATGGCGGCGGTCATGGAGTTCCTTCATACCGCGACCCTGGTTCACGATGACATCATCGACGGAGCCGAGATGCGCCGGGGACGGCGGACCGTCTCCAACCAGTGGGGCAACGACACCGCGGTCCTGATGGGCGATTGGCTCTACATGACCGCTTTTGAGACCGCGCTGCGGCAGCGTAACCTGGAGATTCTCGACACCCTGACCGAGGCCACGCGGAAGATGACCGAGGGCGAGTTGATTCAACTGACGCTGGTCGGCAATGTCCGGATCACGGAAGAGCAGTATCTGGAGATCGTCAGTCGCAAGACCGGATATCTCTTCAGCGCGAGTTGCGGGGTCGGAGCGATCATCCAGGGCGCCGGCGAACGACAGCGGGAAGCCATGGCCGATTACGGCCTCAATCTCGGGATCGCTTTCCAATTGGTTGACGACCTGCTGGACTTTACCTCGGATAGCGCTAAACTGGGTAAACCCGTGCTGAGCGATCTGCGGGAGGGCAAAGTGACTCTGCCCTTAATTCGATTGCTTAAACAGCATCCCCAGTATGCTCCCGTCGTCCGCGCGGCGATGGAGGAGCCGGCGGGAGAGACGGCACGGGCGGAAGAGGTGTTGGCCCTGCTCGACGGATACGGGGAACTGGAACGGGTTCGGGAAGAGGCTTATCTCTACGTCGGGCGCGCGCAGGAGGCCCTGAACACCTTCTCCGCGGGCAAATATCGATGTGCTTTGAATGACATCGCTCAATTCATAGTCGATCGCGACCGGTAATGTATGATTGACGACACCGCTATCGCTGCGCTTCAGCGCTCGTTGAATGAGAACCGCGAAGCCAAGCGCAAGATTCAGATCCGATTGGCGGAGATCGAGGCCGAAGCCGAGATGCTCCGCTCGCAATTGTCCACCTTTAACGCCATCATCGGGCAGACCGAACTGGCCCTGCGCCGCGTCCTCTTTCCCCAGGAAGGACTGCTCGAAGAGCAGGCTCCGCCGCCGTCCAGGTACGCTCCGCCCACCAGCCAGATGCCGGTCTCGTTGCCGACGACCCGCCGACCCGCCGATCTCTCATCATCGCCGATGAGCGCGCCCCTGAGCGCCTCGGAGGCCGAGATCGAGGCCGAGGTCGCCAAGATTCAGCAGTCGGAGAACTCCAGCAACATTAGATTCAACGACTTCCGCATTCCCCAAGCGGCCACCATCGTCTTGCGCGAGGCCAATGGACCGCTTCACGTCACCGAAATCTACCGTCGCCTGGCCGAGGGCGGATTCGAATTCCGCGGACAGCATCAACTGATCACTCTGGCCGTCAGCCTGAGTCGCAGCAAACGATTCCGCAAGGTCGCCCCCGGCACGTTTGAACTGCATCCGGATCATCGGGCAGGGCAGGTAGCCTAGTACTTTGAAAAGCAAGTCTCTTGAATTTGGATTAGAAACCGCAAAATACGCGAAACACGCGAAAGCCGGATGAGTTCGCGTGTTTCGCGTATTTCGCGGTTTGAGTCCAGCGATCTGGCTGAAAGGGTTAAGACTCACATGAAAGCGATGATTCTGGCGGCCGGTTTCGGCACGCGGCTCTGGCCATTGACGATCGGACGAACGAAGCCGGCGATTCCTCTGCTCAACCGCCCCCTCATCGCTTACACCCTCGACTACCTGCGGCGGTATGGATTCAAAGAGGTCATCATCAATCTTCATCACGAACCGGACTCCGTGCGGCAGCAACTGGGCGACGGCTCGGATTATGGCGTGAGAATCGACTATTCGCTGGAGGAGCCGGAGATTCTGGGCACCTCCGGGGCGCTGGATCGAGTGCGCGAGCGGCTCGATCGTGAGACCTTCGTCGTCATCAACGGCAAGATCGTCACGGAGCTTGATCTGGGGGCGGCGCTCGAAACTCACCGGAAGCAGCAAGCCCTGGCCACCCTGGTCTTGCGGCCCAACTCCGCGTTTGAACATTTCCGGGAGGTGGCGGTCTCGGCCGACGGCCGCGTCACCGGCTTCGCCGATTACCCCACTGGCCACCCTACTGGCCACCCCCATTCACCCTCGGCGCCGTTGATGTTCACGGGGATTCACGTTCTCGAACCCGGGATCTTCGACTATATCCCGCGCGGCGTCTTCTCCGATTCGGTCAAGGATGTCTATCCGAGGGCCATGGCCGAGGGGCGCCGGATCGGCGCGCACGTTGGGGCCGGAGCCTGGTACGAATTGAGCACGCTTGAACGCTATCTCGCGATCAACCTTGAATTGGCGCGGGGTTCGGGCTCTGCCGATTCTCGCGGGATTTGGGGCGAGGGTTGCCGGATCGAGGAGGGCGCGCAGGTCGAAAACTCGGTCCTGTGGAAGAGGGTCAGGGTCGAGAGCGGAGCCAGACTCTCCGAATGCGTCGTCGGTGACGACGTGGTCATCCCGGCGGGCGCGGAATTTCGCCGGATGGTCATCGTTCCCCGCGGGCTCGCGGGCCCGGAGCCTTCCCAAAAAGTCCTTTCCGGCGAGGTCATTGGCGAAAACCTTGTCGTGCCTATCGGGTGATGGTACCATCCGATGTTAGTAGGCGTTGAGTACCCCCCAGTTGTGTCCGCGTGCTTTAGCGAGCAGTCTGTGACCGCTCATTGACATCTCGCCCCGCCGGATAGAGACAGCCGGATAGAGACACTGTGACTATGGACAACAAGATCACCACTACCACGATGCAGACCGGCGGCTTACCTGAAGTCACCGGCGATTCGAGCACAGAGCAGGTCATCGCTTTTACGGCACGCTATTTTGGAATTCCGCTGCCCGAGGTGCGTTTCCAGCCGTTGACGCCTGATGCTTCCACCCGCAAATATTACCGGGTCGCGACCGCGGCGAAACCGGACGAGACTTTTATCATCAGTCTCTACGCCGCGCCCTTCAATCCCCAGGAAAACTCCTATCTGGATGTGACCCGCCTCTTCGAACAGGCCGGGTTGCCGGTTCCGAGGGTGATCGAGGTGGTGGGGGCAGAAGGAATCATCCTCCAGGAAGACCTGGGTGATTGCAGCCTGACCCAATGGCTCAGCGAGGCCGAACCGACCGGAGCCGACCGCATGCTGCGCCGGGCCATCGAACTGATCGTGCACATTCAGGCTGCGACCCCGTTGGCCCACGAGTTGAAATCGGTCGCCAGCCGGCTGGCCTTCGACGAAGAGAAACTGTCGTGGGAACTCAACTATTTCTTCAAACATTTCTTCGACAGTCTGCGGCATCAGACCTTTGCGCCGGACCGGGAGCAGGCGATCAAGGCGGATTTGCAGGCCATCGCGGTCGAACTGGCTTCGCGGTCCCAGACCCTCACCCATCGCGACTATCACGGCATGAACCTGATGGTCGATTCGCACGGAGAGTTGAGGGTCATCGATCATCAGGACGCCCGGATCGGGCCCGTTACCTACGACCTGGTACCGCTGCTCGTTGAACGCCGGCTCCAACTACCGGATGACGCCTGGGTCGAAACCTATCAAGACTACTTTCATCACCTCCGATCGGAGCTGCGATTGCCGCCAATCGACCTGGCTGAACTTAGATCTGAATTCAGCTTAATGACAGTTCAGCGGCAACTGAAGGCAATCGGTACATTCTCATATCAAACGGCGGTGGTCGGGCGCGGCGAAGTCTATCAAAAGTATATAAAACCGGCGGTGGCCACGGTCTTGCATGCTATGAGTCAGCCGGGGATGAAAGAGTACCCGGCGCTGAGAGCGGAGTTGGAGAACTTATGACCATGGAGCAAAGACTGGTCAAGACCAGTAAATTTTTGAGCCTGGTCCTCCGGCACAATCCCGGAAAGATCGGACTTCAGCTCGACCAGGCGGGGTGGACCCTGGTTGAAGAGCTGTTGTCGAAGTGCCGCGCTCATGGCGTCAAGCTGACCGCCGAAGAACTGCGTGAAGTGGTCGCCCGGAATGACAAGCAGCGGTTCTCGTACAGTGAAGATGGTCTGATGATCAGAGCCAATCAGGGTCATTCGATCGAGGTCGACCTGGAGTATGAACCCGCATTGCCGCCCGCGGTTCTGTATCACGGCACGGCGGAGAAGTTTTTGCCTTCGATCAAGGAGCAGGGCTTGATTAAAGGCCGGCGCCATCATGTTCATCTGTCTGCCGACCTCGAGACGGCCCACCGGGTCGGTCAGAGGCATGGCCAGCCCGTGGTGCTGCGAGTCAGAGCGGGCGA
Organism: Blastocatellia bacterium; assembly: GCA_035280505.1. Lineage (GTDB taxonomy): Bacteria > Acidobacteriota > Blastocatellia > RBC074 > RBC074 > JAKEHZ01. The sequence continues at coordinate 29,232 of DATEFT010000192.1, read as the reverse complement.
GATGCAGGAGGCAGGTTTTCTCTTCTACCTTTCAGCGAATGGAGTTTGGTTGACGGAACAGGTGCCCGTTCCGTACCTGTTGTTTTAGAGCTATGAAACAGACATATATATCGGAAATCTCAAAGAATCTCGGGGACGAGATTACCATCAAGGGTTGGCTTTATAACAAGCGCTCGAGCGGGAAGCTGGGTTTTCTGGAACTCCGCGACGGCTCCGGGATCATTCAGGGAGTCGTCTCCAAGAAAGATGTCAGCGAGCGCTGCTGGGCCGATACCGAGTCGCTGACCCAGGAATCGTCCATTATCGTGACCGGGGTCGCGCGTGAACATCCGAAGCGGCCCGGGACCTACGAGCTGGATGTCAAGGACCTGCAGGTGGTGCAATTGGCGCGCGAATATCCGATCTCCCCGAAGGAGCATGGGGTGGAGTTCCTGATGGATCAGCGCCATCTCTGGTTGCGGTCGAGGCGGCAACACGCCATTCTGCGCGTCCGGCACGAGATCATCCGCGCGGTGCGCGATTTCTTTGACAACCGGGACTTTATTCTCTGCGACACGCCGGTCTTTACGCCCGCCGCGTGCGAGGGGACGACCACGCTCTTCGAGACCAAATATTTCGATGAGAAGGCGTACCTGACGCAATCGGGACAGCTCTATAACGAGGCGACGGCGGCGGCCTTCGGGAAGGTCTACTGCTTCGGGCCCACTTTCCGCGCGGAGAAATCTAAGACTCGGCGCCATCTCACCGAGTTCTGGATGGTCGAGCCGGAGGTTGCTTACGCCAAGTTAGACGACATTATGACGCTGGCTGAGAATTTTATAAGCCATATTCTGGGGCGTGTGTTAGAAAACAGACGTGAAGAGTTAGAACAACTCGAGAGAGAAACGAGCATGCTCGAAAAAATCGCCCCACCTTTCGCCCGTTTGCAGTATGATGATGCAGTGAAGTTGCTCAATCAAGGGTATACTGAAGGCAAGTTGGAGAATCCCTTCGAATGGGGCGGTGATTTCGGAGCCCCCGATGAGACCTTTCTCTCAAATCAGTTCGAGGGGCCCGTCATGGTGCATCGGTATCCGGCGGCGGTCAAAGCCTTCTACATGGAGTCCGATCCGGAACGTCCGGAGCTGGCTTTGTGTGTCGATGTTCTGGCGCCAGAGGGTTACGGCGAGATCATCGGAGGCGGCGAACGAACCTCCTCGCTGGATTTGCTGACCGAAAAGATTCGCGCACATGAGTTGCCGGAAGAAGCGTTTGATTGGTATTTGGATTTACGGAAATATGGTAGCGTGCCACATGCGGGATTTGGCATGGGTATCGAACGTGCCGTCGCCTGGATTTGCGGTCTGGAGCATGTGAGAGAGACAATTCCGTTCCCCCGTATGCTGTATCGGCTGAAGCCTTGATTTTCGCTATTCCCGGTCCGGTAGTCCGCCGGATTGTGAAGCCGCGAGCTGTCAACTGTTAACAAAGCGTTAGCAGTTTCTTCCCCCAGTGAAGAGGCTTTATCTTGAGGGAGACACCCCCATGATGCGGAGAGAAGACGCTACGATCCTGGACACGGGGCAATCCGTTAGCGAGGAGATGCCCAAACTGGCGCTTCCACGACAGAAGCGACCGTTGATTGCAACCTGGCTCAGCCAGTTTGAAGAGCAGATCGCCAACGATTTTCGCCGGCGCACGGGGCTCGATTACAAGAGCACGATCGCCACGATCATCGAGGCGGCGGAGCCTTTCCCGGGCATGAAGGTGGTCGACGTTCCGACCGGAACCGGGATCATTGCTCGCCAGTTTGTGGGGAAGGTCGGTGAAAAGGGGCGAATCGTCGGAGTCGAGGAGACCCGCGACAAGCTCGAGCAGGCGCGGCTGGCGGCCCAATCCGCCAAGTTGAGTCTGCACATCGAATGGCGGGCGATGTCATTGGAGAAGCTCTTCTTTGAGAGTAACAGCCTGGACCTGATCACTTCAGTCATGGCCTTTCACCGGATGCAGAGCGAGAAATTTCTCGCCGAAGCCTACCGGGTCTTGAAGCCCGGCGGTCGCCTCCTGATCGCCGACGAGATGGCGCCGGAGATCGCTCCCACATCCTTCATGCAGTCCGCCCGACGAAATTTCTATCGTTACATCAGGCGCGATAAGAGCGAAGCCAATGCGCGTTTCTACACGACGGACGAGATGATGAAGATGCTCAACGACGTGGGATTCGGCCGGTTTATGTTCCGGGCCCTTCGGCAACGGAGCAAACACGATCGGATCTTTACGTTGATCAAATCCATCAAATGAGGCAAGTGCGGTTCAGGATCGGAGTAGTAATAGACTGTGAAGCTTGACGTTTTATGTCTGAGTTGAAAAGGAAAGCGACGATCATCGGCGTCTTGATGGACCTGGGCGCCGACCGGCGAGGAGTGGACATGGGGCCTTCAGCGATTCGTGTCGCCGAGCTCAATACGCGGTTGGAGCGGTTGGGAGTCGAAGTGACCGATGCCGGCAACATCAGTGTCCGTAACGCCGAGATGATGCAGATCGCCGATAGCAGCGTTAAGTACCTGCCGGAGATTGCCGGCGCCTGCCAGCGACTGGCCGATCAGGTCTACGGCGCGCTCGAATCACATTCCGTCCCGATCGTGCTGGGCGGCGATCATTCGATCGCCATCGGGACCGTCGCGGGTCTGGCGGCGTTCCACCGCCGCCGCGAGGAGCGAGTCGGAGTGGTCTGGTTCGATGCTCATGGCGATATGAACACTCCGGAGACTTCGCCCTCGGGCAACATCCACGGCATGCCTTTCGCCGCCATCCTCGGGCACGGCGCCAGGGAGCTGACCCACGTCAGCGGATTCGCGCCCAAAGTCTATCCTGAAGATTGCGTCTTGATCGGAGCCCGCAGCGTCGATGTCGAAGAGGCCGTCGTCCTCAGGGCTTCGGGAGTGCGGGTCGTCACCATGCGCGAACTGGATGAACGCGGAATGAGCGCGGTGATGGACGAAGCGATCTCATTGGCCTCGCAACGGACGGCCGGGTTCCACGTCACCATGGATATGGACTTCGTGGATCCCGATTATGCTCCCGGGGTGGGAACCCCGGTTCCGGGCGGGCCGACCTATCGCGAGAGCCACCTGGCCATGGAGAAGATCGCCGATTCGGGCAAAATGCTGGCATTTGAATTGACAGAGGTCAATCCCGTCCTGGATATCTCCAACCGGACCGCGGAATTGGGTGTACAGTTGATCCTCTCGGCTTTCGGCAAGAAGATCATGTGATCCCGCCAACCCTGAAAACTCAAATCACTTGAGGTTTTTGTGAGAGACCGCGGAAGACGCGAAAAACGCGAAATCCCTGGTTGATTAACCGATTTTGTTAACAGAGTACTAGATCGTGAAGGAGAAAATTTGTCCAAGAGACTCAGAGTCGGCGTAATCTTTGGAGGGCGTTCCGGTGAACACGAAGTGTCGCTGCGTTCCGCCGAATCGGTGATCAATGCGCTGGATCCGGAGAAGTACGAGGTCGTGCCGATCGCGATTACGAAGCAAGGTAAATGGCTGGCTTCGAGCGAGGCGACCAACCTGCTGCCGAGCGCGGTCATGGAACGCGCGGATCAGCACGTGGCCATCTTCGGAGACCCGACCGCCCGGGGACTGGCGCGGTTCAAAGCGGAAGGGCAGCCGGAGGGCCGCGACCGGCTGGATGTGGTCATTCCCGTACTCCACGGCACGTACGGCGAGGACGGGACCATTCAGGGTCTGCTCGAAATGGCCGATCTTCCCTACGTCGGATGCGGCGTCGTGGGCTCGGCCAACGGGATGGACAAGGTGATTATGAAGCGGCTCTTCCGCGAGGCCGGGCTGCCGATCGTCGATTTCACCCATTTCCTGCGGAGCCAGTGGGAGGCGGAACCGGCCGCCCTGGAAGCGCGCGTGGCCCGGGAGATGGGATTCCCCTGTTTCGTCAAACCGGCCAATCTCGGCTCTTCGGTCGGGATTTCAAAGGCGACCGATGCTGCGAGCCTGAGCGCGGCCATCTCGCTGGCGGCCAAATACGACCGCAAAATCGTGGTTGAGCGCGGCATCGATGCGCGCGAGATCGAAGTCAGCGTGCTCGGTAACGACACCCCGGTCGCGAGCCTGCCGGGAGAGATCATTCCGCAGACGGCCGAATTTTACGACTACCAGGCCAAATACATTCATGGCAACGGCGCCCGGTTGGTGATCCCCGCCGAGTTGAGCGCCGAGGCCACGGTTGAGGTCCAGCAGTTGGCCGTTCGCGCTTTTCAGGCGATCGACGGGGCCGGTCTGGCCAGAGTCGACTTCTTCGTGGAGCGATCGACCGGAAGACTGCTGATCAACGAGATCAACACCCTGCCCGGATTCACTTCAATCAGTATGTATCCCAAGCTGTGGGAGGCCAGCGGCATCGGCTATCGTGAGCTGATCGACCGGCTGATCGAACTGGCCTTCGAGCGCCATCGGGAAAAATCGCGGAATGTGACGAGTTACGAATGAGCGGCGGCTGGGATATGTCCCGCACACCAAGATCCGGCCCTCAGCAACGCATCGGCAGGATCAGTACAGCTCTCAGTACTGACTGGTCACTTCAGACCAGATCTTGGTGTCACGGGCATATGGGGGAAAGTCAAAGTAAATCTCTGGAGTTTTGATGCTTGACCGCGAAAGCTGGATAATTCCCAGTCGTTCGCGGTTTAAATCTCATACATCCTCAGGGGGTCAGCGTGAAGACGCCCCGCACCATCCGGTGGTCACTGGTTTGCGTTCCGCTGTCCGGGCAGTCGTTGGCGACGGTCAGGATCGTCGATGTTCCCGGCCACCGCTGCGCCGCGCCGACGGTGAAGATGAAGTCCAGCACTGAGGTCGGATTGGTGACGCCTTCGCTGCATTGCGTGCCCCTCAGGGTCGCAGGTCGAACCCATCGGTAGACTCCGTTGGCCACCAGCAGATCGTAGCCCTGGTCATGATTGGTATCTCCCCCGGTCACCGCGTAGTCGAAGTTGTAGTCTCCCACGGCGATCACCGGAAGGGTTTGGGCTCTTCCCCATTGATTCAGGAGACGAGCTTGTTGGAGCCGTCCGCTCGTGCTGCTGCGGTAGAGATGATTGACCATGAACAGGAACTCTTTCCCGCTCAGCCGGTCCTGGAGTCTGGCGACCAGCGGCGCCCGAACGGTGCCGGTCACGTTGATCTCGTTCAGTTCCTGGCTGCTGATCAGGATGAAGCGGTCGGCGTCGTAGATGATCATCAGGCGGTCGGCGGCGCCCGTCGTTCCCAGAATCCGCCGAAAGTTTGCGCCCTCTCCATTCTCGGCCGCCGTCTCGAAGACCGCCGGCATCGTGTTCGCGTCAACCTCCGAGAATCCCCAGATGTCCGCGCCATTGACGTTGGCGATTCGTTGCGCCAGAACCGTGGGGTTTGAGTCGCCGGATTCCACGTTCCAACTGATGACCGTCAGGCTGGCCTGGAAGGCCGCATTGGTCTTTAAAGACCAGACTGCCGCGATGGCAGCCATGACTACTGCTATTAAGAGTATCTGTTTCTTCATCAGAACCTCTGACTTTGGAATGGGTTGTTGGTTTCTGATCACTTCTACTAACTCGCAGGAGTATCTACGTCTGTTTCGCCCGAAAAAGGACGCGGGCAAACGGCGGAGGCCCGTAGACAGACCTCCGCTTCAATTCGGCCATGATTCGGCCGGATGACGAACGAAACAGTTCTTGACTGACAGGCGCAGCATACGTAACCGGCCGAGGGGCGTCACCTAGCAATTATCGGGGATAAAATTTTTTGACATTTTGTTAACTCGCCAAAAAAATAGGGCGTACCGAAAGGTACGCCCGTGGCTCAATTCAGCCTGTCTGGATTCGCTTAGGGGTTCGGAACCCTGATCAAAACCACCACGAAGGTGAAGATCACGAGGGTTTCGATAAACGCCAGACCCAGGATCAGGGCCAACTGCACGCGGTTGTAGGCGCCGGGATTGCGCGCCATGCCTTCGCAAGCGGCAGCCGCCACGCGCCCTTGACCGAGCCCGCAGAGCCCGGCCGCGATACCGAAACCGATCACCGCGCCGAGAAAACCGAGGCCGCGGCTGATGCCGCCGCCCTCTTCAGCCGCGCCCGGAGTTTGGGCGAAAGCCGGCATGGCCGCAAAGAGCGTTGCCGCCAGACTCAGGCCCAGACGAATCAGATTACGTTTCATAAGAGTCTCCTTTGTGAGATTGATTGGGATCGCTTAATGGCCGGCCGACGGCGAAAGGAATAAAGTAATGAATATAAATCTCGCCTCTCGATCGGTCATGGTCGATCAAAGGATGCTCACGGGCGGGCTGATCGTCTCCGGCTTCGAGATGAATGCGACGCCAGGGTTTCATTGCAGATCCTGGGGGATTGCAAGCTCCACACTGCGTTGGTCGCGATCCTGAAAGATGAAACCGAATTCAAACGGCGCCGGCCATGGGCATCAGTTGCCGTTAGTGGGCCGCCGCCGTGGCGTGCCCATGTTCGCCGTGATGCTCTTCCGAATGATGCGAAACTTCGCCCAGGTAGACCATCGACAGCACTATAAAAATAAATGTCTGCAGGACCGAGGTCATGAGGGCCAGGGGCATGAGCAGCAGGGGGACGCCCCATTGCATCATCGCCGCAATCGCGCCGCTGACCTGTTCCTCGCCGTAAATGTTGCCGAACAGCCGCATGCTCAAACTCATGATTCGCGCCAGGTTACTGACGATCTCGATCGGAAACATGAGGAGCATGATGAAGATGTTCGGGATCGGCCCCGCGAAATGCTTGAAGTAGGCCACGATTCCGTTTTCACGGATGCCGACGTAGTTGTAGTAGAGAAATGAGCTGAGCGCGAGGGCCAGCGTGACGTTGAAACTGGCCGTCGGCGCCACCATGTCGGGCATCATTCCCAGCAGGTTCGAGACCAGGATCAAGGTTCCGAAGGTCGCCACCACGGGAAAATGTTTCATTCCGGTCGGCCCGACCAGATCCGACAACAGCTCGCGAATCGCCTCGACCCCGACCTCCAACGTCTGCTGCCGATTGTTCGGAGCCTCGGCCGAGAGCTTGCCGCGCAGCAGCAACAATCCGATGACGGCGACCAGGATCACGATGCCGAACATGACCACCTGGGTCGGAATCGGCAGCATTCCTTCGGCCACGTACTGGGCGTATGATTTGCCCTCTCCCGGCCATTGCGGCCCGAAGATTTTAACCGCGTGGTAGATCTGCGGCATGATCTTCGCCTGCAACTCGAAGATCGCGGGGCCCACCAACTCGTTCACTTTTTCGACGATGAATGGGATGTGCTCGCCGTGCCCGGCCGCATGCGCCGCCTGCCCGGCCGCCTCCGCCACATGCTGAGTATGGCCCGCGGCCCCTTCCACCACCTCTTTTCCGTGTTCTTGCAGTATGTGCATCATAAACAATCTACTCTTTCGATGAGTTTTCCGAACTCGGTTCGTTCGATTTGAAGAATAAATAGAGCTGATAGACCGATTCCATCATGACCCCGCCGACGAAGGCCGCAAATCCGATCCCGATCCCGATCGGATCGAAAGATCCCGTCCAAACGCCCGCGCCGATGACCACCGCGATGATGAAGTATCGCAAGATGAGCTTTGAAGCAGTGAAGCCGGGAACCCGCGCATTCTGCGTTACCACCGCCTCATCCAGAATCGCCCGGACGCTGCCCTGCAGCCAGCGTTTATTGAAAATACTCAGGGCGCCGCCCAGCAAGACCCCCAGCGCCATCCGCCACCCGGACCAGATCCAACCTCCCGTCACCGCAACCAACAGAACCAGATATGTGTTGCGCTCAAATCGTTTCTCGATCTTTTTATCCTCTTCCGGGATCATCTTTGAAATGTGTATCTTAGCTTTCTGTCATCGATTCTGTCCAGTGAGTTTGTGAATATTTGAACGATCTCGAAAGAAAGGGTCAGTGGCTAATTTGGACCAGGGACGATGGGGAAGAGGGCGCCTGGTCGCGAGGCCGGGTCTGGCCAAACTGGCTGAAATAGTCCAGATGGCGGCGATAGCAGTGATTCTTCTCCATGTCGAAGGCGACGCAGGAATCGATCGGGCGCGAGTAGATATGGAGGCTGACGGCGCGTTCGCTGGTCTCGCTGAGGTTGTAGAGTCGGTGAATCGTCTGCAATTTATCGGCGGTCAGGACCGGGCCGCCGGTGCAGGCTTCGATCTCGCGGACGACTTCGATCCGGGTGTGATCCGAACCGGCCAGGCAGTCGATTCCGACCACGTTCTGGTTCTCGGGATGATCGCAACCGACCCACTTGTAATCGACCACCGCCAGATTTCCTCGCTGCGTGATCATCCAGCAGAGCTGGCCGTTATGCGTGTGGACGGCCGTTCGTTGGCCGGGTTCCCAGCAGATGGCGATCACTTCAAAGTACTCGTTACGATAGATCAGGTTTCGGGTATAGAACTGACTATCGAAGAATGTGTAAGGCTGGAGCGAGGAGTCGGCGACCTGCACGCTCGCGCAGAAGTCGAGCACGCTGTCGCGCGCGATGATTGCTCCCTCGAACCGGCGCAGCCTGACGATGAACTCATCGATACTGATCAACTCTTTTCCAGCCATGGTACCTTCCTTGATCTAACCGCCGACGTGGACCGCCGGCCTCCGTGACGGGTCAGGTTCGGACTGCCTTAAGATTTCGTGGGTCACCGGTGCGGTATCCCCTTCGCCGAAGAAGATGAATTTCAGGACATAAAAGAGCGGGTTGCCTTCGGTCCAACCGAAGTAGACGTGCGGGATCTGGCCGGTCTGGTCTCGCACGTGAAGCAGAAAGGCCGCGATCGCGTTCGGAACCGCCGGGCTCTTCGTTCTCAAGACGCGGTACGGGCCGACCTGCACGCCGCGCACTTTGAGGATTCCGGAGAAATCGGAGGCGTCTCCGGGGCGAATCTCGAAGAAGAGCACCGGATCGTTGACCGGAATGTGATTGTTCCACCGCTCCTGCTTCTCCTTCAACCGGTACTCGTCGAGGTCGCCGCGATCAGGCCGGTTCGCAATGATCCGGATGGTGCCCTTCTTGGCCTCTTCAATAAACTCGCGGGCCAGTCCGTTGAGCTCCACCTCGTCGACCCGCAGCTCCGTCGAACGCAGGGCCCGCGAGATGAAGGAGACGACGATGATGCTGCCGATGAAGAACGAGGCGATCTTGATGCCCTCCGGGCGCTCGATGATGTTGACCACCGTTGTATAGCCGAAGACCAGCGCGATCGGCAGAAAGACGTAGCGCATCCAGCCTTCTCTCCAGACCGTGAGCGTGACCGCGACGGCGGCCGAACTCATCAGCACCAGCACGCCGGTCGCGTACGCGCCGCCCTGCGCGTCGACGTCGGCATTGAACATGATGGTGACGGCGAAGGCGATCAGGATATAGACCAGCACCAGCGGCCTCGTCGCGCGAGCCCAGTCGGGCGCCATCCCGTAACGCGGCAGGTAGCGGGGAACGATGTTGAGCAGCCCGGCCAGGGCCGAAGCCCCCGCGAACCAGAGGATCAAGATGGTGCTCAAGTCATAGACGGTGCCGAAGACCTCGCCCAGGAAGAGATGGGCCAGGTAGGCCAGGGCGCGGCCGTTGGCGTCTCCGGCCGGTTGGCCGTTCAGAGCCGGCTGGAACTTATCCGGCGGGATCAGCATGGTCGTCACCAGACTGCTGGCGATCAGCATGGTGCTCATAATCAACGCCGCGCAGAGCAGCATCTTTTTGGTGTTGCGGATGCGCCCCACCGGCTGCTTGGGCTCGTCGTTCGGATCTCCCTCGACCAGCGGCATGACCACCACTCCGGTCTCGAATCCCGACAGGCCCAGCGCCAGTTTGGGAAAGAGCAGGAGCGCGACCCCGATCATGAGCCACGGATTGCCGTCCACCTGCGGCATCGAGAAGACGGCGTTCTTCCAGGCCGGGATCACTTCCGGATGGGTAATTACTTTGTAGATCCCTACTCCGACCACCACGAAGTTGAGCAGGATATAGGCGGCGACCAGGAGGACGGCCAGCCCGATGGCCTCTCTGAATCCTTTGAGGAAGATTCCGCCGAGGATGGCGACCAGGACCAGCGTCACGCCCAGGCGATGATCGTGCATAAATTGCGGCGCGAACGGGTTCTCGACGATGTGCGCGGTGGCGTCGGCCGCCGAGAGGGTGATGGTGATGATGAAGTCGGTCGCGACGAAGCCCAGCAGGACCAGCACAAACAGTTTGCCGCGCCAGCGCGGCAGCAGGTCTTCGAGCATCGAGATCGATCCCTCGCCGTGCGGGCTCTCCTTGGCGACCCGGCTGTAGATCGGCAGCGCTCCGAAGAGCGTTAAGAGCACGAGGATCAGGGTGGCGATCGGCGAGAGCGCGCCGGCGGCGATGAAGGCCAGCCCGGGTTGATAACCGAGCGTGGAGAAATAGTCGACGCCGGTCAAACACATGACCTGCCACCACGAATGTTTATGATGTTGCACCTGGGCCTGGTCCGACCCCGGGACTTCTTTAACTTGACCTTCAAAGAACCATCGCTTGAAGGAACTGGGTGATCCTTTTGATGATATTGTTGCTTCGGCCATGTGCCATTCCTGATTCGCGCCGATCGTCTCATCGCGCGGCGCTAAACATTATTCGATTGATCGATCTTAGATGGATGAGTAGGGAGACCGCAATCATCATGCCATATTCCCACGCGTATCCTAACATCAATGGCATTGAGTCTGAAACGCCCCGATCGAGCCCGGGCCGGATCCTCCGGTCACACACCAAATGGAAAGCCGGGATCAAACATGATAAAGTCACGCCCTGCAATGAAAATGAACAGATTTGCAAAGTTTGCCTGGTTCGTTCTGGCCTTTAATCTGGGCGTCATCTTATGGGGGGCATATGTCCGCGCCAGCAGTTCAGGCGCCGGTTGCGGCAGCCACTGGCCGTTGTGCAATGGCGAGGCGATCCCCGAGGCGCCGACGATCAAGACTCTCGTTGAATTTTCGCATCGGCTCACGAGCGGGCTCGCTTTGATCCTGGTCGTGGCGCTGCTGGTCTGGGCGCTCCGCACTTTTGTGCGCCGGCACCAGGCTTGGATCGGGTCCTGGCTCTCACTGCTCTTCATCATCACCGAGGCCCTGATCGGCGCCGGATTGGTTCTGCTCAAATACGTGGCCGAGAATCAATCGATGTGGCGAGCCGTCTGGATCTCGGGGCATCTGGTCAATACCTTTCTGTTGATCGGCGTCTTGACCTTGACCGCGTGGGCGGCCACGGGCAAGGGGCAGATCCGCATTCGCGGACAGGGCCGCCTCAATTCGGTTCTGGGAGCCGCCATCCTGGCCACCCTGATCCTGGGGGTCAGCGGCGCGATCTCGGCTCTGGGCGCCACCCTCTTCCCGGTCGATTCGATTCGGGAAGGGCTGCAACAGGATTTTTCGCCGCTCTCGCACCAGTTGACCCGCCTCCGCGTCATTCACCCGGCGATCGCCATCTTCGTCAGCGGCTTCTTGATCTATACCGCGAGAATCGTCGGCGCCTGGCGGCCGTCGGCGGCGATCGCGAAGATCGGGCGATTGCTGATGGCGCTGGTCGGTCTTCAATTGATCGCCGGTGGCGTCAATCTGCTGCTTCACGCGCCGATCTGGTTGCAGATCGTTCATCTCCTGCTCTCCGATCTGGTCTGGATCGCTCTCGTCCTGTTGGCGATAGAAGCTTGGGCTCAGCCCGCACGCGAGGCCTCCTTCACTATGTCCGAGGCGGCCTGAAATAGGAAATCGAAATTGAGTTCCAGCATCGAATTGACCGCCTTGCGCGGGATTCCCGAAGTCAGGCCCGGCGATGATGTCGGCGCCCTGGTGGCGCGCGCTGCGGAGGCGATGGAGTATCGATTGGCCGACGGGGATCTCTTGATCGTGGCCCAGAAGATCATCTCGAAGGCCGAAGGCCGGTTGGTCGACCTTCAGACGATCGCCCCCTCGGAATTGGCGCTCGAGATCGCCGCGCGACAGGCGCGTGATCCGCGGCTGATTCAAGTCATCCTGGATGAATCGGCCGGGATTGTGCGGATGGACGATCGAGTCCTGATCACCGAGACCAGACACGGTTTGATCTGCGCCAATGCCGGCGTCGATCGATCGAATCTCAGCGGCGAAGATCTGGTGTCGCTGCTTCCCCTCGCGCCGGACGATTCGGCCTTGCGGCTCAAGACTCGCCTGGCGGAATTGCTCGATCTCGATCTGGCCGTGATTATCACGGATACTTTCGGCCGGCCCTGGCGTGAAGGGCTGACCAATGTCGCGATTGGGGTCGCCGGTCTGCGGCCGTTGCAGGATTTTCGCGGCCAACTCGACGATCACGGCAGGGAGTTGTCGGCGACGGTCCTGGCGGTCGCTGACGAGATGGCGGCGGCCAGTGGATTGTTGATGAAGAAGACTGCGCGGACTCCGGTGGTGGTGATGCGAGGCTGCCATTACGATTCCGGTCAGGGCACTGCCCGTGAATTGCTTCGCGCCAAGGAGAGAGATCTGTTCAGATAGATTGTAGACCGCGAAACACGCGAAATAGACGAAATCATCGATCTGTCCTCTATTCCGCGTGTTTCGCGGTCTGAAAGGTCTTCTAGACTTCTAAAATCACTTTGCCGGTCGTCTTTCTTCCCTCCAACTCCCGGTGGGCAGTTGCCGCCTGAGCCAGCGGGAAGGTCCGATCGATCCGCACTTTCAAATCGCCCGATTTGATCCAGTTGAACAGGTCCCCGGCGCGCCACTGCAGCTCCTCACGGTTGGCTGCGTAATGGAGCAGACTGGGCCGGGTTAAGAAGAGCGAACCCTTCTGCGAGAGCAACGACGGATCGAACGGTTCGACCGTCCCGCTCGACTGACCGAAGAGCGCCATCGTTCCTCGGGGAGAGAGGCAGTTCAGGCTCTTCAGGAAAGTGTCGCGTCCGACCGAATCATAGACTACCGCCACTCCGCGCCCTTCAGTCAGACGCCGGACCTCCTGCTCGAAGTCATGTTTGCTGTAGAGAATGACCTCATCAGCTCCGGCTTCGAGCGCGAGTTTGGCTTTAGCTTCGGTGGAGACGGTGCCGATGGCGCGGGCGCCGCGATATTTGATCATCTGGATCAAGAGCAGGCCGACGCCGCCCGCTGCCGCGTGGACCAGGGCCGTCTCGCCGGCCTTCAGCCGGTGAGTCGAGGTCGTCAGGTAATGAGCGGTCATCCCCTGCAACATCGCGGCGGCCGCGATCTTGGACTCCACGCCCTCCGGAATTTTGACCAGCTTCCAGGCGGGCACGGGTGCGTACTCGGCATACGAGCCCGGATGCATGGCATAGGCGACTCGATCTCCGACCGCGACCTCCGTGACTTCGGGGCCGACGGCTTCGACGATGCCGGCGGCTTCGCTGCCCGGAGTGAAGGGGCGCGGCATCGGATAGAGTCCGGTGCGATGATAGATGTCGATGAAGTTGAGGCCGATTGCTTCGATTTTGACTAAGGCCTCACCGGCTTTCGGCGAGGGAGTAGGGACTTCTTGATGGACGAGGACTTCAGGACCGCCAAAGTTTTCGATGATGATTGCTTTCATAGTTTTCGGTAAATTTTCTGAAGGTTGACAAACAAAGTCGAACTCATTTTTGGTGACCGGTCGTTCACAACCATCCTAGTAAACTTGAGTGGCTATAACAAGCTTATAGTTTTCATCATTATAATGAACTATCTTCATCATAACTGTTTGTCAAAAAATCTACTATACATGCTCGAAGTTTGAGGCCTCGAGCGGCGGGAACTCGCGCGGAGGGCTGAAGACGCTCAGTTCCGTGCGGTCTGAACGCGGCTGTGCTTGCGGCCATAGCCGAAATAGATCGCGAACCCGACCACCAACCATCCGATCAGCCGGAGCCAGGTATCCATCGGCAAACTGGCCATCCAGAGCAACGAGACCAGAATACCCATTAACGGCACGAACGGAACCCAGGGGGTTTTGAAGGGGCGCGGCAGATCCGGGCGTTTCACCCGGAGGATCCAGATGCCCGCGCAGACGATCACGAAGGCCAGCAGGGTGCCGATATTTACCAACTCGCCCAGCAGCGCGATCGGGAAGAGCCCGGCGAAGATCGCGATCACCACGCCGACCACGATCGACGAGATCCAGGGGGTGCGAAAGCGCGGATGGACCGCGCCGGCCCAGGGCGGCAACAGTCCGTCACGCGACATCGCGTAGAAGATGCGCGACTGGCCCAACAGCATCACCAGCATGACCGTGCTCAGACCGGCCAGGGCCCCGACCTTGACCAGCAGACTGCCCCATTTCGTGCCTGTGGCATCGATCGCCAGCGCGACCGGAGCCGGCACGTTCAGTTGGGTATAGTTCATGACGCCGGTCAGGGTGAAGGCGACCGCGATGAAGAGCAGGGTGCAGACGGCCAGCGAGCCCAGAATCCCGATCGGCATATCGCGTTGCGGATTGCGCGCTTCCTGCGCGGCGGTCGAGACCGCGTCAAATCCGATATAGGCGAAGAAGATGACGGCGGCGCCGCGCGCAATCCCCGACCAGCCGAAGGCTCCGTAGCTTCCCCTGTTCTCCGGGATGAACGGCGACCAGTTGTTGGCGGCGATGTCCGGATGTTTCCACAGGAAGATCGCCGCCAGAAGGATGAAGATCAGGATCGTGACGACTTTGATGAAGACGGCGATGATATTGAAATTCGCCGACTCTTTGACGCCGATCACCAGAATAGTCGTCACCAGACAGATCGAGATGAACGCCGGCAGGTTGAAGAGGCCGGTTGCGTGCGGCAACGTCTCGGGGCCGATTCCGGCGGCGCTGAGCAGCGGTGAGACCGTCGTCACCAACTCCCAACGGCCCTGGTAGAAGACCAGCTCCTGGCCGGGCGTCTGCGTCAATTGCGGCGGAATCCGGATGCCCAGATCCTGAAGCAGGCTGACGATCGTTCCGCTCCAGCCCGAAGCCACGGTGGCCGCGCCGAAGGCATATTCCAGAATCAGGTCCCAGCCGATGATCCAGGCGAAGATCTCGCCCAACGTCGCATACCCATAGGTATAGGCCGAGCCTGAGACCGGAATCATGGCGGCAAACTCCGCGTAACAGAGCCCGGCAAAAGCGCAGCCGATGGCCGTGAAGAGGAACGAGAGGATGATGGCGGGACCGGCATACTGCGCGGCGGCTGAACCGGTGAAGACGAAGATCCCGGCGCCGATGATTCCGCCGATCCCGATCGCGATCAGGTTTAAAGGGCCCAGGGTGCGGTTCAAGCTCTGTTCGCCTTCCGCGTGCGCTTCGCCCAGCAGTTGGTCCAGCGGTTTGATTGCAAACAGCTTCGACATGATGATTTGCTCCAGTTGCGGATCTGAATAACAAGCCGAGCTCTCGGTTTATAACTGCGGGCGCGATCTTAGGCGAGTTGAGATGGAAGGCGAAGCACAATGTGATCGGACGGGCAGCAGCCGTGACGGACCGATCGAAAAACGTGACCAATAGCCGCCAAGAAGTCTAGACCTTCCCTAATAGTTGACAGAGTTGCTCGCGATAACTGCGGCTGAGAGCCAGTTCCGTGCCGTTGCGGAGGATGATCCGGTAGTCCCGGTGAGACCAGGGTTGCAGTTCCTGAATTCGATCGATGTTGACCAGCCGCGAGCGGTGAATGCGCGGAAATTTGCGCGGGTCGAGCTGTGACGCCAGATGGGAGAGCGTTTCGCGAATCAGCGATGATTGTTTATCGAAATGGATGCGGACATAGTTCCCCTCGGCCTCGATCCAATCGATCTCATCCGTCTTGAGCACCAGGACCCGCTCGTTGGTCTTGATCACCAGTCGCTCCAGATAGCTGGGTCGAGTCTTCAGTTCGGTGAGCAGGTCGAGCAACTGCTGATTGACCGCCGTGCTCTTCTTTTCCCGCAACTGTTCTTTGGCTCGTTGGAGGGCCTTGGCGAAACGCGCCCGATCGAAAGGTTTCAAGAGGTAGTCGATGGCGCGCACCTCGAAGGCGCGGACCGCGTACTCGTCGTATGCCGTCACGAAGATGATCGTCGGCCGGTCCGGGCCTTCGATCGCCTCCGAGACCGAGAGTCCGTCCAGCTCCGGCATCTGTACGTCCAGGAAGACCAGCTCCGGCGCCAGGTCGCGCGCCGCCTGGATGGTCTCCGAACCATTACTGCATTCGCCCACGATCTGAATCTCCGGATCGTCTTTGAGCAACTCGCGCAGACGCTTGCGCGCCAATGGTTCGTCATCGACGATCAGCGTGCGAATCTGTAATTGAGCTCCTGCCATCGTTAGATCCTTTGGAGTGGGAACTCCAGGGTGACGACCAGACCGCCCTCCGCGACGTTGTTCATTTCACACCGGAAATCTTCGCCGTAGAGGTGTTGCAATCGGGCCCGGGTGTTGGTCAGACCGACCCCCTGTTTGTTGTCGCCCGGAGTCGAGAGGCCCGGACCGTTGTCTTCGACCTGCACCAGCAGCCGGCTATGATCGCGGCGGGCCCGAATCGAGATGGCTCCCCGGTTCTGTCGGGCCGCGACCCCATGCCGGATGGCATTCTCGACGATCGGCTGCAGCAGCAGATTGGGGATGTGGGCGTCCATCGCCGCCGGGTCGACCTCGAATCGGGTTTCGAGCCGGTCCTGAAAGCGGATCTGTTCAATCTCCAGGTAACAGCGGAGAAATCCCAACTCCTTCTCCAGGGTCGTCACCTGCTCGCCGGAATTTTGCAGCGTCATTCGCAGGAAATCTCCGAGGCGGGCGATCATCTGATCGGCGGCCTCCGGATCTTCACGCAGCAGCGCGGAGATCGAGTGCAGGGTGTTGAAGAGGAAATGCGGATGTAATTGCATCTTCAGCGTCTGCAATTGGGCCTGCGCGAGTTGCGCTTCGAGCTGCGAGGCCTTGATAGCGCCATCCTGGTACCGCCCGTAGTAATCGAAAGCGTAGGTCGCGATCAGAATCGTCCAATAGACCAGGCTCCACCAGGCGAAGCTGGAGGTGAAGATCGGTTGAAATTCGGCCAGCAGTTCGGAGAGCGAGGACGGCGGAAATCCATGGCTCAGCCAGGAGATGATCAGAACGTAGCAGAGCAGATGGGCCAGCGAGAAGATAAAACCGGCCGGCAGATGGAAGAGCAGCCCGTCGAGCCATTCCCGGCGGGGAATCGGGAACATCCGCGCCAGCCAGAGAATCAAAGGTGAGGAGATCGCCCACAACAGCCAGAAGATCAACCCTCTCCAGAGCGCCTGCATAAAGGTTAGGGGTTCCTGATCGAAGGCTCGTTGCAGATAGACCTGAAAGGCGAAATAGAGCCCCGGCAGCATCCAAATGCCGAGAATCAACAACCATCGTCTGGATCGAACTCTCCACATTGCGAAATCCTCACTGGCAGTTCGCCGACCATCTCAATCATCGATCTGGGATTTATGATATCTTGCCTCAGCCTGAAGATCCGAATCAAGTTTTGTCTTGGTCCGTCGATAGGATAGAATTTCACCCGGTTGAAGTTTTAATCACTCAACCCCGCTGTCGGGAACGAGATTGCGAACTGCGGACAATTATTCAAGGAGTAGAAACGTGAAGAACTTTTTAGAACGCATGATGGGTAAAGAGGTGGAAGCGATATGTGAAGGAGCCTCGATCAGCGGCAAGGTGACTAAGATCGATGGAAATGTGCTCTACCTCGAAAAAGACAAGGTCACCTGTTATGTCAATATCGAGAAGATTGTCGTGGTTTGGGATGCCCGAGAGAAGAAGGCTCATCCTCCCGGATTCCTGCCACGCACATAAAAAAAATCTAGGGAAGTCTAGAAGAGTCGGAAGACGTGGTTCCCAGACTCTTCTAGGCCGCTCTAGGCTCCAGGCTCTATCCCAAGACCGGGTTCGACCTACCTGAGCTCGTCAGCCGAGAATAGGTTTTAGACTCGCTTCCAACTTCTCCAGATCTCCTCGGACTTCCCCAGACTTTTTAATAATAGTTGATCTCATAATCCGGGCCGCCGACACGGTACCATTCGGAATAGTTGGTTAAATGAAAGATAACTTAGCTTATTGAAAGGTAGTAGATTTAAGGAGTGGAAGAACGGATGTCAGGCTGAAGATAATTTAACCAGGAGCTTGGCCGGTCGGGAAAGTTATTTAACTCATAGCGCTAAATTTAAATTGCAATTTTTCTTCGATGAGTACGGCAGATTACTGAACAAACACTGTACCAGATGGTTTAATAGCGCCGATGTGGATGGAGGTCAAATCCACTCGGCTAGGTGTAAGTCAGTATCATCTCCATAGTCATAAAAAATTAAGGATAAGATTAAGGTTCGGATACGGTAGCTGCGGGAGAGCGCCGATAACCGGTGATTTGCTTTTGCCAATAACCGGAGAATCTTGAGAGCGTAACTCCCTGGGAGCGAGATGCATGATAGAAAGTATTTTCATCACGCACGATTCCAACATGCTTCAGACCTCTGAAGAAGATCAGGGTTCCGAACTGGTTGGTCTCCCCCTGGGTCGCTTTCGGGAACTGCTTCCAGAGGCTCTTGGCCGGGACTCGCTTGAAATTCGTTCCAGCGTCCTTAAAAACACGCCAGATAAAACCCGAACAGTCATAGCCACGATCATCCGATCCGGAGAGACGGTAGCGAATTCCCAACCGTCGTTTAATAGCGGTATCTAAGACGGCCGTGTTGCTATTAAAAGTCGGTAATATTGGTAGCTTATCAAGTCCTAAAACGGGGAACGACAGCGCTGTCAATTCGCGCGTCGGAAGTGGGGGCACAGTAATTAAGTACAAGTTATCTTCGTTTTTCCTAACGTTGCTCACCATGTTCGTGCTCGTTTGCGCATTGATGCGAATCGAAGTGAGGGCACATATAGCAATGAGAAGAAACGAGCAAAGCACTACACGAAAAGCTGCCTTTGTATTTTTCATATTAACCTACCTATTGTCGTTTTGCTTTGCCGAGGTATAACCAAATTTTCCGCATTTTAGCTATAACCCGGCAGGATGTCACGAGAAATTATGGAAAGAAAATTCAAATATGTAGTAGCCAATTCTTAGTGCCAAAGTTATACTATCTATGCCTTTATTGAACTCATAAAATAACAAGCGAAGGCCGCAGTCCTTACCCCAGAGGATGATTCAGAGGATGATGAAGAGTAAGATTCAGAAAGAGACGAAGTTCACTTATGAGAATTGCGATTTTGGGGACCCGAGGGATACCGGCGAATTACGGCGGTTTTGAAACTTTTGCCGAACAACTGGGAACGAGGTTAGCCGCCAGAAATCATGCGGTCACTGTTTACGGACGTCAGCATTATTCGACCACCGACCAGGACTTCTACAATGGGGTCAAACTGGTCACCCTGCCTGCGATCCGCCATAAATACCTGGACACCGTATCCCACACCTTTCTTTCGGTGCTGCATTCGATTCCGCGCATGTATGATGTGATTCTAATTTGCAATGCGGCCAACAGCATCTTCTCATTCATGCCGCGACTCTTCGGGACGCCGACCCTGGTCAACGTGGACGGTCTCGAGCGGAAGCGCAAGAAATGGAATCGAGTCGGAAAGGCCTACTACCGGCTCTCGGAATGGTTTTCGACCTTTTTGCCGACGGCCATCGTGACCGACGCCCAGGTGATCCGCGACTATTACGCGACGGTCTACGGGAAAGAGTCGGAGATGATCGCGTACGGGGCCGAGGTGGCCCGCCGGGCCGAGCCGGAGAAACTCTCCCGGTTCGGGTTGAAGCCCAATCAATATGTGCTCTACGTCAGCCGGTTGGAGCCTGAGAACAACGCTCATCTGGTGATCGAGGCCTACCAGCGGGTCCAGAGCGATCTGCCGCTGGTGATGGTCGGAAACGCGCCCTATGCGCAGGACTATATCGCGAAGCTCAAGAGCACGCAGGATCCACGGGTCAAATTCCTGGGATTTGTGTTCGGTGAGGACTATCGCGCCCTGCAGCAGAATGCCTACTGCTACGTGCATGCGACGGAGGTCGGCGGCACCCACCCGGCGCTGATCGAGGCGATGGGGGCCGGCAACTGCGCCCTGACCCTGGATACGCCCGAGAACCGGGAGGTGGTCGGCGACGCCGGAATCGTCTATCGCTCGGCCGAAGATCTCTCGGCCCATTTGCAGCGGATCCTGGACGATCCGGCCAAGATCGGCGAATATCGTCGCCGAGCGATGGCCCGAGTCATGCAGTATTACAATTGGGAGCAGATCACGGATCAGTATGAGGAGTTGCTGGCGCAACTGGCCGGCATCGAGTTACCGGCCCTGGCCCGAGCGCGAGCGGCGGCAGCCTCGGCGCAGACTCCGGGCGCTCCATCCGTGGTTCACTCCGAAGAGCAGCCGGCGAAACGGCGGACGGCCAAGCCGACGCCCTAGCGGCCGAGATCGAGTAATCAGATGAACTATCAGTCGAATGCCAAGATCCCCTTGTGGCGGCCCGCCTGGGCGCTGGTCAACGATCACGCGGGATTGATCCGCTCAATGGTCAAGCGGGATTTGACCAATCGTTACAAAGGGTCGTTCATGGGACCGGCCTGGGCTTTCATCTCGCCGGCCGTGACGATGGTCATCTTCACCGTCATCTTCTCCGGGATCTTCAACGCCAGGTTCGGAACCGACAGCGGGCCGCTGGGATACGCGGTCTATCTGTTCTGCGGTCTCCTGCCGTGGATCGCCTTCAGCGAGGGCGTGCAGCGATCGACCACGTCGTTGATCGACAACGTCAACCTGGTGAAACGAGTGGTCTTTCCGATTGAGGCGCTGCCGGTCAATCTGGCGCTCTCGTCGCTGATCAACCAGTTGATCGGCACGGTGGTCCTGATTGCGGCGGCCGTCATTCTGGGCCAGAACGTGCGGGCGACCGCTTTGATGTTTCCGTTGTTGCTGATCCCGCAGCTCATGCTGACCATCGGGTTGGGGTGGCTGATGGCCAGTCTCGGGGTCTTCATCCGGGATATGCCGCAGTTCAATCAGTTGACCCTGCAGACCTGGATGTACCTGACACCGATCTTCTATCCCGAAAATCTGATCCCGCCGAAGTTCCTGTGGCTGGTCAATCTGAATCCGATGGCCCCGCTGATCCGCAGCTACCGCCGGATTCTCCTGGAAGGCCGCATGCCGGATTGGCAGGGACTGGCGGCGACCATGATCTTCGCCATCCTCTGTTTTATGGTGGGATACTGGTGGTTTGAGCGGACGAAGCGGGCTTTTGCGGACGTGCTGTAGGCCCGGCTAGCCTTCCGAATCGATCTCTTCCCAATCTTTAGGGCCGCGTTTCGAGCCCGATTTGACGACGGCGGTGCGGCGCATCGGGACCAGCGCCTCGAAGGCGTGTGGATCCTGCTGGGCGGCCGCGTTGTGGGCGGCATAGTCGCGCAGCATCTCGAAGAACCGGTTGAATTCGCTCTGCATCTGATCCATCTTCTCGCGCATGCGCAGGATGATCTCGACTCCAGCCAGATTGACGCCCAGGTCGCGGGTCAATTTCAGAATCACTTCCAAACGTTCGAGGTCTTCATCGGTATAGAGCCGGACGTTGCCTTCCGAGCGCGAGGGCTTCAAGAGCCCTTCACGTTCGTAAAGACGCAGCGTCTGCTGGTGGATGCCGTAATGGTCGGCCACCGCGCTGATCGTATAACCTTTGGCTCTTCGTTTCGGTCCTGAGTTTTTCGGCATTGGTCCTTCCTCTGAAAATGTCAGATTGGAGATCTGAGATTTCCTGGAGGCTCATCTATTCAAGCCCCAGCGCCACTCTCGGATTTTCGGGATTTCGTTTCGCAAACTCGCGAAGCAGGTTCTTCGAATCCTCGTCGATGATCTTGGGGAGGACGATCTTGACTTCGACATACTGGTCGCCGCGGGTATTGCCGCGCAGGCTGGGGGCGCCCTTCTCGCGCAGGCGGAAGACCTGCCCTGATTGAGTGCCGGGAGGAATGCGCAACTGGGCCTTGCTGGCGACGGTTGGGACCTCGATCTTGGCGCCCAGCGCCGCCTCCGGGAGGGTGATCGGGATCACGCAATAGATGTTGTCGCCCTTGCGCGTAAAAATCTTGTGGGGCGAGACATTGGTCACGATGTAGAGGTCCCCGGCCGAGCCGCCTCGCATTCCGGCCTCGCCTTTGCCGCTGACCCGCACCCGGGATCCGGTGTCGACGCCGGCCGGGATTCGGACCTTGACGGTCTCGTACTTGGGAATCGTGCCCTTGCCGGTGCAGACCGAACAGGGCTGGCGGCGTTTGCCGGTGCCGTTGCAATCGGGGCAGGTCTGATCGAAGCGCAGGAAACCGCCCCCGGTCGAAATCTTGCCGCCTCCGTTACAGGTCAGACAGACGACCTGGCCGCTGCTGGCTTCGCCCGTCCCGTTGCACTTGGTGCAGGGTTCGCTCCGCCGGACGTTGATGTTGGTCGTCAGACCGTTGATCGCCTCCTCGAAGCTGAGCGCCAGGGGGATCTCGATATCCGCGCCGCGCTGGGCCTGAGGCCGGGCCTGGGTGGCCGTCCGGGCGCCGCCGAAGAGGTCGCTGAAGAGATCGCGAAAACTGGGGCCGCCGGTGCCGCCGGGGCTGGCGTTCCCGGGATTGGCCGCGTTGCCGCTGGTGAAGACGCTCCAGTCGAAATCGAACCCGCTGGCGTTGGGCGCGGCGCGCCCGGCGTCGCGGATGGTCTCGCTGTAGGTCCCGAACTTGTCGTAGACCTCGCGTTTCTTGGTGTCCGAGAGCACATCATAGGCCTCAGAGAGCTGCTTGAACTTCTCTTCTGCGGCCTTGTCGCCCGGATTGACGTCGGGATGATATTTCCGCGCCAATCGCCGATAGGCTTTGCGGATCTCATCCTGGGTCGCGGTGCGCTTGACACCGAGAGTCTGGTAATAATCTTGCTTTTGAGACATAAGAACAGTCCTGCGTGCGAAATCCTGAGTCCTGAGCAGAAGGCTTGGCACTCAGGACCCGGCACTCGGAACTCAGGACTTTTACTACTCAGTTTTGATCTGAATCTCTTGGTCAACGCGCTCGCCGCGTTTGGGAAGGATCACCTTCAGCACGCCTTTGTCCAGCTCCGCAGCGACGTACTCGGCGTCGATCTGCTCCGACAGGCTGAAACTGCGCTCGAATTTCCCGTAAGAGCTTTCCAGGCGATGAAAGTGTTCACCCTGAACGTCCCGCTCCCAGCGGCGTTCGCCGCGCAAGATCAGATTGCCATCGATGACTTTGACATCGATTTCGGAGTTTTTCACCCCGGGGATCTCGGCGGTCAGGACGAAACTCGTGGGGGTTTCGTAGATGTCGACCGCCGGCGACCAGGTGGAATTTGGCTGTTCGATGGTGAACACATTCGACCCTCTGACCAATTCCGTCAGTTGTTGTTCGATAGAGGCGAGCTCGCTTAGTAGACGATGCTGCTTAGCCATAATGTTTAGGTCGCAATTCGCAGTAATTAAGTGGTTCGATCGGCTCCGTCGGTCCGGAGCCGGCCTCACCGATTGTGAACGGATTATAGCAAACCGTGACAACTATTACCGCGAATTGCGCGCACTACTTGTTCTCGTCGACATCGATGTATTCGGCATCGATGACGTCATCCGAACCGGAGGCCTTACCGGAAGCGCCGCCGCCGGGCTGGCCCTGGGCGCCCTGGGCTCCGGCCCCGGCCGCGTCGGAGGAGGCTCCGGGCTGACCGCCGCCGGACTGCTGTTGATAGAGGTTCTCCGCGATCCGATGCGAGACGCGCGTCAGGTTGTCCAACTGCGCGTTGAACTGATCGGACTGGTTGGCCTCGACCGTCTTCTTGGCCTCGGCCACCGCGGCTTCGGCTTCGGTGATCAACCCGACCGGGATCTTCTCGCGATTGTCGTTGATCGTCTTTTCGGTCTGGTAGATCAGCGAGTCGAGACGATTCTTGTTCTCGATCCCCTCGCGCTTGCGCTTGTCGTCTTCCGCGTGCGATTCGGCATCGCGCATCATCCGGTCGATCTCTTCCTTGGCCAGGCCGGACGAGGCGGTGATGGTGATCTTCTGCTCGCGGCCCGTGCCCAGATCCCGCGCCGAGACGTTGACGATGCCGTTGGCGTCGATGTCGAAGGTCACTTCGATCTGCGGGACGCCGCGCGGAGCCGGCGGAATTCCCACCAGATGGAATTTGCCGAGGGTGCGGTTGTCGCCCGCCATCGAGCGTTCACCCTGCAGGACGTGCACTTCGACCGAGGTCTGGTTGTCGGTCGCGGTCGAGAAGACCTCCGATTTGCGCGTCGGAATCGTGGTGTTGCGTTCGATCAGCTTGGTGAAGACCCCACCCAGGGTCTCGATTCCGAGGCTCAGCGGAGTCACGTCGAGCAGCAGCAGGTCCTTGACCTCGCCCGAGAGTACCCCGGCCTGGACCGCGGCTCCGACCGCCACCACCTCGTCGGGGTTGACCCCCTTGTGCGGCTCGCGGTTGAAGAAGCCCTTGACCATCTCCTGAATCTTCGGAATTCTGGTCGAGCCTCCAACCAGCACCACTTCGTCGATCTGGCTCGCCGTCAGCCCGGCGTCCTTCAACGCCTGCCGGCAGGGTTCCAGCGTCCGCTGCAGAATATCGTCGACCAGCGATTCGAACTTCGCCCGCGTCAACTTCATGACCAGGTGCTTGGGACCCGACTGATCGGCCGTGATGAACGGGAGGTTGATCTCGGTCTCCATGGTCGAGGAGAGCTCGATCTTGGCCTTCTCCGCCGCCTCTTTCAGCCGCTGCAACGCCATCTTGTCGCGGGAGAGGTCGATTCCCTGGTCCTTCTTGAACTCGTCGCTGATCCACTGGATCAGCCGCTCGTCGATATCGTCGCCGCCGAGGTGCGTGTCGCCGTTGGTCGCCTTGACCTCGACCACCCCCTCGCCGACCTCCAGAATCGAGATATCGAAGGTGCCGCCGCCGAAGTCGAAGACCGCGATGGTCTCGTCCTTCTTCTTGTCCAGACCGTAGGCCAGCGCCGCCGCCGTCGGTTCGTTGACGATTCGCAGGACCTCGAGCCCGGCAATCTTGCCCGCATCCTTGGTCGCTTGCCGCTGGGCATCGTTGAAATAGGCCGGCACCGTGATCACGGCCTGGGCCACCTTCTGACCCAGATAGTCCTCGGCCGCCTGCTTCAGTTTCTGCAGGATCATGGCCGAAATCTCCGGAGGCGAATACTCTTTCGCTCCGGCCACAATTCGCACGTCGCCATTCGTGATCTGCGCTACTTTGTAGGGAACCTGTTTCATCTCGTCCCCAACTTCATTGTAGCGACGACCCATAAACCGCTTGATCGAATAGATCGTGTTCTCGGGATTGGTGACCGCCTGTCGCTTGGCCACCTGTCCGACCAAGCGATTTCCATCCTTCGTGAAGCCAACTACCGACGGGGTCGTCCGGCCTCCCTCAGAATTGGTAATGACGACAGGCTCGCTGCCCTCCATAATCGCCACGACTGAGTTGGTCGTGCCGAGGTCAATTCCAATAACTTTGCTCATTCTTCCTCCCTACTCGAAGTAGTTAAACTTCCTATCATCATAGCTTTGAAGAATCTGACGCGATCTTTATCAAATCTTTTTCATAATTTTTAAAAAGCCGTTTCATAGCTTTCCCATTACGAATAATAGCGACTTTCTTCAAGATAACGTGAGTATAGGAGTTGAGTGTGTTGTTGTCAAGATTGTTGACCTGTCACATGTACATCAGAGGTAAATTCTGAAGGGACAAGCCAGAATTGGCCGTGGGGTGGCCGTGGGGTGGCCGTGAGATGCGTGGACCAGTGGAGAGTGGCGCGGATGGCCTGGGGGCGTGTCCTTACTCTTCCGGGGGCATTCTGCTCTCTCGGACGCGCGATTTCAACTCGGTGGTGGTGATGACGGTTCGGCGCGGGGTCTGGGCGGCCGACTCGTCGATCAGTTGTGGTGGCAGTTCCGGGGCGGCCATAAAGACCACCGGCTGGCCGCGGTCGGTCAGCAAGGTCATGCCCGCGTCGCGGTAGAAGTTCGATTGCTGGTAGAGATCTTCCAGAAAGCCCAGAACGACCTTGGCGACGGCGATCACGGGGACCGCGAGGATGATCCCCAGGAGTCCGAAGAGATTTCCGCCGATCATCAATCCGGCCAGGACCCACAGCGGATGGAGTTGGAGCCGGCTGCTCAGCAGCTTGGGGGTCAGGTAGTATCCTTCAAAACTCTGGACGACGATGAAGACCCCGGCCAGGCCCATCAGGCGGCCGAGCCCGCCACCTTCAAGAGCGACGAACGAGAGCGACAGTCCGAGACCGGTCAGGGTCCCGAGATATGGAATGAAGTTGAGCAGCCCCGAGAGCAGCCCCAGGGTGAGCGCCAGGGGGACCTGGAGAATCGAGAATCCGATCGTATAGAGTGACCCCATGCAGAGGGCGATCAAGAGTTGATTGCGAACATATGACGAAAGCACGCGGTTGACTTGACTCAGGAGTTCAGATGTGACGGCATGATAGCGGGGCGGGATTAGACGATCTAAGCGATTCCTCATCTCACGATAGTCCGCCAGCAAATAGTAGACGAAGAACGGAATCAGCAGCAGGTCCAGGATGGAGGTCGTCAGGTCCACCAGTTTGAACCACCCGCTCTGGAGCCAGCCCGCCGCGAGGTCTCGCAGGCGAGTCTGCTCTTCAGGAGTATTTAATCTTTTGACCTGCGATTGGATAAATTGATAGAGCGGCGGACTCACTCTTTTAACGCTGGTTAGTGACTGTTCTAATTGTGGAAGTCGACCGACCAGTTGGCTGGCCTGGTCATAGGATCTGGTCATCTGGGTCCAGAGGCTCGGCAGCAGAAAGATCAGGGCCAGGATCAGGCCCAGGGTCATCGCGGTCAGCGTCAGGAGCACGGAGGATGGGCGAGACCAGCCGCGCCGCTCGAACCAGCTCACGACGGGCGCGAGCAGATAGGAGAGGGCCAGCGAGCAGAGCAACGGGATCAGGATGATGCGCCCGCTGATGACGGCCAGCGCGAAGAAGGCCAGGGCCAGGATGGCGACCGGCACCCAGCGCATCCAGTCGATCGGGCCGGGTGGTCTTTCAGAGCCGGGGGAGATGATTTCTGGTCTCTCTTGTTCTTTCACATTTTTGGATGGGCACTCTTGGAGCCCGACTTCGGCTATCCGCTCGGGCCCGAATGTTCGTTCATCAGTCGGTTGATATGAAAAATATAGTGCAGCCCGGAGAAAACCGCCATGAAGAGAGTGGCATAATAGGTCGCGCGCATAAATCCTGGATGCAGATCGAGCGCATTGACGGCCAGGAAGATTATAATGACGGTGATTTGAACGAAGGTGTTCAGTTTTCCGGGGATCGAGGGGCGAAATTCGCTGAACCCGGTCGAGATGTTGATGACCAGGGCGCCGAGCACGATAAACGCATCCCGGCTGATGACGGTCGCGGTCAGCCAGAAGGGAATCGGCGCCGTCAGCGTAAACCTGGACATCGACAGGATGATAAAGGCCGTGACCAGCAGCAATTTATCCGCCATGGGGTCGAGAATAGCGCCAAGTTGCGTTTTCTGGTTTAAACTACGGGCAACCAGGCCGTCGAGCATGTCGGTGGCCGCGGCACCCAGGAAGAGTCCGAGGGCCCAGACGAATTGCTGATAGTAGAGGGCGCTGATGAAGATCGGAATCAAAATAAGTCGAAAAATAGTTAGCAGATTGGCTAATGTTAGAACAGATGGCATGGCAATTTAAGGTCTATGTTCGTAATCTATAGCTTAAATCGGCTGATGCCCAATCGACTTTGAGGGTCCTTTCATCAGAACTTTTAAAGACTGATTGGCACCGGCCATGATAACTTTTAGATTTTTCTTTTGAAAGCTTTTTGAGCAATAATAATGCGGATATGCGAACTTTGCCGAAAAGAACATTGGTGATTGGTGATATCCACGGCAAGCTGAAACTCTTCAATCGCTTGCTGGGGGAGATGGAGTATCAACCGGGCGAGGATCGGCTGATCTTAATCGGCGATCTGGTCGACCGCGGCGAGGATTCGCGCGGGGTGGTGGCGCGCGCCATCGAACTGAAACGTGAATCTCCGGGGCGCGTGGTCGTCGTCAGGGGCAATCACGAAGCCATGATGCTGGCTGCGCTGGCGCATCCCGACGGCGAGCAGGCCGAATTGTGGTACTACAACGGCGGCGTGGAGACGCTGCAGAGCTATATGGACCGGGACGGGAATCTGGACGTTCCCGAGGAGCATTGGGATTTTATGGCCTCGCTCCCGACCTGGTACGAAGATGAGCAGGCGATCTATGTGCACGCTTCTTTGCCCGAGGACGAGCACGGCCGCTTTCTCCATCCGGGCGATACCCCGGAGAGCCCCGAGCTCTATTGGGCTCGTAATCGCCGGTTCTTCGCGGAATATCGAGGCAAGACCGTGGTCTTCGGCCACACCATCACCGGGATGGTCTTCGGCGAACGTGAAAAAGTCTGGCTGCGCGATAGTCTGATCTGCGTTGACACCGGGGCCTACCTGACCGGCGTCCTCTCGGCGATCGAGTTGCCTTCGCGCCAGGTCTACTGCGTCAGGGAAGAGGCCGAGGATCAGGGTGGAGAAGCGCTCGGCGTCCGCCGCCTCCTTTCGTTATAATTTCTTGATTCAACTCTCAGCCCTTTACATTAAAAACTCCCCAGACCGCGAGGATTCATGAGTCGAAGCGAACCCGTCAGCGTCATGCCGGAGGGGTCAATGGAGAGTTTTCGTTCCGGGAGCCTGGAGGTTCAGGTCTACCGGTCGCGTCCCGAGATGGCCGCCGCCGCTGCCGCCGCCGTCGCCGGCGAAATCCGCCGATTGATCGGCGATCAACGGCGAGCCGTCGGAATCTTCGCGGCCACGCCTTCGATCGCCGAATTCTACGATCGGCTGGTGGAGGCGCCAGGTCTCGAATGGACTTCCGTGATCGGGTTTCACCTGGGCGAACACCTGGGGAGGGAAGAGAGCGCGCCCGATTCATCCCGGCGGTTTCTGATTGAACGATTGGTGAAAAGGGTGCCGCTGGCGGAATTTCATGGCGTGCGCGGAGAGGCCGCCAATCCTCAAGCCGTTTGCGCGAACTACGCGGCGCTGCTCAGGTCGAGGCCGCCCGATTGGGCCGTGCTCGAGATCGGGCGCGACGGGAGTCTGGCCTATCTGCCGCCGGCGCTCTGTGACTTTGATGATCCGGAGATGGTCAGGCTGGTCGAGGC
>DATEFT010000191.1:0-3479 GCA_035280505.1 Blastocatellia bacterium | reverse complement strand
ACCAGTCCCAGGCTACCTTACCGGGTTTGATCCAGGAAGGATCCTTGATCTCCGACGGCCTGGCCAGGAGATAGACCAGCGCATTCGTGATCAGGTCCCCGTCCTTTTCGGCGATCGCGATCAGCCGCCAGGGAAAGGTTCGAGTGCCCCGGGTGACGGCAATATATTCCGCCGCCTCGGTTACGCTGAAGTCGCGGTCCCGTCTCAGGCTCTCTTTCAGCGGATAAGGCGGGAAGATGGCGCTCAATCCACGATCGCCGTTTCCGCGCAGCCACAATCCGGGATAGTCCTCGACGTCCGATTCGGCGATGGCCAACTTGATCTCCGCGCCCGTATCGACCACCGCCGGCAAGCTCGCCATCATCTTCTCGGTAATCGACTTCAGCTCGAGGCACGGAAATTTTCTCTCGTTGTGAGAGAAGAAGCTCTCTTCCTGCGGGTAGTAGACGCGATAGTCTCCGGCAAAGTTGAACAGCGCTTCCTCTCCATAGATCTTGACCTCCGGTTGAGGGAGTGAAGTCTCAATCCGGTAAGCCACTCCTTCATTGTAGGCGCGAAAGACGACCGCGTAGTTACCTTCCATCTCAAGCCGCAGTTCGTTGTAGTTCTCGCGAATCCGCGCGAACTTCTGCCTGACCGCCGGCTCGATCATTCGATCCAGATTGCCCGGCTTCGCCGCTTTCACCTTTGGCTGACGGCCCAGGGTCTGCTGATCGATATTGATTGAGAGCGTACTCTCCTGCAATAGCGGTTTGCCGTTAAATAGGACGCTATATTTGAGTCGGTCCCCAATCTGGATCTTCACTTCGATTTTTCGGTCAGGTGAACCCAGAGCATAATCGGACTGGGCGATCACGCTGCTGGACATCCAGAACAACTGCAACAACAAGAGAACTGCCGGTACAATTCTGTTCAAACCGGCCGGTGCTTCTTTTTTCATGACAGGTCGCTCCTTGTTCAGACCAGGAATTAAGATAAATCTCAGGATCGTAAAAGCGCAGCTTTCGCGTAGTTTAAAACATGCTCCGAAAAACGCTATAGCTGCGGGCCCTTTTCGGACCGGCCTGTGTTGGCGTTGATCATTTGACCCAAAGGACCGGCTGGCGGATGAAGAAATTTCGGATCACCTCTTCCACGGTAGAATCGGCTTTGAGCCCCTTCCACAAACTGACATATTCCGGGTGGCCGAGCGCCGATCCGGCAAAGATGAGGCTGCAATGGCGCATGGGCCATTCCTGGTCGTACATGACATCGGGTTTAAGGGGCCAGCTCTGCTTGTCGCGAATGTATGGCGTCATATATGCCATCGCCGTCCGCATGCCGCGACCGTCGGGAAGTTCGAATCTCCAGAGACTTTCCTCCGGCGTGGACAGGATCTGACAAATGGTCGCCATCGCATCCAGGTTGAAGAGCGAATAGCCGTAGGGCTTGGTGCGACGCAACTCCTGCGGAAAGCTGCCGTCGGCCGCCATCTGATTCGGCAACAAGACGGTTTTGAATCGCTGGCGGCAATAATCGATCAGTTCGCTATTTCCGGTGAGGCGGGCGAAAGCGGCGACTTGCATGACCCAGCATGTTCCGTGATTGTTCTTTGCCTCGCGTTCGTCGATACCGTAAGGATGCGTCGTTATCCATTGCAGGTAGTCGGCGAACCACTGCTTGATCCCGCCCAGATCTTTCTTCGAGAGCGCCGGCGACGGCTCCAGCGCCTCGATGGCGCGTGTGACCTCGACCAGGTGAATGGTGTCGATAATGCCGATGCCGCGCCCGGTGGCCCGGCCTTTGATGGCCTGCGCGTACTTCAGGTGTGGATTCATCCGGGTCTGTTCATCCAGAAACCAGGCCCGCAGATGGCGCACCGCGTGTTCGGCATAGCGATCCTCACGGCTCAGCTTCCACGCGGCAACCAGGGCCGGAACCTGCACACTCATCCGCATCAGATAGCGACGGTGATCGGTGAAATTGTCCGGATTGGTCATGCCGTCGCGTTGGATGTAGGGCCCTTCAGGGTTCTGCGGATCCGGCCACCAGTAGTCCCCCTCGGAGAAGAAGTCGTGCAATCCACCGGCGCTGCGCGGGCTCTTTGAAGCAGTGATCGTGATCGGCGCCTCGGACAGATACCGGTTGGCGGCTTTCAGAACACGGCCACGCTCAAAAGCCTGAAGATCGAACTTCTCCGGGTCCGGCGGCGCAACCAGATAGATTGACAAGATTGAACAGCAAAATAACGTGAACTTATTCATATGAAGTCTGGAGAAGCCTGGAGAAGTCCAGTCCAGATGAGCATTGACTTTCCTGGACTTCTCCGGACTCTCGCTTTTAGAACGTCAGTCGCAGTGAGAACTGCATGAGCCTGGGCGCACGCGCGCTGGTCACCTGCCCGAAGCGTGGATCGTCGATTCGAGTCTCCACATTCTCGAACTGGGTATGGTTGAAGGCGTTGTAGATCTCCCAGCGCAACTGGAGATAGCGAGTTTCACTCTTGAGATAGATGTTCTTGAAGAGCGAAAGGTCCCAGTTATTGGTTCCCGGCAGCCTGAAGACGTCTTTGGGCGCGTTACCGACATTTCCGGATCTCGCCGCCGGGAGCGCGAAGACCGCGGTGTCGAACCAGCGGGTCACGCTCCGCTGGCCGCGCGGGAGCACGGGGTCGCCGTTCATAACGGCCCGGACTCCATCGCCGCCCCCCGCAAAGTCGGTGGTAGTGGTCCAGCCGACCCCGGACGGCGTGCCGCTGACGAAGGAGGTGATCCCTGAGAGCTGCCAGCCGTTTAAGACCTGCCTGGTGACTTTATTATCCCAGAGGCGGCTGACTCTGGGCAGATCCCAGGTGTAATTGATCACCAGGATGTGGGTCTGATCGAACCCGGCTCTGCCGTAGTTCCAGATTTTCACCGGGCGATAGGTGGCCACCGAGTCCCGGTCACCATCGGTATAGTCCATGGCCTTCGACCAGGTATAGGCCAGGCCGAACTGCAGGCCACGCGCGAATCGGCGATTGACCGCGACCTGCAGCGAGTTGTAGTTCGAGGTGCCGGCGTTTTCGTAATAGCTGATGCTTCCGTATCCGGGATAAGGCCGCAAGAGGTCGTCCTTGAGCAGGATTCCGTTGACGATATTCTGCGGCTGGAAGCGCGCGCCGTAAGGGATCTGGTTGAGATTGCGAAACTGCTGCAGATGCCGGCTGACCGATCCCACATAGGCTACGTCGACCACGGTCCCGAATCCCACATCGCGTTGAAGGCCCAGGTTGTAGTTGTAGGTGATGGGCGTCTTGTTATCCGGGTTGAAGCCGGCCACACTGCTCGGGAAGAGGACGGTGCTGGACGAGAGTAACGTATCCATGTTGCCGTAAAAGATGCGCGGGTTCTCCGAAATCGGCGGATTGCGTGAGACGTCGGTCCAAATCACATTTCCGCTGACCCGCGTCTGATTGAAGGCGCCGAAACTGGCCCTCAGAGCCGTCTTTCCATTGCCGG
>DATEFT010000190.1:0-4423 GCA_035280505.1 Blastocatellia bacterium | reverse complement strand
GCTGAGAGTTTGAATCTCCCGACCGGTCAGAGCCTCCCAGAGCTTGATCTTTCGATCGCGGCCGCCGGACGCGATCCATAGATCGTCGAGGCTGAACGCCACGGAATTGACGCTGGCCAGATGGCCGGAGAGCACGGAGAGCTGCAGACCGGAATCGGCCTCCCAGACCCGCAGACCGCCGTTCAGGAAACCCGAGGCCAACAACCGTCCGTCGCGACTGAAAGCGATTGAACGCACATAGTCGCGCGGGTCGATCTCATACTTTTTATAAAAACGGTCGTGAATCCGCAGCATTCGATCCTGGGCCTGCGAGAGGGACTGCAACAATTCCAACCCGGCCTGATAGGTGAGGCAGCCCGCCGGTTGTTGCGCCAATCGCTCGAAGTTGCCGAGGAGAGCCTGCGTCTCAGGCTCGGCCACCACATACTCCTTCAGAGCTTGAGCCGCCTCTCGGAGGGTAGCGACCTGCTCCCGCACCGGCTGCATCAGGCGAGTCAAGAGAGCCTCTACCTGCGATCGCATGACGTCGAAGAGCGGCTCGGTCCTGGCCCGTTCATAGTATCTGGCATCTCCGTTGATCGCGGTCTCCAGACTGGTCACGGCCGCGGCCGGTTCCCCGCTCCGGCTGGTCAGACAGGCCAGTTGATAATGGGCCTCGAAGAGTTCCGGATCCAGAGCGGTCGCCTCCCGCAGATGCTGCCCGGCCTCATCCAATCGCTGTTGGATCCAACAGACCATTCCGGCGAAATAGTGGGCTTCGGCCGATTGGCGGTGATCGCAAGGGCGTGAATATTTGGCGGCCTTCCGAAAATAGTCGAGCGCTCCAGGCAGATCGATCAAGTGATAGAGATAGATGCTGGCGATGGAGCGGTGAACGGCGTAATCGGGATAGTTGCGTTTCTCGGCCTCGAGGAAATCGCCGAGCGCCTCCTCGTACCAGCCGTTGAGATAGGCCCTCTCGGCGCGGCTCCGATAGGCCCGCGCTTCACGCTCGAATTCAGCCAGCCGAATCTCCTGCAAGACGTTGTTGAGCGTCTCCTGGGACAACTCGAACTTCCAGACCAGATCTCCCATCAACAGGTTGAAATCGGCATTGAGGCGGCCGAGGCCTCCGGTCAGCTTCTCGACTCCCAGCTCCAGGCTGCACTCCAATCCCTCCATCCTTCGGCCGAGATCCTGACCGATCGCCCCCAGACCCGAATCGAGCGCCTGCTGATACTCTTTCTGACTCAACCGGACCTGCACCGGGGCGTGTCTTTTCAGAGCTTCGCCCAACCCCGCGAACGGCAACTGCGAGGCGAGAAATTCGGCCCAGCTTTGACGGCCTTCATAAATCTCCTGGAGCCCCATAGGGACGGTAATATCCAATCATCGTGCCAGAAGTGGCCGCCACTAAGTGCCCGGAATCGTTGGCCCTGGCCGGGTAGCGCGAGGCGAGAGCCGATTCGCGGCGTCCGATTATGGGAAAGTCGAGTCCCGAAATTACCAAACACGCTAAATCTATAAGAAGAAGGATCATCATCCACTATCTTCCGTCCTCCCTCTCGAGGGTCAGTGCGTTAGCCGCTGCTCACGCACTGATCGCCGGAAGAGCCGGACGGAAGATGGTGAATGATCTGGCTATCAATTCAATTAAGGATTGCTGGTTTTGGTGGGCAGCACGACGATCGTCTTGACGGCAGGATTGTCCCCTGTTCCGTCAACCACGAGTTGAACCTGATCCCCGACCTTGATCTCGGTCAATTTGATCTCTCGACCGGCCTTGGAAATTCTGGTCGTCGAACTGACCTGCAATGTCTTCTCATTGCCCTGGTCATCCTTGATATTGAGTTGTCCCCTACTTGAATCTACGGACGAGACTTTGCCCTGCATGGTACTACCCGTCTGATCCTGCGACCGCTCTTGCGCGTTGACTTGAGTAACTACCCCGAAAGCGGCTACCAAAACGGCGAGTAACAGGGCGCTGACAGTAAGTGAATATTTCTGCATGTTCTTAAGTCCTCCCACACTAACCAATTCTTCTTCAAAGGCTATCGATGTCTGCCTTTAATTGTTATGGATACAACCGAAGTTACGAAAGTATTCTCCGGCCGCAATATTCATCGTCATCGCGCATCAAAATAGACCGGCACCAAGAAACCTGCAGGCAAGCGCCCGACCCATGGCCCGGAGGTCTCACGCTACAGAGTATCTCTTTCCCGGTCAGTTATTTGTACTAAAGCGATGTCGGCGTTAATCAAGCAAGAGCGATGCCAGCGCCCGCCTGAAGTTAATTCTTACAATAGCGGCGATAACTTAAGTAAGGTCCGGGAGTTACTCGTTTGGGTTTTGAGTACAGGTTAAGTGTCAGGATTACGCACACTATGATGTGCGCATGTAAGGGTTTCGCACAGGCATTAGTAGCTTGAATAACCGCGAAACACGCGAAATACGCGGAATTGGCTGCCTTCCGCGTATTTCGCGTGTTTCGCGGTTCGAATCTCAATCTTACTTCGACAGGTCGTCGCGGACCTTCTCGAGCAATTTCTTGGTGGCGCGGATGCCGTCGCGCTCGGACATCTTGTTTCCCTCATACTCGATGCCCACAAAGCCGCGATAGCCCGCGTCGAGCACGATCTTCATCATCCGGCGGTAATCGATCTGGGCCTCTTCGCCCCGCAGGTCGAAATCGTAGGTCTTCGCGCTGACGGCCTTGGCAAAGGGCATCATCTCGGAGACGCCCTTGTACCGGTCGTACTCCTCGGTGGGGCTGATCTTGAAATTTCCGAAATCGGGGAGGGTTCCGCAATTGGGGTGCGCCACCGTCCGCATGACCTCGGCCAGCCACTGGCCGTTAGACGAGAGGCCGCCATGATTTTCGACGATCACGGCGATCTTCTGCTCGGCGCCGAACTCCGCCAGTTTGCGCAGTCCGTCGGCCGCCAGTTTCGCCTGCTCCTGGTAGCTGCCCTGGCTCTGGGCATTGACGCGAATGATCTCGCAGCCCAGAAATTTGGCCGCCTCCACCCATCGATAGTGATTCTCGACCGCCTGCTGACGCCGGGCGGCGTCCGGGTCGCCGAGCGCGCCCTCGCCGTCGATCATGATCAGGCGATGCTCGACGCCGTGAAATTTGGCGCGGGCGTTCATCTCTTTCAGATACTCGGTATCCTTGGCCTTATCCTTGAAGAATTGATTGACGAACTCAATGGCATTGATGCCGAACTCATGGCTGGCCACCTTGGCAAAATCGAGGTGGTCGAGCTCCTTATTGAAGAACGCGCGATGCAGCGACCATTGCGCCAGCGAGATTTTGAACAACTGTTTTTTGTTGGCAGCCATCAGTGATTCTCCGGTTAGGGCGGCGAGGCCGACCGTGGCGGCGGTCTGCGCCGATTGCCTGATGAATTCGCGGCGATCGATCTTTTGATTCATGGTCTTCGGTCCTCGATGAATGAGTAACGACCAGGGAGGGATCAACGCCCTCCGCCTGGAAATCTCTTGGTCTCATCCTCCGTCACGCTGCCGGCGGCGCGGGGCGGCATCGGACTGGTCGGCGGCGGAGACGACAGTGATGGTTGAGACGGTTGCGGTTGAAAAACCGGGGCCGGCGGCGGCAATGGCGGTGACAGGTATGAAGATCGCAACCGCTGGAGCTGGGCCTTGTAACGAAAGACGGCCCAGACGATCCCGAGCGGCATGAGGACGGCGGAGATCCCCGCCATCCCGGCCAGCAGGTCGAGGCCGAGCACCCCGCCGATCGTTCCGAAGATCGCCGGAGAGAGCGCGAGAAAGAGAATGGTGAGCACCAGCCGCTGTTTCGGCGTCATCCCGTCCATCATCGCGCCCGTGGGCAAGGATGACGGCGGCGGCACCAGTTGCCCGGTCCCGCCGCTCGCGACATAACCCGCGACCGGTGTCAGGGCCAGTCCACACTGCCGGCAGAACTTGGTCGTCTCCGTATTCGGCGCCCCGCAACGTGGACAGAACATCTCGCCCCCTCCCCTTCATCAGTTCTCGGAATAGAATCCGATCGCCGCGCTGACTCCCGAATCTTTGACTTTGAAGCCTTCGGCCTTCAGCGCCTTCTCCAAACCGGCCAGCAACAACAAGACGTTGTTCTGATGGCTGCCGGCTCCCATCAACCCGACTCTCCAGATCTTGCCCTTGAGCGCGCCCAATCCGCCCCCGATCTCGATATTGGACTCTTCGAGCAGGCGGTTGCGCACGCGAAGGTCGTCGATCCCCTCCGGAATGCTGACCGCGTTCAAGGTCCAGAGGCGATCTTCCGGAGCCACCTTCATCTGCAGCCCCATGGCCTCGACCCCGGCCACCAGCGCGCGGTGGTGGCGTTCGTGGCGTTTCGCGCGGTTCTCGAGCCCTTCTTCCATGAAGAGCCGCAGCCCCTCGTGCAGAGCGTAGTTCATGGTGATCGGAGCCGTAT
>DATEFT010000189.1:0-4510 GCA_035280505.1 Blastocatellia bacterium | reverse complement strand
CCGATAGATGCCGTCGCCCTGCGGCGCGAGATACCATTTCTGGCAGATCAGATTGGCCCAGGAGCCCTGAGCGATCATCTGGCCGAGAGCCCCGGTACAGCCCCAGGCATCCCAGACCAGCCCGCTATGCTGATTGGCGATCTGATATTGGCCGGCGGGAATCCAGTCCCGCGTCAAGCTGGGCCAGCCGCCGGCATACTTCAAGGTCAGGATGTCGAGTTTGGGCGCGCCGCCGTCCTCAGCGTCATAATAATGCATGGAGACGTAGTGGACGCCGTTCTCATGCATGATCCCGACGTGGCCGGGTCCGATGTACCGTCCGGATGAGCTGAGCACCGTTCGCCACCCCTCGTAGGGACCGAAGGGAGTCAACGAACGTCCGACCTGAACGTAGTAGCTGCTGTTCGAACCCCGGCAACAGAAACCGCGGTTGACGAAGAGATAGTAGTAGGGTCCTTCCCGCGTCAGATAGGGCGCCTCATAATCGGCCCCGCCGCCTCCGGCCACCCTCACGATCTGAGCGTCGGACTTGAGCTTGGCGGTGAGCGGGTCGATCTCGGTCACGGCAATCCCGCCGGAGAATGAGCCGTAGGTCAGGTAGACCCGGCCGCTGTGATCCTGGAAGAGTCCCGGATCGATCGCGTTGACGTCGCCCCTGGAAGTGGACGAGACCACCATCCCCAGATCTTCCCAGGGTCCGGCCAGGCTGGCGCTGGTCGCCACGCCGATCGCCGACCGGGACGAACCGAAGGTCGAGCATGCATAATAGACATACCAGCGTCCATTGATCTGAATCACATCCGGCGCCCAGAAGTTGCCGCGGAATCCCGGGACCACGGTGTTGATCCACGCCGGCCACGTTCCGATGGGAAAGACCCGGTCCGGAGCAGAGGTCCAGGAGATCAGATCCGTGGAGTAGGCGGAGTAGATGCCGTCGCCGGTCGTGAATTGATAGTAGCGATCGCCGTCTTTGACCAGGCCCGAAGGATCGTGCGAGTTGATGTTGCCCTGCAGCGCATATGACTCGGTGTGAGCCAGACACAGGAGCGCCGCCAGCAAGATCCAGATCGCCCGGCGACTGCTCTTCCCTGCTCCGCCGCTCCGGACTCGCCTTCGAGACTCACCGTCTCGCGAGACCGGACAGTCCTCCCCCAAATGGTCTTGATCGATGAACATTCAAGGTTCCTCCTCGTGAAATGTTTTTCGGTTACGGCCGGCTTACGGACTTCCGGTCAGGGTGAAGAAGAATGGCTTCCCTGCCCCGAACTCCCGAGATCGAATTTCCTGAGCTTCAGACGGACCCAGGCTACCCCAGGCCGAGCCCAGAAACAAGCCGCCCCCGACCGCCCCAAAAAATGGAGTCTTCGGCCGGTAATTAAGGTAATGTTTGTTAACTTGATTACCGATCTTAAATCGAGACTAATGCCCGGCCTCGGTTGCCTAAAGGCCTTATCGACAATAGTTCCGGCGCCGTGAAACATAGTGAAACATACCTAATCGAAGCGCCGTTCCGCCCCCTCGGCGAGAGGCGGGGGACAGGTTCGGCTCCAACTCTGCCCTGCCCTCCTCTGTTCGTTGACCGTCCGCGACCGGGCCCGCTTCACGTAATTCCGGGAGAAGCTGGCCGGGTCTGCCCTGCCTTTTCCGTTAAAGACCCGGCGGGACAATGCGTTGTCCCGCCGAGGCGAAGACCAACCGCGAAAGACGCGAAACATTTTTTATTTCGTGTTCGGTGGCGGATCAACATCCCAGAGGCTGGTTTACAAACCGCGAAAGACGCGGAATACGCAAAAAAATGTTTCGCGTATTTCGTGTCTTTCGCGGTTGAAGGAAGAAGGAGGTTCGTGGAGAAGGGTTCAATCCTCTTCAAAGAGTGAGAGGATCTTCTCGAGGGCGGATTTGCTCTTATAGGTGATGACGATCTTTCCGCTCTCGTCGGTCCCCTTGGCCTTGCAGCCGAGTCCGTTGTAGCGATTGACCAGGGCGATCAGACGAGTCAGATTGGTGGAGAGGTCGGTGGGGGTGGTCACGGGGGCGGCCGGTTGCAGCTTGGGCCGATTGCCGATCACTTCCCTGACCGCCTGGAGCAGTTCCTCCTCGCTCTTCCAGTTCTTGGCGATAAATTTATTGAAGAGGAGATTGGTGGTGAAGAGTTCGCGATTGGCGCGAATCAGGTCTTTGGCCCGTTGCGGATACCGGGCGAGCCGCAGGAACTGGAGGATGGTGCGGCGCCGGCGCTCGAACTTATGGGCGATCTCTTCCTGGGTCCAGCCCTCTTCGATCAGGGCGGCATAGGCGTCGGCCTGATCCAGACAGTGCAGATCTTCCCGCAACAGGTTCTCGGCCAGCCCCTCGATCAACCGTTCGCCCCGTCCGCTCATGCGCACGACCAGGGCCGCCACCTGCTGGACCCCGGCTTTGCGTCCGGCCAGGGTCCGCCGTTGTCCGGCCACCACGACCAGTTTGTAGTTCTCATCATCCTCGTCCTGGAGATCCACGATGATGTTCTGGCGGATCCCGGACTCGCTGATCGAGTCGACCAGGCTCGTGAACTCCGGCGACGTCTCGTCGACCTGGCGGCGCACGTTCTCCTCGATCACCAGCAGATCGATCGGGATCATGACCACGCGGTTGACGTTCCGCCGCAGGCTCTCCAGCAGCGGGCTGGTCTTCTTCTTGGGTTCAGTGACCGGGGAGGTGGCTAATCTCAGGCTGATGGTCTCGTCGGAGTATCGCTTCAGCAGATCTTCTGCGGTCTGTTTCTTTCCCTTGGCCATAAAACAACAATGATTCAGGGTTGGTGATTAGCAGGACAACGCATTGTCCCGCCTCAGGCGTCGGCGAGGATCTCTTCGATCTCGTCCACGTGGCGGCTGAACTCTTCGACATCGGGGACGGACGGTCGACCGGGTCGCTTCTTGCCGAGCAGCGGCACCATCTCGCCGGCCAGCGCCATGTAGGATTGGCTGATCGGCAGATCGCGGCGATACTCGATCAGCGAGATCTGTTTCTTGGAGGCGGCCGGAACCGAGTTCGACATGGGGATGGTATTGCCGAAGACTCGAACCTTCGCGCTCTTGCCGATGTTCCGGATCGTATCGGCGAACTCCTGGTGGGTGGAGTTCTTCTTGTCGTACTTGGTGATCACCACCCCGAGCAGAGTCAGGGTCGGGTTGATCTCCTCCCGCATCTCGACCGTCGACTTGAGCATGTCGAGCAGTCCCCGGGCCGACTCCGGCTCCGCGAAGACCGGAATCACGTAGTAGTCGGAGATCGCCAGGGAAGAGAGCAGCAGGCAATCGCCGGAACCGTGAGTATCGATCAAGATCACGTCATATTCATTGATCGCTTTGGTCTCGAAGACCTTGTTGAGCAACTTGTCCTGCCGATGGGTGTGGCCGAACTCCTTGATCACCTTCTTGAGCAGCGGCGTCCCCGCCAGCAGGTCGACGCTCTCGATGTTGGTCTGGATCCGGTAATCCTCCAGCGACTTCCGATCCATGATCGCCTGCGCCAGCGACTTCGGTTCGACGCGTCCGCGCTCGACCCCCAACAGCTCGCTGGCATTCCCCTGCGGATCGTTGTCCGCCACCAGAACCGATTTTCCCATGTCGGCGAAGGCCGCCGCCAAATTGACCACGGTGGTCGTCTTGCCGACCCCGCCCTTCTCGTTTCCGACCGTGATGATATCCGTCATAGCCTCTCGAACTCCACAATCGAATGATTTGATCTAAGTATTCCGGAAAGTATGTTCTTCGGTTTTTGAGACTCAAACCGCCAAACACGCGAATTCAATCATCCTTCATATATTTCGCCGTCGAGTCTTAAAGTTTCAAGAAATCTACTCTCCAAAGTACCAGGTTGATCTGGGGGTGATTTAATTTCAACTTCTCGAAAAACATTGATCACCCGAAGAATCTATTTTATAAGAAGTACGACTTTCCGGTAAATACCCATCATGTTAAAGTTCGACATAGTAGAAAATATTGTATACAGTTCGGCTCCCAATGCGGGCCAGGTTCTTTGACACAACCCGCCGGCCGGGCCGGGCCCTCCAGCCAATCTCCTGAAAAAGCAGCGTTTGTCGGCGGGAAGGGCAGGGAATTCCGGCTTCGCCCGCCAACCGAGGTGACGTAATTTGGGGAGAAGCACGGCTCCGCGAGGCCCTTCCGGAGAGCCTGGAGCCCCATGACAAAAGGCTGGCAGATAAGTATTTATCTCCAGCCAAAGAACTTCCCCGGCCGCGTCCGGGCGCCGCCGCCGGGCGCTCCCCCCGAGGATCCTCACGTAATTGCGGGAGAAACCTGTGGCAGAACAGTTTCGGGGATACTTAAAAAAAACTGATCCGGATCCGGCTTCGGAAACGCGGGATTTCCACCGCTAAGGCCATCAACATTGGCCGGAGGGCCGAAAAGGGGCTGATCGGAGCCTTCAGGCGCGGGATATCCGCGGCCGGCCGATACGTAATTCCGGGAGAAGAGACACGTAATTCCGGGAGAAAAGATGCGTA
>DATEFT010000188.1:0-5607 GCA_035280505.1 Blastocatellia bacterium | reverse complement strand
CGGCCACGCGACGGCTCGATTGGCGCCTGCGCGGGTTGAGCGTCACGATTCCGCACAAGGTGGCGATCATCCCCCATCTGGATCTGGTCGACGCCACCGCCCGGACGATCGGAGCCGTCAATACGGTCGTGATCGAAGGGGATCGACTCGAGGGCTACAACACCGATGTTATCGGAGCGATGAGACCACTCGATGACATGATCGAGGTGCGCAACGCGCGGGTCGCCGTCCTGGGGGCCGGAGGTTCGGCGCGGGCGATCTGTTACGGACTGCGCGAGCGCGGAGCGCAAGTGACGATCTACGGGCGCGAGAGGGGCAAGGCCCAGTTGCTGGCCGAACAGTTCGGGGCCCGGGCGGCGGCCATCGACGATTTCGCCGGTGAAGCCGAGGTGGTCGTCAACTGCACGCCGGTCGGCATGCGCGGCCACAGTGAGGGGAACTGCCCGATCGATCCCGAACTCTTGCGCGAGGTCGAGCTGGTCTACGATCTCATCTATAACCCGGAGGAGACCCGGTTGCTGACTGCGGCTCGGGCTCAGGGGTGCCGGACCCTGGGCGGGTTGAACATGCTGGCCGGACAGGCCGCGGAACAGTTTCGGCTCTGGACCGGGCTGGAACCCCCGAGCGGATTGATGCGGAATGCCCTCGATCGGGGTCACTTTTAGCCAAGTCTTACGCGCTCTGTACTTTGGCTCACCTACAGATCAGCCGGCGGTTTTTATAATTTCAACCCTGGCGCGTATAATCCATTAGTAAACAATTGCACGTAAGCGGAGATAGAGGACAACAAAATGCACATTAAGACTCATCAGCTTAACAAGAAATCTCTGGGTGGCCGTCGGGCAGCGGTCATCATGTGGACTCTTTCTCTGACACTCATCTTTGGAGCGGCCCTGGTTGCCGCGCAGGGGGAGGGGCAGAAACAGGATCCGAAGCCTGCGGCGCCGACCCCGGCAGGGGAAGGAAAGAATATGCCGCCGAACAAAAATAAACTTTTTGAAGGCGAAGTAAACGCGCCCGATTTTCCGTCCAATCTGGAATGGCTCAATACCGAGAAGCCGCTGAGCATCAAGGAGTTGCGCGGCAAGATCGTGTTGCTCGATTTTTGGACCTACTGCTGCATCAACTGCATGCACATCATTCCGGATCTGAAGAAGCTCGAGGCCAAATATGCCAATCAATTGGTGGTGATCGGCGTGCATTCGGCGAAGTTCACCACGGAGAAGGGGACCGACAATATTCGGCAGGCGATCTTGCGCTACGAGATCCCCCATCCGGTCGTCAACGATCACGACTTTCAGGTCTGGCAATCGTATGCCGTGCGGGGCTGGCCGACCCTGGTCCTGATCAATCCGAAAGGCAAGGTCGTCGGCGCACAATCGGGCGAGGGGACCTTCGATCTTTTCGACAACATCATCGGCGACATGGCGGAGTACTTCCGGGTTCAATCGGTGCTGGATGAGAAGCCCGTCAATCACAAACTGGAGAAGTTCTCCGCGCCGCCCAGTCTCCTGAGTTTTCCCGGCAAAGTCCTGGCCGATGAGAAGAGCAACCGGTTGTTCATCTCCGATTCGAACCACAATCGGATTCTGGTCACGACCCTGGATGGAACCGTCAAGGAGGTGATCGGAGACGGCGAGGTCGGCACCCGCGACGGCAGCCTGGCCGACGCCGAATTCAACCATCCGCAAGGGATGGCGCTCGACGGCGAGACCTTGTATGTCTGCGATACGGAGAATCATCTGATTCGCCGAGTCGATCTGAAGGCCAGGATCGTCGAGACCCTGGCCGGCACCGGCCAGCAGGCGCGTGAATTCAACGTCTCGGGCATCGGCAAGAACGTCGCGCTCAATTCGCCCTGGGACGCGGTGGTTCACGGCGGCAAACTCTACGTCGCCATGGCCGGACCGCATCAGCTCTGGGTCGTGGATTTGAAGACCGCGGAAGCGAAACCCTACGCCGGCAGCGGCCGCGAGGACCACACGGATGGCACCCTGCTCAAGGCGGCACTGGCCCAGCCGAGCGGGATCACCACCGACGGCAACTCGCTCTTCTTTGCCGACAGCGAGATCAGCTCGATCAGGGTTGCCTCGCTGCCTCCGGGCAATCAGGTCACCACGATCGTCGGGCTCGGACTATTCGATTTCGGCGATGTCGATGGGCAGGGCGATAAGGTGCGGCTGCAACACCCGCTCGGAATCGTCCACGCCAACGGCAAACTCTACGTGGCCGACACCTATAATCACAAAATTAAAGAGCTCGACCCCAATAAGCACGAGAGCAAGACCTTTGCGGGGACCAGGGAACGCGGGACCAAGGACGGCGACCGCAAGCAGGCCCAGTTCAGCGAGCCGGGAGGCATCTCGGCCACCTCGAAGGCCCTCTTCGTCGCCGACACCAATAA
Organism: Blastocatellia bacterium; assembly: GCA_035280505.1. Classification (GTDB taxonomy): domain Bacteria; phylum Acidobacteriota; class Blastocatellia; order RBC074; family RBC074; genus JAKEHZ01. The sequence goes on along the minus strand of DATEFT010000188.1, from coordinate 3,203 downwards.
TCATCTGATCCGCCAGATCGATCTGGAGAGCGGCAAGGTTTCGACTCTCCAATTGAAGGGGTTGGAGACTCTCACTCAACACACGGTCAAGAAGTTCAGGGGCCGGGTCGTTGAGGTCGCAAAGCAGGAGATTGCGCCGGGGACCGGATCGATCTCGCTCTCCTTCGCCTTGCCCTCGGGCTACAAATACAATCAGGGCGCGCCATTCTATGTCGCCTATCAGACGAGCGATGAGAAGGCGGTGAAGATTGCGGCCAAAGAGACGGCCCAGAACTTCAACGATCCGAAATTCCCGTTCGAGATTCCGATCGAAGCCAAAGAGGGCCAGAGCACCGCGACCATCGACGCCGTGATCTATTTTTGTAATGACGAGAAGGAGAAGATCTGTCTGGTCGATACCGTGCGGATCAATCTGCCACTCCAGGTGAAGGCCGGGGCCCCGAAACAGGCCAAGATCGAGATCTCCGCAAAGGCCAAGGGCGTCAACAATTGAAACTGAGAGAGCGGGAGCAGGCGAGACCGCCGGGAGTCTGCGCCTGCTTCGCTCTCGATCCGTTACCAGTCTCCGGTTCGATCCCAAGCGAACTGTTTTAAGCGCCAGAGCATGCCGGGGGTCAAGACTCTCCCGTCCGAGTATGAGAGGTTGGCGGCGACATGCTTGAGGCTGCGCATGCCCGGGATGACACAACTGACGGCCTCAGGGCTGAGCGTGAACCGCAGCGCCAATTCAGCCAGATCTTCAGCCTCGGCTCCGAGCAACAATTTGAGTCTTTCAACCCGGTTATGAACTTTCTGTTTCCGGTCGCCCCGGAAGAACCAGTTGCGGAAATCGGTCTCCGCGAAGACGGTCTCCGGTGTCACGGTGCCGGTCAGACCGCCCTCGTCGAACGGAACCCTGGCGATGACCCCGATATTCAGCTCCTGGCAGACCGGAAAGAGTTCATTCTCCGGAGCCTGTTCGAAGATGTTATAGATCACCTGCACCGTATCGATCTTTCCCAACCGCAGCACCTTGAGCGCATTCCAGGGTTGGTAATCGTTGAGCGAGATTCCGAAGAACCGGACTTTGCCCTCTTCGCGCAACTTCAGGAGAGCCTCCAGCCATTCGGTCTCTTCCGCCCAGTTGTCATGCCAGACATGCAACTGTTGGAGGTCGATCGTCTCCACCCCGAGATTGCGCAGGCTCCGTTCGGTGCACTCGATGATGTAATCATAGGTGAAGACTTCCGATAGCGGCACGTCGCGGGCAGGCCATTGACTATTTTTCGGTGGGACCTTGGTGGCGAGATAGATCTTTTCACTGCGGGATCGTACTACTTCGCCGACCAGGCGTTCGCTGTGGCCCTCACCATAGGCCAGCGCGGTGTCGATAAAATTGAGTCCCAGGTCGATCGCCTTATTCAGAGCCGATCGGGCTTCGTCGTCATCGCCGTCGGTCCATTGAATGCCGCCGATGCCCCAGGCGCCATAGCTGATCTCAGAGACTTCGATCCCGGTCCTTCCCAGAGTGCGATATTTCATAGTCGTTCCTCATTCAGACAGATTTCAGATTTCAGATTTCAGACTTCAGACGAGCGATCTTAATGGAAAACTGTAAACTTTCAATTGTGAGTTTCGCGATTTGAACCTCAAATCTCAAATCCCTTTGCAGGAGGTGTGCTTGGAGATCCAGGAATTACTTAAACTGAGCGGCATTGCCATTGTGGTGATCGGCTTCGCGCTGCGGATGCGCACGACCCTGGTGGTGGTGGCGGCCGCGCTCGTGACGGGGCTGGTCGCCGGTCTGCCCCTCTTTTCGAATGAAGGTCTTTTTCAGGGCCTGCCGTATCTGACCCGGCCGGGTCAGACGGGGATTATCAACACGCTGGGCCGCGCCTTCGCGGATAACCGGCTCGTGACGCTCTTCATCGTGACCTTGCCGGCCATCGGTGTGGCGGAACGCTACGGGTTGCAGGAGCAGTCCGCCATCCTGATCGGACGTTTTCGGGCCGCGACGGTGGGCCGGCTCCAGAGCGTCTATCAACTGTTCCGGGTGGTCCAGGGTCTGATGGGGATCAGGTTGAATGGCCATGCCCCGTTTGTGCGGCCCTTGCTTTTTCCGATGTCGATCGGCGCCGCGCGGCAGTCGCTGGGGGACCGGGGGCGAGATCCGGAGGTGGTGGAGAAGATCAAAGCCGCCAACGGCGCCGCGGAGAACTATGCCAACTTTTACGGACAGAACCTCTCGCCGGTCCAGGCCGGGGTGCTGATGGTGTTTGGCGTGATGCAGGGATTGGGCTACCCGGTCAGCGTCTGGAGGCTGGTGCTCTTTACGATTCCGGTCGCCACGGCGGCCGTCGTGATCGGCCGCATCCAGTTTTACTGGTTCGATCTCGCTCTGAAGAAGCGAACGGAGGACCCACAATGACCAGCCTGCTGTTCATTTCACCGGGCGGACTCTTGACCCTGATCTTCTCGCTGGAGACCGTTTACGTGCTGACGGGCCTGATCTTGTTGACCTTCGCGGCCCTGACCTTCGTCGACCGGAGCAACCCGCGGCGCGTCGGGAGCGGTTGTTTCTGGCTCGTGCTCGGGGCCATCTTTCTGCTGGGCAGCCTCATGCCCTCCTGGCTGACGGGGCTGCTGGTGCTCTTGATGGTGGGGCTGGACGGCGCCGGACAGGTTGGTCGCGGGAGACGGCCGGACGAAGACGCCGCGTCCTCTAAAACGGGCAAAACGGACGAGACGAACGAGACGGGGCGGCGGTTGGGCGACCGTCTCTTCATTCCGGTGCTGGCCATTCCGGTGGTCACCTTCGCCTTCGCGCTCGTCTTTCGCTGGCTGGGTCAGGATGTCAATCGCGGCGCCCTGGTCGGCCTCGGCTTTGGGGCCGTGGCGGCCCTGATCATCGGATTGAGAATCACCGGGGGCACGATCCGCATGGCGATGACGGAGGGGCGGCGGCTCAATGAGACCATGGGCACGGTCAACATCCTGCCGCAATTGCTGGCCTCGCTGGGCGTGATCTTCACCGCCGCCAAGGTCGGTGATCTGATCGCGTTCGGCATCAAGGGGATCGTTCCGGAGGGCAATCTCTTTCTGCTGGTGGTCGCCAACTGTCTGGGCATGGCGCTCTTCACGCTGGTCATCGGCAATTCGTTTGCGGCCTTTCCAGTGATCGCCACCGGGGTCCTGGTGCCCCTGATCATCCGGCCCTTCGGCGT
>DATEFT010000187.1:0-22764 GCA_035280505.1 Blastocatellia bacterium | reverse complement strand
ATTACCCTCATAGCTCACTCGCCCCAGTAAGCCGCCCCAAGGAATCCGGCGATTTTGACGACGTGAATGTCGTTCCCATTCCACCCACTGCAGTTCATTCGAGGCGATTCGCACCGCGCGGGCCCGGGCGATCAGCCCCTGGTAATCGAGCTCCAGGCTCCGCCCGCAATAGAAGAAGCTGAGGCTCTCCAGTCGGCGCAAGAGCGCGCCCAGGAAGACCTCGAAGGGAGGCGCCAGACGCAGAAAATCTCCCCGCGTTTTGAGCCGGGCCGGGGTCAGCAACTCGACGTTCAACCGCGAACCCTCGCCGGCTTGATTCAGGGCCTGCCATCGCGCGCTGTCCGCGATCAGCCGGCCGGCCGTGATCGATTCACGATGATCGCGCACCAGTTGATCGGTCGACGAATAGATCAACTCCCGCTCGGTCGCCTCCGGGTCTTCTTCCCGCTCCAGGGAACGGCGGCTTTCGACCTGCCCCAACCGGAAACGACCGCCTTCACGGCCGATTCCGATCCGGCCCAGTTCGCGCCAGGCGAGAATGTAGTAGGGGAGATAGTCGGCTCCCTGGCCTACCAGCACTAGATGGAATGAGACCGGCTGGCCCGCGGCGGCGGCCGGGCTCGCGGTCGGCGGCGGATGGATGATGAAGGGCCGTGGCAGTCCGCCCTCGTTGGCCGGCTGATAATCTTTGATGTCGGGTATCGCTTCAAAGATCCGCGCGTAGGCGCAGGTCCTCGCCAACAGGCACGAGGCGGCCCCTTCGCAAGTCGAGACGCAGGCCAGACGGCGAAACATCGCGCCGAAGGCCCCGCGAAAAGTCGAACCGGCAAAAACGGGTAGCGTGATCGCTCCTTGAGCATGCAGCGTGAACTTCAACAGCGTCAGATGGAAAGGCTCAAGCCGATCCTGAAGGTCCGCCGCGGATGGGCTGCTTGCACTCATGGATTTTTCATGGCTTCATCGATTCGCCTTGCAGGTGGACACACGCCGCGGGCGGTCACACCATCATTGTGATCGATAGAATATTGCGAATCAGCGCAGGGGGAAATGTAACGAAGAACCGCGAAGGTGATCGAAATACTCTAAAATCTTGGCCAGAATAGCTTTATTTACATGGTTTACATGTCCGCGTTAAATTCTCGCTTCCTCAAGAGCAGTCAATAATGGCCAAAAATAGTGGCTATTCTCTCTTCACCATTTATTTTGTCATATTAGTATATGCTCTCCTTAGATAGTAGTAGCATTCTAATTCTCCTGGGTAGTACTTCCGTTGAAAAAAATCTGAGTAGAGGCCCTTATAAAAATGATTAAATCATCAATGTAAGGTTGGTGACGATCAGGGATTTTTCCGATAAATAACTGCAATCAGAGCCCGGATCGCCGGGCGGCTTCTGCTTGCGTGAGTTATAGATCAAGCTTAATATCTCTGCATCCATCACCTTAGAGTGGCACCTGGCAGGGCTTATGAGAGAGAGATCAATCATCATATATTTTATCCGATTCCATCTTTTCCTGGCGTGCGTGCTGTGCGGCCGGTTGGAACTGACCATGGCCGGTCCCGATCTGAATTCGGGAACGACAGCCGAACTGCTGAGATTCGATGCGGCCGCGCAGCAGAATGCGCGGCTGAAGACCGATCTGCCGTGGAGCTTCGGCGGCAAATCGCAACGAGGGTGGTATCTCTACTCTCCGTTGATCGGCGGATTGCTGGGCACGGTTTTCGACGCCGACAGTCGCGAATTCGCCCAGTCCCTGCACCGGTGGCAGCAGGCGTCCGGATTGAACGCCACCGGCATTCTCGATCACGAGACCTGGATGTTGATGGTCGGTCGATTTCAAGAACAGCGGTTGAAACGCGAGGGACGCGCCTCCGCCCGGGATCTGATCCCGGCCCCGGTTTCGGACTTTTATGATCCGCTCCGTCCGGCTGAGTTGCGGATGGTCGAGAAGCAGACCTACGCGGCCTATCAGCGGTTGGTCGCCGCCGCGAACGCGGAACTCTCGACCCTGGTCACGAACGGCCCCGGTTCCGCGGGCGACTCTTCGAGCGCCTATTTGAAGATCATCTCCGCTTTTCGCTCCCCGGCCTATCAGGCTCAACTTCGCCGGCGCTCGCCGCAGGCGGGGCGCGCCGGGTTGGCGTTGAACAGCCCGCATTTCACCGGCCGCGCGCTGGACCTGTACGTCGGCGGGGACCCGGTCAGTACCGCCGATCCCAACCGGTTGATCCAGGTTCAGACCGCCGCCTACCGATGGCTGGTTCGGAATGCCGGGCGTTTCGGGTTCTATCCCTATTTTTATGAGCCGTGGCATTGGGAATACCGCTCATCAGCCGGTGCCAGATAACCAGTGACTAGAGTCTCTATTTTATGACCACGACGATTGAACGTAGAAGTTCAAGGAGGAAATAATGGGTGCATCCACACTGACGATTACCGATAACAGGACAGGCAGACAGTATGAGATCCCGATTGAAGACGGCACCATCCGGGCCCTGGATTTACGGAAGATCCGCGTCTCCGATGACGACTTCGGGTTGATGACCTATGATCCGGCCTATACCAACACGGCTTCCTGCAAGAGCCGGATCACCTTCATCGACGGCGACCGGGGCATCTTGCGGTATCGCGGCTATCCGATCGAACAACTGGCGGAGAAGAGCACTTACCTGGAGGTCTCCTATCTGATTCTGCACGGCGAGCTGCCCACGCCCGCGCAGCTCCAAGACTGGTCCTGGAATATCACGCAACATACCTTCATCCACGAGAATATCAAGAAATTCATCGACGGCTTTCATTATGACGCGCATCCGATGGGCATGCTGATCGCCACGGTCGCCGCGCTGTCGACCTTCTATCGGGATGCCAAGGACATCTTCAACGCCGAGGCGCGGCGCAAACAGATCTATCGCCTGATCGCCAAGGTCGGGACGATCGCGGCCTTCGCCTATCGCCACCGGATGGGCCTGCCGTACGCCTATCCCGACAACGACCTGAGTTTCACCGGCAACTTCCTCAATATGATGTTCAAGACGACTGAGTTGAAGTACAAGCCGAATCCGGTCCTGGAACGCGCTCTGGAGGTGCTCTTCATTCTCCACGCCGATCACGAACAGAACTGCAGCACCAGCGCCATGCGCAGCATCGGCAGCTCTCACGTCGATCCCTATTCGGCTCTGGCCGGCGCGGCGGCGGCCCTCTACGGCCCGCTGCACGGCGGCGCCAACGAAGAGGTCCTGCGCATGCTCAACGAGATCGGGACGGTGGATCACGTCCCGGCCTACATCAAACGGGTCAAATCGGGCGAACTCAAACTCATGGGCTTCGGGCATCGCGTCTATAAAAATTACGATCCCCGCGCCCGGATCATCAAACGGACGGCTTACGAGGTCTTTGAGGTGACCGGCCGCGACAAGCTGCTCGATGTGGCCCTGGAATTGGAGCGGATCGCGCTCGATGACGACTATTTCGTCAGCCGCAAACTCTATCCCAACGTCGATTTCTATTCCGGTATTATCTATAAAGCCATGGGGTATCCGGTCGATATGTTCCCCGTGCTCTTCGCCATCCCCCGCACCGCCGGCTGGATGGCCCAATGGGAAGAAATGTTGCTCGATCAGGAGCAGAAGATCGGACGCCCGCGGCAGGTCTATCTGGGCAGCGATCTCCGCGACTACCTGCCGATCGAGAAACGCGGATAGACGCTCAATTCGAAGTACTAAATAGCACTGCTGAATTCCACTATTTGATTCCGGAAAACCCGCGATCGACGCTCAAGGGATCGGTCATTGAGCCTCGGTCGCGGGTTTTCGGTCTCCGAATCGAACCCTCCGCGAAAAAAAAGAGCCGGCCCAAAAATTTTAGGCAAACTTGCGCGTTTTTTACGTCCTTTGTAAATGTAGCTGCATTTCTTTACTCCCATACCCCTAGCCTGGCCCACCGGGTCAGGTTGGGGTATAGACGAGAGACTTCCGCGATTTTGAAGCTTTCGCCTTGGCCGTTGGGGGCTGTTCCAGATCTCTGGTTAAAAGCAGGTGATGATGACCTGCAGCTTCCCAACAGGGCAGGCGGGCTGGAATCGTCTGAGAGGTGGCCGGGTTTTCGGGAGGGCTGCTGGATCTTCTTCCGAATACTGCTGCAGTCCGCAGGGGATGGCGGAGCGAACTCCGGCCGCGCAACAACTGGTTCGGACGCCGCCGGCTTGTCTGCTCTCTGGGAATCAGCTTGATCGGTATCAGGCGTCGAGCGTTCAAATCACGCCGGAGAGATCCTCATCCGCAGCCGATCGTCGAATTGCCAGTTTGCCCAAATTGCGGATAGCGGGTAGCGGATGGAGAGATGCCGGAGTCTACAAATCCGCAATCCGCAATCCGCAATCCATGATGAAAAAGCCGCAGAGATGAAAAAGCCGCAGAGCAGCTTTCGCCTCTCTGCGGCTTTTTAAGTGAGCGGCAAGGTTCTACATTGATCGCCTCCAACCTTGCCCACACCTTCCTCTTTCTTCTACTTCTCGCTTGTGCCCCGCTTAAAGCAAGCGATATGCCAGATTCGACCGGGACCGAAACGGCCACTGAACCGGCCACCGGACCTGAGTGGGGGAGAGACGCGGGGGCCGAACACGTAATAATTCGCTACTCCCTGTTCAATCCATATACAACTGCCTGTTCGATTTCAGCCGGAGACCTCCGCACGGCGGCCGAAAATTGTCGATTTCAATTTTGGGCTCGGCCCCCCGATCGGGAGACCCGATTAAACAATTATGTTGTTACAAAGGCTTTATTTTCTTTCTGATCTGTTCCGTTCTCTTCGTTTGTTTAGTATTATCTTCGGGTGTCCCCGGCTGTCATTGATTGAAAGACCTCTGGAATTTCGATTGCAGACAGATTACAGACGGTAAACAATCATTACCCTAAGTAAGTACCGATACGCATTACCCCCCTTCCCGCGGAATTAAAGCAGTGAGTTGGTAAAGGATGTCATTCGTCACACCTTCGAATAGCAAAACTTTTCCTGCCTCGACAAGACACATAGAGCGAGACGCATTATCACAGCTCTGGCCTTTGAACGGCCACACTATCAATCTCATCACCATTGGGTTGGTGCTTTTTGACAGTTTGATGGCGGCGGTGCTCTTTATTCTGGCGTATTGCATCAGGCACCCGGGCGAGACGCCCTTTTTGATGTCGCCGCAGCAGGTTGGTCCGCTGACCCTGTCCCTGCCTTATGCTTATCATCCGTTTTTTGCGCCATATTTAAGCGTCCTCTATTTCGTCCCTTTTGTGCAGTTGGCGAGCTTCAGTTATCGAGGCCTCTATCGGGTGCGCGGTGAGTTTTCGTTCAGCGAAGATTTCATCAACGTCTTCAAGGCGGTTTCGATCGCCTCTCTGCTGTTGACGTTTATCGCCTTCTTCTACCGAGGGGGATACACCTATTCGGCCTTTTCGTACTCGCGCCTGGTCTTCATTTTGTACTACCTGGTGGCGCTGGTCTTCTTCATCGCCGACCGGGCGGCGGTGCGGAGCCTGCAGACCTTCTATCGTCGTCGCCACATCGACGTCATTCCGATTCTGATCGTCGGATCGAACGGGGTCGCGGAGATGTGCGTCAACGAGATCGCCGACGATCCCAAGCTGGGTCGCCGCGTGGTGGGGTTGGTGACGCCGGACGGGCTGCGGCCGAAGAGCAAGGCGTTGCATCTCTTTCCCACGCTCGGCGGTTACGAGGAGATGCACCGGTTCATCCGCCAGTTCGATATTCGCGAAGTGTTGATCACCGACGTCAACATTCGCCCGGAGCTGCTCTTCAACACCATGGTCAAATGCGGGCGTGGATGCCGGGTGACCTTCCGGGTCGTTCCCAATCTGCTCAATTGCATCCCGCGCAAGACCTACGTCGAACAACTGGGCTCCGTGCCCATGGTGCGGTTGTTCGAGGAGCCGCTCTCGGACGCCGCGCGGGTCATCAAACGGAGTATCGACCTGATCGTCAGCGCGCTGTTGCTGCTCTTCACGGCTCCGCTCTGGCTGCTGATCGCGATCGCGATCAAGCTGGAATCGAGCGGTCCGGTCTTCTACCGGCAGGAACGGGTGGGCATGGATGGACACATCTTTCTGCTCTATAAGTTCCGCTCGATGCTCCAGACCGTGAGCCAGGACGAGGCGCATCGCGAATATATGGAGAAGATGATCAAGAATCGCGGCGATTGCAACCTCGGGACCAAGGACAACCCGAACTACAAGTTCATCAACGAGGGCCGTCTGACGCGGACCGGACGTCTGCTGCGCCGCCTGAGCATCGATGAACTGCCGCAGATTTTGAACGTCTTCAAAGGCGAGATGAGTCTGGTCGGTCCTCGACCGCCGATTCCTTATGAGGTCGAATGCTACAAGACCTGGCATCGCAAACGGCTCGATGTGAAGCCGGGGTTGACCGGGTTGTGGCAGGTCAGCGGAAGGTACCGCCTGTCCTTCGACCAGATGGTGAAGCTCGATATCTACTACATCGAAAACTGGTCGCTCTGGTTAGATCTGAAGGTCATTTTGAAGACCCTGCCCGCGCTCTTCATGCGGGAAGAGGCCTGACCGGACCGGTTGCCGAAGCTGCGGAAGATACCGTATGAGATCTTCGATCCTCGGTGGTCTACTGGTGGTGTGGGCCTGCGGTCTCTGGTTGAGACCGGCGGCCCCGCCGGAGTTGCAGCGGGTCGAAAAGTATAACGTCCTCTTCATCGTCTCGGATGATCTGCGCCCCGAGCTGGGCAGTTACGGGAATCGGTTGATCAAGACGCCGAATCTCGATCGATTGGCCGCGCGGGGCGTCAGGTTCGACCGGGCTTTCGCTCAGTTCCCACTCTGCAATCCTTCGCGGACGTCGCTGCTCACGGGCCGGTATCCGACTCAGACCGGAGTCCTGGATAACGAGACCTATTTTCGCGCGGCGCATCCGGATTGGGTCTCGCTGCCGCAATATTTCAAACAGCACGGCTATGCGGCCTTGCGCACCGGCAAGATTTTCCACGGCGGCATCGACGACACCGACGCCTGGACCGAGGGCGGGGAGCCGCGAGCCTTCAGCGGGCCGCGTCGTGAGCCGCGCACGGATGGCGCGTCCCGCGCCGAGCAGTCCGATCGGATCATCACTCTGGAGGGGGAAGGCGAGTCGAACGGCGATTACCGGACCGCCTCGCGCGCCATCGAATATCTGGAGAAGTACCGGGAGCAGCCCTTCTTCCTCGCCGTCGGATTCGCCAAACCGCACAGTCCTCCGGCCGCTCCGAAAAAATTCTTCGATCTCTACGATCCGGCCCGAATTCCGCTGCCGCCCGATTTCGCGACGCAGCCGGCCGCGCCGCCGGGATTCCCGGAGATCTCGATTCCCAGACGAAATACGGATCTGTTTATCGGGCGGGAGGCTTCGCCTTCGGATGCCCGCGAGATGATTCGCGCCTACGATGCCTCCGTCAGTTTCATGGATGCCCAGGTGGGCCGCGTCATCGAGGCGTTGGATCGGCTCAAGCTGCGCGAGCGGACCATCATCGTCTTCTTCGGCGATCACGGGTACCACCTCGGCGAGAAGGGAAAATGGTCCAAAGCCTATTCGCTGTATGAGATCGCCACTCGGGTGCCGTTGATCATCGCCTGGCCTCAGGCGCCGGCCCGGACGCTCGGCCAGACCGTTCAATTGCTGGACCTCTATCCGACCCTGATCGAACTCTGCCGCCTGCCCAAACTCCAGGGGCTGGAAGGGCAGAGCCTGGCCGCCCTGCTGCGCAATCCGAAGCTGAACTGGAATCAGCCCGCCTACAGCGTGACACGCTATCAGGGCAAACTCGGAAGGTCGGTGAGCACCGAACGCTGGCATTATGCCGAATGGGACGAGGGGCGCGCGGGCGCCATGCTCTTCGATCATCGGGCCGATCCGCTGGAATTGAAGAATCTCGCCGACGACCCTCGCCACGCCGGGACGATTCGAGAAATGAGACTGCAGTTGACCCAAATCCCGAAAGAATAGTCCGGACTTTTTATTGAATGAATTCGACCACTTTCTGGAGGTACTCGTTGCCGCCGCTCCAGAGCAGGTCATGATCGCCCTCGGCCACAATGACCAGCCGTTTCGGTTCGCGCGCCGCCTCATAGAGTTTATGGCCCTGGTTGATCGGAATGACCGTGTCAGCCGTGCCGTGGGTGACGAGCACCGGGCATTTGACGCCGGCGATTTTGCGCGTCGATTCGAACTTGTTCTTGCTCAGCCGGTGGAACCAGATCGGCAGCCAGGGGAAGGCCACCATCCCCATATCGCTGGCCGAACTCAAACCGGACTCGACGATCAATCTCTTGCAGGGGCGGCGCGAGGCGAGGTCGATGGCCGCGGTCGTTCCGAGCGAGCGGCCGTAGAGCACCAGATTCTCCGCGCGGACGCCGCGTTGTTGAATCAGGTAGTCATAAGCCGCGTCGGCATCGGAATAGAGGCCCCATTCGTCCGTCAGCTTGCCCTCGCTGCGGCCATAGCCGCGGTAGTCGAAGATCAGGACGTCCAGATTGTGGTCGGAGAGGGCGGTGGCGACCAGCGTGACGTTGGTCAGATTCCCACCGTTGCCATGACAGAAGAGCACCGTCGAGGCGGCGGGCTGGCTTCGGGCTCGCACGAACCATCCGTGGAGCCGCTGGTTTCCCATCTGGATCCAGACATCTTCGCCGTTGGCGGGCGGCGTCCATTCAGGCCCGGGAACGTAGCGGGTGGGATGATACGTTACCATAAACTCCAATTGACGCAGCAGCAAGAATAGAATCACTGCCACCATCGGTAAATACACAGCCATACGCACTGATAAGGGAAGTTTGAAGAAATTAAACCCGGTTCGTTCTCCGCTGTCTGGGGGGGCAGCCATGTCCTCTCCATTTTATTTACCGGCCGGCCGGTAATCAACCGGATGCCGTGGACCGGGAGACACGCCAACCCGGTCACCGGCGTGTCTCCCGCGGTCTGTTCCGGATGGATCCGTTTAGGGCAGTCCAGCTCCCTTGGGTTTAAGCCATTGGTCGAACCATTCGATCACGGTCTTGTACCAGAGCTCGCTGTTCTGAGGCTTCAGGACCCAATGGCCCTCGTCCGGATAGTAGAGCAGTTTCGAGGGGACGCCGCGGCGTTGGAGCGCCGTGAACAACTGCAACCCTTCGCCGACCGGGACGCGATAATCGAGTTCGCCGTGGACGACCAGGGTCGGAGTCTTGAAGTTCTTGGCCGAAAGGTGCGGGGACCATTTCTGGAAGAGCTGCGGATGATCCCACGGATTGCCCTTGAACTCCCATTCGGCGAACCACAGTTCTTCGGTCGCGCCATACATACTGGTCAGGTTGTAGACGCCCGCGTGCGAGACCAGCGCTTTGAAGCGATCGGTGTGGCCCAGCATCCAGTTGACCATGTACCCGCCGTACGAACCGCCGGCGGCGCCCAGACGATTGGGATCCACCGAGCCCTGCTTCACGACGTAATCCACCCCCTTCATCAGATCGTCGTAGACGGCGCCGCCCCAGTCGCCGCTGATCTGTTCGGTGAAGGCCTGGCCGTAACCGGTCGACCCGTGAGGGTTGATCAGGACCGTGACGTAACCGTGGGCCGCCCACATCTGGGCGTTCCATCGATAGCCCCAACTGTCGAGCCAGGCGCCCTGCGGGCCGCCGTGGATCAGCAGGACCATCGGATATTTTTTAGCCGGGTCGAATTGGGGCGGCTTCACGATGAACCCGTGGATCTTGCTCTTCAAGGCCCCGGGATACTCGAACTCTTCGGCCGGTTTGAGGTCGAGTTGCGCCAGCAACTCGACGTTGGTGCGGGTCACCTGCGTCGCTCCGGTGCCGTCGGCCGCCGCGCTGAAGACCTCGGCGGGCAGCGCCATGCTGGAACGCATAAAGGCCAGGGACCGCCCGTCGGCCGAGACGGTCAGGGTATTGTTCGAGGCCTCTTTGATGATCGTTCGATATTTACCGTCGAGCGTGAAGACGCAACTCACCTCTCTCCCGTGATCTTCGGAGGTTACGTAGAGGCTTTTGCCGTCGGGCGCCCAGACCAGATCCTGAACCCAGCGATCGAATCCGACGGAGAGTTCCCGCGAGGTGCCGGCCTGGCGATCATAGAGCATCAGGCGAAAGCGGTCCGATTCATAACCGTTGCGAGTCTGCGAACGATAGGCGATCCAGCGGCCGTCCGGCGAATAACGCGGCGTGGTGTCCGAACCGGGGTTTTGACCGGTCAGGCGCTTGGGCTCGCCACCCTTGACCGCCACGGTGAAGAGGTCGTTGTTGGTGCTGAGCGCCTCGGCCTGGTCGGTGTTGCGCGCGAAGACCACCTCCTGGGAGTCCGGTGAAAAATCGAAGGCCGTCGGGTCGCCGAGCGAGAACGGCGGCACGTCGAAATCGCCCGGCGTCAGGTCGCGCGGCTCGCCGCCGCCCGTGGAGATGACGAAGAGATGGGAGCGTTTGCCGAGTTTGAAGGAGTTCCAGTGGCGAAAGAGCAGGCGGTCGGCGACCACGGCTTTGACCTTGCTCTTCTCCGCCGCCTCGGCTTGATCCGCCGAGCACTTCAGGTTCGGACAGGCCGGATAGATGTCGGTGGTGAAGGCGAGCGACTGGCCGTCGCGCGACCAGACGAACTCGGCCACGCCTTCGGGCACGCTGGTGATCTGGCGCGGATTGGATCCGCTGGCCTGAGCCACGAAGATCTGGGGCGCGCCGTTCCGCGACGAGAGAAACGCGAGATTCTGGCCGTCGGGTGACCAGCGCGGCGTATCGTCGTTCTTGGCCGAGGTGATCAGTTCCTGAGCCGTCCCTCCCGAGACCGGGGCGATCCAGATGCTGCGTTTTCCCCGGTTCTGTTCCTTGTCGATCTGGTTGACGACGTAGACGACTCTCCGGCCATCGGGAGAGATCTGCGCGTCGCCAACTCGCTTGACCGAGACCAGGTCATCGAAGGTGATCGGTCGTCTCGATTGCGCGGGAACGGCCTGGGCCAACAACATGGCCGCCAGCAGGGCACAGGTCTTGAGCAAGGCTCTCATCTTAATCTCTTACCTCCATTTCGGTTTTCCAAGGATCTCGTTCTCATGCCGAATCTTCGGACCGGGAGGCTCAAGGATCGAGTTTCAACCGGTCGAACCGAAACCGCCCGCCGCCCGGTCCGTCTCGTTCAACTCTTCGGACCAGCGATAATCGCAGCCGGCCACGCGCTCAATGAGCAGTTGCGCGATCCGTTCACCGGCCTCGAAATGGACCGTTTCTTGACCGAAATTAATGAGCAGCACCTTCAGTTCCCCGCGATAATCGCTGTCGATAACTCCGGCCAGCGTATCGATGCCGTGTCGCCATGCCAGCCCGGAACGGGGCGCGACGCGGCCGTAGAAACCGGGGGGAACCTCAATGGCGATCCCGGTCGGCACAAGTCTTCTCTCTCCCGGCTGCAGGGTGAACGCCTCGGCACAGGAGAGATCGGCGCCCGCCGCTCCCGGCGTCGCGGAGGCGGGCAGGCACGCTTCATGGTGCAGCTTTTTAACGCGAATCTGCAACCGTTCGCGGACATTTGCATCAGTCGATTGGTTCATTCTCAGTGGTTTCAGTTGATATTATGGAGAGTGGATTGAATGCCGGCGGCAATGACCTTCTGGTCCGAGAGGAGTTCGTTAGGGGCGGCCGCGCTCTTCGGAAGTTTGATCGCGAATTCGCTGCCGATCCCTTCTTCGCTGGTGACGAAGGCTTCGCCGCCGTGGATCCGAGCGAGGTGTTTGACAATGGCCAGTCCCAGACCCGTGCCGCCGGCTTCGCGCGAACGAGCCTTGTCCACGCGATAGAAGCGTTCGAAGACGCGCGGCAGATGGGACGCCGGAATTCCGGGGCCGGTGTCGCGCACTTTGATGACGAGATCGGCGCTGTCTTCGGCCTCGTCGGCCTGGACCGTCACCTGCCCGCCGGGCTGGTTGAATTTGATGGCGTTATCGACCAGGTTGATCAGGATCTGTTCGAGACGGTCCCGGTCGGCCGCGACCTCGGTCTCGGCCGCCACCTGATTTTCGAGCGAGACGTTGTGTTTCGCCGCGCGCGGCGCCAACCCCGAAAAGACCTCCTCGACCACCTGACGCAATCGGATTCGTTCGACCTTCAAGACCACGGCCCCCGATTCGATCGCCGAGAGTTCGGAGATGTCGTTGACCAGCGCCCGCATCCGTTCGGCGTTGCGATGGATGGTGTTGAGAAACCGCAGGCGGTTCTCGCCGTCCTCCAGCGCGCCGTCGAGCAGCGTCTCGACATAGGCCGTGATGGCGGCGAGCGGAGTCCTCAATTCGTGGGAGACGTTGGAGAGAAATTCCTGGCGGATTCGTTCCAGCAGTTCGAGCTTGGTGATATCGATGAAGGCGCCGACCACGCCGTCGATCTGCCCTTCATTCAGGCGGAGCGGCGCGGCGTGCAGGCGAAGCACTCGCCGGATCTGGGTCGTCCCCCGGCCGACCCGCGTCTCGATGCGGGTCTCGGTCTCCTCCCCGGTCGAACGGACGTTGGAATAGGTTCGGTGGACCTCCGGGTCGCGGCTGATATCGGTCAAGCGCGTGGCCGGACGTTGCCCCAGGTTGAGCAGGCCGCGCGCGGCATCGTTGACGAGCAGGACGTTCGATTCGCTGTCGGTGATGACCAATCCCTCGGCGACCGAGGTGACGATGGAACGCAGCAGGTTCTCATCCCGCCCGGCCCGGGTCAGCGCCTCGCGCATCCGCAGGTTGCTCTGTTCAAGCTCGCGCAAGAGATGGGTTTGCTGCCGGATCACGTAGCTGGCGGTCAGGACCGTGATGACCCCGACGACGATGGTCGAGATGGCATGCGAGGTCAGGACGCTCATCGTCGGATGGAGGACCGTCTTTAAAATTTCATAGATCGCAAAAAGAGAGACCATGACGAACGTGGCGAGGATGATTTTTCTTCCTTGAGTTGTCATCGGGGTCTCTGATTCTATTGGATTAGCGGTTCAAGCATTGACCACTTCGCTCAATTCGACGCAACCGCGGAATCGATATCCGATCCCGATCACCGTCTCGATGCAATTGCCGCAACCGCCGAGCTTCTTGCGGAGACCGCTGATATGGACGTCCAGGGTGCGCGCCTCACCATAATATTCCAATCCCCAGACCTGGTCTAGCAGTTGTTCGCGCGGGACGACCCGGCCCTTGTTGCGCGACAGAATCGCCAGCAGGGCGAACTCTTTGCGGGTCAGTTTAATGCTCTGGCTCTGGCAACTGACGGCGAAATCCGCATAGTCGATCCGCAACGAACCGTCGTCATAGAGCTTGGGCGTTTGTGAATCGTAACCCGAACGCCGCAGCGCCGCGCGGACTCGGGCCACCAACTCCCGCACGCTGAACGGCTTGGTCATGTAGTCGTCGGCACCGAGGTCCAGCCCGCGGATCTTGTCGCTCTCTTCGGTGCGAGCCGTCAGCACGATGATCGGCGTCCGCCGCGTCGTCTCCTCGGTCCGCAGCCGGCGGCATAACTCGAAACCGCTCAGGCCGGGCAGGTTGAGGTCGAGGATGATCAGATCCGGCGTCAGCAGGACGGAATCTCCGGAGCGTTTGAGCGGCTCTTTGCCGAGCGCCACGTTGAGACCTTCCTCGCCCGTCAGCGCGATCTGCGCGGAGAAGGTGCCTTCGCGTTCCAGGTTGTAGCGAATACTCTCGGCGATGTCCGGATCGTCTTCGATGATGAGAATGTAGGGCTTCATATTCGATCTCCGGTGACGGATTGTGGGTCTCTCCCGGCCCGTCGGCGATCGGCAGTCTAACGGGCCAATTGGCTGTGTTTGATCACCAGCGCCTCTTTCATGTAGACAATCAGCTCGCAGATATCCGTGACGTAATCGCCGATCCGTTCCAGGTGTTTAGCGACGAGCAGCAACCGCGCCGCCCGCCCCGCTGCCGCCGGATCCCGTGACATCCGGTCGAGCAGGTCGTGAAAGATCCGATCATAAAGCCGGTCGATGTCGTCATCGCGTTCGATGACGGCGCGCGCCGATTCGGCGTCCGCCGCCGAAAACGCGTCGAGTGACAATCGCAGCATCTCGCAGGCCAGCCAGCTCATCTTCGGCAGGTCGAAATAGGGCTTCAATTGCGGTTCATCGTTCAAATAGATCGCCGCCCGCGCGATATTGCAGGCATGATCGGCAATCCGTTCCAGGATCGGCGTGATCTTGATGGCGGTGACCACCAGCCGCAGATGCTGCGATTCCGGCGATTGCGCGGCCAACAACCGCACGCAGAGCCGATCGGACTCCAACTCCAGGGCGTCGACCCGGTCGTCGTCCTTCAATACCTGGGCAGCCAGATCCGAGTCTCGCTCGATCAGGGCGCGCGTCGCCTGATCGATTGCTCGCTCCACTTCACCACCCATCAACAGAACATGATCCCGCAGTTGTTTGACTGCCGATTCCGGCAAATTCTTCATGTTCCCCTCTGGCGAAGATTGAGATATAGCGCTAGCCTGCGCCAGCATTTCTTGATAAATTCTATTCGTATAGAACTCTGCCATCTGATTCATATAAAGGCAAGCTTCTGCGACCGTCAGTAGTGAGGGGAGGCAATCGGTTGAAATCTGCATATCCCGAAGGCCTAATTTAAAGGTCTTGAGTTAAATTAGTGTTAAGTCGTGGTTAAGCCTGTGTAAGTTTTATCTGGCGGGTCTGCAGTAGGGCGATTCAGACGGGCGATCAGATAATGTCGCCCCAATCCATCTCGAACACGATGAAGAAATGTTTGACGGCCTCGTTGTTGTCGGTGATCAATCCGACCTCGCGGCGCTGATCCAGTTCGACCTTGCGCAGGCTCTGGCTGCCGAAGAAGACCTGGTCCAGGTCGCGGATGATGGCCTGAGTATGAAGGCGCAGGTGGGGCATCTTTTTGATCTTGATGCCTTTGACCCGCTTGTTCATCTCGCCGATGATCTTGATCTCGACTCCGGCCTTGGCGCGCTGGTCGAGGAGCCGGATGACCTCGGCGTCCGAGAGCCGGCCGTCGTAGATCAACAACTGCCGTTCGGCCCCGAGGATGAAGTCGGTCAATCTCTGGCGGGAATTGATCGGGCTGATGACGAAGTGCTCGATCTTCATCTCGTCGAGCTGGTGCCGCGTGTCCGATTCGAAGAGGTAGACGGCCTCTCGGACCAGGTTCGGATCGTCGGTCACGACCCCGAAACTGCGGCTGTGATGGATGTCGAGAAAGGTGAAGTTGAAGGTCAGCAGAAAGAGTTGGCGGCGGTCGATGATCATCATCTTGGTGTGATAACGCACCAGATCTCGGGCCGTGTGGGCGATGGTCACTCCGCGGGCGGCCAACCGGCGTTCCATCCGCTTGATCTCTTTCAGGTCGTCCCGATTGGTATAGGTGATCAGCGCGTGAACCGAGACCCCTCGCGCCGCTGCTTCGACGAGCGCGTGCTCGATCTCCATCCGGTCCAGGCGGTAGATGATGATTTCGATGCTCTGCTGGGCCCGCCTGATCCCGTCGAGTAACGGCTCAATGCCGTCGCGGGGTTGAATGATAACTTGCATCGCTGAACAGTCTGGAGAAGTCTAGACTGTTCTAGACTTCTCCAGACTTGTTTAAACTACTTTTCGGTCGCGGCTTTCAGCTCGTTGATCCTGCTACGGACCTGTTTGCTGAACCCCTCCATCTCGATCGGAGTGGCGCCGGCGGCTCTAAAAGCGTCACGGAGCTGATTGTCGGTCAGTTGGCCGATGATTCCGGAGAACCAGCGGACATGCTCGCGCGGGACGGTGCGCAGCGCGCCGGCCATCTTGCCGGCATAACGGAACTTGACGCTCTTGGACTTGACCTCTTCGATCAGGTCATGTTTCGAGTAGTCTTCGAGGTTCCATTTGTTCTTGCTGCGCGAGGTGAATCCTCCGGTCTTGCCGAAGGTCCCACCCCAATCGGTGATCAGGTACCAGTCCCGGACCTGGCCCTCTTCGTCGTACATGCCCAGCACGTTGTTGTTCTCGACCTTGGCATCCCAGTTGTTGAGGAGGCAGTTGATCATGGCCAGACCCGAGAGCTCCCGGCTGCCTTTGAAGGGATTGGAATTCCAGGACCAGTTGATTCCCCGGCGGGCGATCTCGTCGGGGCGTTTCTCGAACATGCCGTTGGTGAACGAGCCGTCGGCCGCGACGAAGTCCTTGGCGCGGGTCAGGGCGGTGATTCCGACGATCTGGCCGGAAGGGACGAAGTAGCTCTCCTCGACCATATATCCGCAGGCCCAGGCCAGGCGGGTGGCGGCGATCTCCGCGTGAACCTCTTCGTCGAATTTGAGATTCCACTTTACCTTGTTGGCATCGATCACCTTGAGTTTGGGATTCGAGCCGCTCAAATCCTCCTTATCGAATCGGAAGGGCGGTTTCGGCCTGCCCTCTTCGCTGCCGATTCCCCAAAAGAGATTGAGCTGGGAGAAACTGCCTCGATCCTTCCATAAAGTGGGGATTCCCGGCTCGGTCGGCGCGCCCTTCTTCGATTTTTTTTTGCCGGCCTTCGATCCTTTGTCCGAGCCTTTGAATTTTGGCGAACGCGTTGGCGGCCCGTCGGCCTTGACCGTGGGCGGAAGCAGGGCGCCGGCCAGGGCCAGCGAGAGCGTGAATGCGGATACCAACCGGACGATTGCCAGTGAGGGGGAGTGGAGTGGATGTTGCATGGCGTGATCTCCTGTCTTTAATTTTCTATCCTCTATTTTCTATTCGCTCTTCCGATTCGAGCGGACGCACACAGCCTGAACTGCCAGGCTCGGTCACCGGAGACCCGCAGCCACCGCGGACGGTGGTATTGAGAGATCTGGAGATCAGCGGTCTTCGACCCTAGTTGGCGTCCGAGTAATCGAGTTTTAGATATTTGCTGGAGTCGCCGACGATGAAGACGAAACTCCGGCTCTCGATCGTCACATGCGTAATGCCTTCAGGTTTGGCTCGTTCGTCGAGAACCTGTTCCTGGCGAGGGCTGGCTTCGGTCGATGCCGGGGTGAGATTACCGTTCCATTCCCATAAGCCAAAGGCCGTCTTCGACGACGATTCAGTGGCGCCCGATAAGATCAAAAAGGTTTTGAGCTGTGGGTTGTAGTTGAGATCGCGAATCCCCTGGCCGCCCAGGTTCAGGCGGATCAGGCGCGGGTCGGCCGGTTGCAGATTGTCGGTGGTGAAGGGCCCGAGCGGGTCCTTGAATTTGAGGGCCACCACCAGCGCGAGCCCGTTGATCAGGGGCGACCGCAATCCCAGTAAGAGCCGTTCATTGGCCGGATCCCAACAGATGCCCTCGATATTGAGACCGTCCTCGTTGCCGGGTCGCTCGCCGATCCCTTTCAGCTCCGGGACGGCCTTCAGCAGAAAGCCGCGAAGGTCGGTGATGGCCTGGGCCTCCCCGCGGATCTGGCGAGAGGCGGGATCGAACGCGAAACGCAGGAGGGCATTCTTCTGACCGTCCTTGGGGTCCGATTGTGAGCCGATCACGTAGAAATAACCGCCTCCATAGGTGATCCCCTCGGGGTCTTTGGCCGAGACCCCCAGCTCGAGAGCGGTCAGGGACCCGACCTGCTGGCCGTTCTGATCGAGCTGCATCAGGAGCACCTGGCCGGGCTGGGAATCGCTCACCACCATCACCTCGTTGGTTCCGTTGATCCAGGCCACTCCGGAGGCTTCGATGAATCCGCCCCTGATCGAAGAGAAGGCTCCGGGGGGAGCCAGTTTCGATTCCGGAGAGTTTTTGACCGATTGGTTTCCGGCGGCCGGCGGATCCGGGTTCAGCCCCTTCTTGACGACGTAGTAGGACCCGGCCAGCGTCACCAGGGCGCCCAGGACCTGGGCCAGAATCCGGCTCAGGGCATTGGCGCTGAACCAGCCCTTCTTGTCCTTCTTCTTTTTCTTCTTCTCGACCTTTTCGTTCTTCTCTTCGACCGGTTCGGTCGAGACCGGCGGCGCGGCGATGAGGGGCGCCGCCACCGGCATGATTCCGGCCAGCGCATGGGCCAGCTCCGGCGTCGGATCCGTGTTCGAAAGGTTGGCCGGCACCCGCTGGGCGGCCCGTTTCCGGATCTCCTGCAGCGCCTCGAGCGAAAGTCGCGCCGTCTTGTTCTCCGTGGTCTCGGCGGGGTTGCGGAAGGTCAGCAGAACCTGGCCGAGCTGTATCTTGTCCCCGTGCTGCAGCGTGTGCGCTTCCCGGGTCAGGCGGCGCCCGTTGACGTAGGTCCCGTTGCTGCTGCCCAGGTCGGCGATGCTGTAGCCGCCGTTGTAGACCAGGACGATGGCGTGCGTGCTGCTGACGGTCCGATCGGGAATCACCAGGCGGTTGTGCGTGGCCTTGCCGATCTCGATCTCGTCATGGTTGATCAGGGCCTCGATCTTCTCTCCAGCCGGCGTGATCCCGATCAGGCGCGGCAGAAAATGACCGTCGAGATGCGCGAGGATCTCACTGGGTTTGGCCACCCGGAGCGAGGGCTTCTTGTGCGTGACCCGCTCGATCTCGTTGATGGTCGTTTTGTCGGTCGGGTCGGCGATCGCGATCAACAGGCGATCGGCAGCCTGGCCGACGACCGGACTCACCAGCCTCTCGTGCAGAAATTGCGAACCCAGCGTCGACGCGGTCGCCGCGTCGATCTCCATGGTCTTCAGTTCGATCGGCGGAATATTGAAGGTGCGGCTCATCAGGTCGCGGAGGCCGATCTCGGTGATCAGGTTCTCTTCGAGCAGCGCGCGGCAGAGCCGCCGTCCCCGCGCGTCGGGTCCGCGCCACCGGTCGATCTTGGACTGGGCCACCAGGCCCGCGGAGACGAGCGCGGCCGCCAGCGACTCCTCGCTCACTTCCACCAGTTTCGGCGGAGGCGGCGGCGTCGGAGGCGGCGGCGGTTGGGCCGGGTTGATGATCTCGGAGATCTGAATGGAGAGGGTGTCGCCCGCTTCCTTCATCCGAAAGGTGATCGTGCAGTGCCCCATCTTGATCAGGTCCCCATGCTGCAGGGACTGCGGCGAGGTGAGCCGCTGATCGTTGAGCGACGTTCCGTTGCGGCTGCCCAGATCGCTGAGCGTATAGACCCCCTCGGCGAAGCTGATCAGGGCATGCGCGCCCGAGACCGAAGCATCGGCGAGAATGATATCGTTGTGCGGCCCTTTGCCGATCTTAGTCTCTTCAAGGACCAGGTCGCGTTCGACCACGCTGCCATCCCGCATTAAAATGTGCAGAGTGACCTCGGGCCGTTGGGGCTTTGTCTCTTCATGAGAGGCTACCATAATCTATTGTTAACGGTTGACCAGCGAGGAGTGAGTCGGGGAAGAACATCTCTTCCTCCGGCTGCTCCCTCATCTCCACGCCCTGTTTATCTTCACCGAACGCTGCCGACCGCGTATTCCAAGCCATTCCGCGCTCAGGGCGGAACGGGCTAAGGCGCGAAATAGGAAGTTTACATTGGGGGGATCCGCTAGTCATGCCAATCGTGACGATGATCGCAGAAATATCTCGACGCCCCGGGGCCCCGTTCTAAGTATTTACTTACCATTCAATGCTAAAAAAGAAGTCTGGAGAAGTCTAGGGAAGTCGGGAGCAATCTCGGATCCAGTTGAAATCCGGTAGTTTGGGAACGGTCCTCGGACTTTTCTGGACTTTTCCCGACTTCTCCGGACTTTTCTAGACTTCTTTCGTCCCGCGATGGTCGTATAATCGGTAGTTGGTGAGATCAACCATCAAAAAAGCAAAAGGAGATAGTTATGAAACGAATTGTAATGTTCCTGCTCCTCTCATTAATTCTGGCCGTGACCGCTTTGGCGCAGGACAAACCGAAGGATGACGCAACCAAAGGGGAGGCGAAGCCGGAGGCCAAAGCCGGGGCCCCCTTGCCGTCGGTGGATGCGATTCTCGAGAAGTTTGTGGTGGCCATGGGCGGCAAGGATGCGCTCCAGAAGCTGACCTCCCGTACCGTCAAAGGCTCATTCGAGATCGAGGCCATGAGCGTGAACGGGACTTTCGAGAACTTCTCGAAGGCTCCGGACAAGAATGCGACCGTGATCCAGGTTCCCAATTTCGGCACCATCAACAATGTGTATGACGGCGCCAAAGGCTGGTCTTCCGATCCGATGAGCGGACTGCGCGAACTTGGCGGAGCCGAACTGGCCGCGACCAAGAGGGAGGCCGATTTCTATCTCCCGCTCAATTTCAAGAAGAATTTTCAGAAGCTGGAAGTCGTCGGGAAAGAGAAGGTGGCCGGATCCGAGGCCTATGTGGTCCAGGTGACTCCGGCCGAAGGCGGGACGGAGAAGTTCTATTTCGATGCCGCCAGCGGTTTGATCGTCAAACACGATGCCGAACGCGATAACCCGCAAGGCAAAATCCCGGTCGAACTCTTCTTCGAGGATTACAAAGCCGTCGATGGCGTGAAAGTCGCCCACACCCTGAAACAGGTGACCCCGATGTTCGCCATGACGATCAAGTTCGTCGAGGTTAAACACAACTCGGAGATCGAAGCCAAGACCTTCAACAAACCGGCCGGAAATTGATGGTTATTCGGCTCGATGGAATTCGGGCTGCCGTTTGCGAGAAGCGGTAAAGAAAGAAGGTACTTCCGCTCAGGAGCGGAAGTACCTTGAGACACAGGACTAGGCACTAAATTGGCAAGAGCATAATGACCTGGTCTCAACTTCGGGTTATCCTCATCTTAATTTTTCATCAAATAATCGCCCTCCTCAATCTTTAGACCAATCGAAGAAATTCATAACTCATAGCTAACACAAGCCTAACTCTGCTTGAACATGGGTACGGTATCCTGCTACTGGGCTACTGGGAATCGGCTCAGAGCCTGACCGATCGATCAAGATCAACTCACGTCTCCAAGTCATACATCGCCAGGTCGTAAAGATATGAGAACTATAGAAACCCTCGAAGCCCCACTGATCCGCGCCGGCGCCCTGGAGGCCAGACTGGCCACCTCCTTCGCCGAGATCGACGCGGCCCTGCGGTTGCGGTTCGAAGTCTTCAATCTCGAGTTACAGGAGGGGCTGCGGTCCTCGTATGAGAAGGGATTCGATACCGATGCTTACGATGCCTATTGTGATCATCTGATCGTCAGGGATCTGAATCTCGACCGGGTCGTCGGCACCTACCGGCTGCTGCGCCAGAGTCAGGCGGAGCGGCAGATCGGGTTCTATTCGGAGAACGAATTCGATCTGGGCCACCTCAAGCGGTTGCCGGGCGAGCTGCTGGAACTGGGGCGGTCCTGTATCGCGGCCTCCCATCGTTCGTTTGCGACCATCAACCTGTTGTGGAGCGCGATCGGGCAATATGCGTCGCGGAACCGGATCCGGGCGCTGTTCGGTTGCGGCAGCCTGCACTGCTCGGATCTCGAAGAGGTGCAGCCGATCTACTCCTATCTGCGCGCCCATCACTTCGCGCCGGAGAGATATCGAGTCCGGCCGCTGGAGTCGTGCCGGATGCCGGTGAACGAGGAGGCCGCCGAGCCGGACGATTCACGCCTCGTGTTGCGCAAGCTGTCGCCGATCCTGAGAGGGTACCTGCGCGCGGGCGCGATGGTTTGCGGCGCGCCGGCCTACGATGCGGAGTTCGGCACCGCCGACGTCCTGGTCCTGCTGGAGATGGAGGGGATCGAGGCGCGGTACAAGCATCAATACACCGCGGAGGCGGCCAGCCTGCAATGAGACGACCGTTCCGGCTCTTAGTCTTCATCGCCCTCTGCCTGGCCTTTCTGGCCGGGGCACTGCTGGTGCAGCCGGGGATGTGGCTGGTCTCGAGCCGGACTCGAAGAGTGGTCTTTGCCAGGATGGCGCAGCTCTGGGCGCGGGCGCTCCTGAGATTGATCGGGATGAGGGTCAACCTGAGCGGGGTCAGCCCCGGGACTCTCGGGGGGAACTACCTGCTGGTCGGCAATCATCAGAGCTATCTGGACATCATCATCATCGCTTCGGCCTTTCCAATCCTGTTCGTCGCCAAGCAGGAGATGGGCCGCTGGCCGATGCTGGGCTGGCTGGCGCGGCTCGGCGGCACGATCTTCATCGATCGTGAGGATGCGCACAGCGGCGTCAGTTGCGCCTATCGGGCGAGCCGCCTGTTGCGGAGCGGGATCAACGTTCAGGTCTTTCCTGAAAGCACCACGAACGATGGGAATGGAATGCTCCCGTTCAAAGCTCTGTTTTTCGCCTCAGCCATTAGAGCGCGGGTGCCGGTCCTGCCGCTGACCATCGATTTCAGGGCCGTCAATCAACAGGCGCTCGACGACGAGAGCCGCGAATGGATGTGCTGGTACGGCGATGCGGATTTTCTGCCCCATTTCTGGCGGGTGCTGCAGATCGATTCGGCGGAGGTTTCATTGATGGTCCATCAACCGATCGAGACCTCGCGCCGGTACCGGGCCACCGCCCTGGCGCAATTGACCGAGCACCTGATCCGGACCGCGAAAGAGAGTGACGCTATGGCACGACGGATTGAAAACGAATGCGCTTATTGCGCCGAAGAGATCGAGCCGGAGAAAGGCTTCATCGGCCGGGACTGGAAGGTCTATTGCAGCCTCCGCTGCGTCGAGGCCGGAGAATCGATCTCCAGAGCGGAATTGGATCAACTGATGGACCGGGTCTCTCCCGGCCGTGAGCGGGTCGTTCAGGATCAGAGTCTCTGAATCCCGTCTCTCCCGCCATCAGGTTTCGGACAATTTGGATCAGCAACCGCGAAAGACGCGGAATAGGCGAAACCTCATCGATTTCGCCT
>DATEFT010000186.1:0-4540 GCA_035280505.1 Blastocatellia bacterium | reverse complement strand
GAAAAGGAAAAAGTTAAGTTTAAGTGAATAAAAATATTGAAACTATTCTACGTCACCTCCCGTCTTTACGCCCGATGAGCCAGATAAATATCTCGAGATTATTATCCATGATGTGGGTGGCGGTTCTGCTTTCGACGCCGGTTGCCCTGGCGCAGAATACCATATTGCGAGGGCAGGTGACCGATGAAGACGGCGCCGTGATTCAGAATGCCGAAGTCACCCTCATTGCCGGTGACGGGAAACAACGTTCCACCAAGAGCAATGCCAATGGTGAGTTCTCTTTTCCGAATGTTCCCGCCGGTACGTATACTATTTCCAGCACCTTCAAAGGGTTTCAGCGGCACGTCGAGACCGAGGTCCGCATTCCGCTGACTACCTCTTCGTTGAAGCTGATCATGACGGTGGCGGCGGTCAACGAGGTGATTGAGACTACCGCGGAGAAGAGCGGGGTTTCGGTCGAGCCCGATCAGAATATGACGGCCACCGTGCTCGGCGAGGACTTCATCAAGAACCTCCCGGATAACGAGGACGATCTGCGCGATTTTCTGCAGGCGCTGGCCGGCCCGGCCGCCGGCGGAGCGACCGGAGGGCAGAACGGCGCGCAGATTATGATCGACGGGTTCAGCGGCGGGCGGCTGCCTCCGCGCGAGTCGATTCAGCAGATCCGCATCAACCAGAATCCCTTCTCCGCCGAGTTCCAGAATCCCGGATTCGCCCGGATCGAGATCATCACCAAGCCCGGCAATGACCAGTGGCGGGGCAGCGGGGCCTTCGGGTACCGCAATTCGGCGCTCGATGCTCGGAATGCCTACGCCCCGATCAAGCCCGACCTCTCGCAACAACGCTATAATTTCAACTTCGGCGGGCCGATCATGAAGAAGAAGATGTCCTTCCAGTTCTTCGCCGAGCGGTCGGAGACCAACGGGAGCAATAACACGGTCGCCACCACGCTCGCCGGTCAGGTCTTCGACAACGTCCCGACGACGGCCGCGAACTACTTCTTCGGGGGCCGCACCGACTATCTGCTCAACGATAAGAACACGCTCAATCTCAGTTACAACTATCGGACGAGCGAGAGTCTGAATCGCGAATTTGCCGCGCGTTTCGGCGGCGGCTTTGGCGGGCCCGGAGGCGGCGGCGGAACCAACAATATGTTGAGAGAGCGGGGGTCGGATTCGCACAACTCCAACCACACGCTCCGAATCGGAGAGACCTATATCATCAGCTCGCGCCTGATTATGGAGACCCGCATGCAATATCAGCGCGAGCACAGCAACGTCACCGCCCGCGGGTCAGGCCCCGCGATCGATGTCTTCGACTCGTTCAGCGGCGGCGGTTCGGCCTGTTGTCCGAACGAATCGCGTCAGGATGAGCTCGAGGTACAGAACTATTGGACCTACACCCATAAGAAGCACACGATCAAGAGCGGGGTCCAATTGCAGTACGAGAACCATCGGAGCTTCAACGCCGATAATTTCAACGGCAGCTTCTCCTTCTCGAGCCTGGACCAATATCTGGCCGCGATCAATGCTCCCGGCACGCCGGCCGCGATCGCCGAGCGCTATAGCGTCAACCAGGGCGATCCGAATCTCCGGTACAAGGTCTATCAGACGAGCCTCTTCCTGCAGGACGATTTTCGTTTCAGTCCGGCCCTGACCCTTTCGTTCGGTCTGCGCGAGGAGTTCCAGAGTAACCTGCGCGATAAGAATAACTGGTCGCCGCGGGTGGGCCTGGCCTGGTCGCCGTTCAAGAACCGCAAGACGACGATCCGCAGCGGGGCGGGGATGTTCTACAACCGCCTCTCCGACGGGCAGTACGAGCGGACTCTGCGCTATACCGGCGATCCGGAGACCGGCCTCCGAAGCTGGATTGTCCGCAATGCGTCCTATCCCAACCCGTTTATCGGGACCGGGGCGGATCAACAGATGCAGATCCTGAAATACATCTTCGATCCCAATCTCAAATCTCCCTACACGATCAACTTCAATGTGGCGCTGGAACAGCAACTGCCGAAGGGACTGGTCGGAACCGTCTCTTACATCCATACCCATGGCATCCATCAGTTCCGGCTGCGCAATATCAACGCGCCACTGCCCGGCGCCGGGGTGCGTCCCGATCCGACCGAGGGCAATCTCTACCAGATCGAGTCGACGGCCAAGTCCCGGTTCGACGGCCTGATCTTCGGCTTCAACCGGCGCCTGAGTCAGCGGCTCACCTTCTTCACCAACTACACGCTCTCGTCGACCAAGAGCGACGCCGACGGCGCGATGGCCTTGCCGGCGAACAGCTACGATCTGCGGGCGGAATGGGGCCGGGCCTTTACCGATCGCCGACACTCCTTCTTCACCGGGATGTTCATGACGTTGCCCTATGGCTTCCGCACCAACACCGTGCTCAGTATCTCGTCGGGCGCGCCGTTCAACATCCGGACCGGCCGGGATGATAATAACGACTTTGAGATCAACGACCGGCCGAGCGGAATCGGCCGCAACTCGGACCTGCCGGTGAGCAGTTATGCGCTGCTTCCCAGCCGGATGATCTGCCCGCCCGGGACCCGGCCGACCGGAGACTTGATTCCGGTCTGTAATCCCGGCGGCGCGCCGCAGATTGAACTGCGCGATTTCCTGGCTCAACAATACCCGAACGGAATCAAGGCTGTGGGTCCGGGCTCCTTCAACGTCAATATGTACCTCAGTAAGACCTTCGGCTTCGGCAAACGGAACGGCCAGACGGCTCAGGCTGGCCAACGCACGTCTGATAACGGCTCCGGCTCAGATGGGCAGATTGGCCAGCGAGGTCAGGGCGGCCGTGGCAACCGAGGCGGAGGCGGCGGCGGAGGCGGACGTGGAGGATTCGGTGGAGGTGGAGGGCGTGGCGGAGGCGGCGGAGGAGGGCGTGGAGGAGGCGGCGGCGGTGGAGGAGGTTTTGGCGGCGGGGCCGGCGGCAACAGCGAGTCGTCCCGGTTCAACATGACCTTCACGATCGGGGTCACGAATCTGTTGAATCACGTCAATCCCGGTCAGTTCGGGACCACGCTCGGAACGACCTATTTTGGTCTGTCGAGCAGCTCTCTACCGGCGCGGCAGCTCGACTTCAACGTCCGATTCAATTTTTGAAGAAGCCTAGAAAAGTCTAGAAGAGTCGCGAGCCCACGAGAGCATCTCGTGGGCTCGAATCTCTTGGAAACCCGTTCTGGAAAAACCTGGGAACGTCTATAATAACTGCGAGCAATCCGAATCAATGCCTTTTGACTTTTCTAGACTTTTCTAGACTTTCCTGGACTTCTTAAAATTATGGATTTGGAATTGAATAATCGAGTGGCGATGATAGCGGCGGGCAGCAAAGGGCTCGGCAAGGCCTGTGCGTTGGCGTTGGCGGGTGAGGGGTGTCGAGTCTCGATCTGCGCGCGTGGGGCTGAATCCTTGGAGCGGGCCCGAGCCGAGATTGCGGCGGTGGGCGAGACGATGGCGGTGGAGGCCGATGTCTCGGTCGTCGCGGATCTGGAGGAGTGGCATCGAAAGACGGTCGAACATTTCGGGCGGGTCGACATTCTGGTGACCAACACGGGCGGGCCGCCGGTCAAGCGTTTTATGGAGTTGACCGACGAACAATGGGCGGCCGGGGTTGAATCGACGCTCATGAATGTGATTCGGCTCTCCCGGATGGTGATTCCGGGAATGCAGGCGCACCGGTGGGGACGGATCATTCACCTGACGTCGCTCGTCGCGAAACAGCCGGTCGATGAGCTGACGATCTCGAGCACGCTCCGCGCTGGTCTCTCGGGGTTGACCAAGACCATGGCCAATCAGGTGGGGCCGGACAACATCACGGTCAACGCCATCCTGACCGGCCACATCCTGACGGACCGGCAGTATGCGCTGGCGGAGGTTCGGGTGAAGGAGCGGGGGATCACGCACGAACAGTATTTCGCGCAGGCCGCGGCCGAAATCCCGCTGCGTCGCCTGGGCGATCCCCGCGAGATCGGAGAGGTCGTCACGTTTCTGGCCTCGGAACGCGCGAGCTATATTTCCGGAGTCTCGTTACAGGTTGATGGCGGATTGATTCGCTCGACGATGTGATCGAGCGGGGAACCGATTGGGGGGACCGGCCTGCTCAGACCTTCATGATCTCGTCTTCTTTGGTCTTGCTCAATTCGCCGATCCGGTTGACGAACTGATCGGTCAACTTCTGTACTTCATCCAGCCCGCTCTTCTCCTCGTCTTCGGAGATGGCCTTGTCCTTGAGCGACTTCTTGAGTTTATCGTTGGAGTCGCGGCGCACATTGCGGACCGCGGTCTTGTGGTCTTCGGCCATTTCATGCACGACTTTGACCATCTGTTTGCGGCGCTCTTCGGTCAGGGGCGGGATGGGAATGCGGATCAGTTTTCCGTCGTTCGAGGGATTGACGCCGAGTTCCGACGTGCGGAGCGCCTTTTCGATCTCGTTGATGAGCGAGGGATCGAACGGCTGGACCGTCAGCATCGAGGCCTCCGGCGCGTGAATGGTCGCCACCTGATTGAGCGGCATGGGCGAGCCGTAA
>DATEFT010000185.1:0-16616 GCA_035280505.1 Blastocatellia bacterium | reverse complement strand
AACGCCCGGCGCGGCCATCTGGTCCTCGGGAAGGAAGCCGCCCGCACCAAGGAGACGACGGGCGCCGCGGGCGCAACGGCCGGTTCGGAAGAGCCGGCGGATGCTGCCTGACCAGCCCGGCGTTCGGCCACCGCCGCCCGCAACTGCTGCCTGACCCGCGCCGGGGCCCGTAGATCTTCGGTCGCCTTGGAGAATTCGAGGATCCTGGCGGTCAACTGCCGCTCGGTCGCCAACCGCTGGGCGCAAGCCTGACACGACTCCGCATGCGCGAGCGCCTGCTGGCGCACCGACGCCTCGAGCAGACGCTCGCAGGCCAGTTCGACCAGAATCTCCTCAAAATTCCGACACTTCATGCCGATCTCCCTCTCCCCTCCTGAAACTCCGCCTCCTCAAGAAACACGCGCCTCCCCCTCACTTCCTCCTTTGACCACCTTCAGTTTCTCCGCCAGCAAGGCGCGAGCGCGGTTGAGCCGCGATCGCACCGTTCCCACCGGACATCCGATCAGTCCGGCGGCCTCCTCGTAGCTCAGCTCTTCCAGATTGCAGAGCACGACGACTTCGCGATAGTGCCAGGGCAGCGCCAGGATCGCCTGCCTGACCGCCTCGACCCGCTCGGCGCGGGCCAGGTCGACCGAAGGGTCGTGTTCCGCAATCAGATTCTCAGCCACGGCAATCTCTTCCTTACCTTCATCCTCCATCAACGGAACGAACGACCGTTCGCGTTGCAGCAGCGTCAGCACGCGGTTCCGCGTCATCCCCAGCAGATACTTGACGAGCGTCCCGCGAGCCGGATCGAAGAGGTGCCCGTGACGAATCAGGGCCATAAAGACATCCTGGGTCACATCTTCGGCGAGCGTTGCCGACCCGCTCATTCGCAAGGCAAATTGATAGACGAGACGCTCCCGCCGGTCATAGAGTATATCGAAAGCCTCCTCCTCACCGATCAACACCCGGCGTAGCAATTCTTCGTCCTCACAACCTGCCGGCGGGCGAACGAGCGTATGTGCGAATCGTTTCGTCATTAAATCGTCTTCTGATGCCTAGCAGATTGTCGCCTGCTTTCATGGGAGTATACAGGCGGTGATCGGAAACAGTTCCACAATCTGACGACAAATTGTGCGGCCGGTGGGAGCTGTTTAATTAAGGTAAGTTTAGTACGTGGCTCACAGAATCGGTTGACAAACCGCGAAACGCGCAAAAGACGCGGAGTCAATCAATTTCGCGTCTTTCGCGTGTTTCGCGGTTAATCTCGAAAATCTTACCGGACGGCGGTTACAGCACGCCCTTCGTCGAAGGCACCGTATCGCCTTCGCGGCGGAAGGCCTGGCGCAGGGCACGGCCCGTCGCCTTGAAACAGGACTCGACCATGTGATGCGTGTTGTCGCCCTCGACCTTCACGTGAATCGCCGCTCCCAGCGAGTTCGCCAGCGATTGGAAGAAGTGGGGCACCATCTCGCTGCTCATGCCGCCGACGGTGGGGGCGGGCAGCGTCCCCTCGAACCCGGCGTGGGGGCGACCCGAAAGGTCGATCACCACCTGGGCCAGCGCCTCATCGAGCGGGGCGCTGAAACCGAACCGGGCCACGCCGCGTTTATCGCCCAGCGCCGCCCGGAGCGCCTCGCCGAGCGCCAACGCGCAATCCTCGATGCTGTGATGCTGGTCGATGACCAGATCCCCCTGGCAATGCAGCTCCAGGCCGAACCCGCCATGCGAGGCGAGTTGTGACAGCATATGATCGAAGAAGCCGATCCCGGTCTCGATCTTCAAAAAATTGGGCGAGTCGAGGTTGACGGTCACGCTGATCGCCGTCTCCTTCGTGACCCGGCGCGCGCTGAAGAGGCGCGGCGACGAGGCCGGCGTCTCGAGCGTAACGCCCAGCGCCCGCAGCACCAGGTTGTTCTCCTCCGGCGTCCCGACGGTCAGGCGCACCGTGCCGGGAATGTCCCCATGCCGATTGCGAGCCAGAATGCCGAATCGCTGCAGGTGCTGCATGAAGGCCGCGGAAGAGGGCGTCTGCACCAGCAGAAAGTTGGTGACGCTGGGATAGATGCCGGTGATGTGCGGCGATTGCGGCAACAACCGGGCCAACCGTTCGCGCTCGGCGATCAGAATGCGGCGGCGCTCGGCGGCCTCGACCACGCCGTTGGGACTCAAGGCCTCGAGCGCGGCGCGAATGCTGCTCTGCGTCAAAGGATAGGCGGCCCGCACCTTCTGCAGCGGCTCGATGATCTCCGGCGCGGCGATCACCGCTCCGACCCGCTCGCCCGCCAGGGCCTGCGCCTTGGACATGGTCCGCAGAATCGCGAGATTGGGATGGTCCGCCAGTTTCGGCACCAGCCCCTCCGGCGACGACGTGAATTCGACATAGGCCTCATCGACGACGATCAGGCTCTGCTCCGCCCGCTCCCGGCAGAGCGCCAGCAGATCGGCCTCTCGCATCCAGTGCCCCATCGGCGCGTTGGGCGAGGGAATGAAGATCAGTTTCGTCTCCGGAGTGCAGGCCTTCAAAATGGCGGGCAGATCCAACTGCCAGTCCTGGTTCAACGGCACCTTTACGACCTCCGCTCCCTGAATCGCGGCGAAGACCTGATAGACGCCGAAAGTCGGGGGGCAGACCATGATTCGATCTGCTCCGGCGCGGCAGAAGAGGCGCAACAGAATATCGATCCCGTCGTCGCTGCCGCGGCCCAGAATAATCTGTTCGGGCGCCGCTCCCCAGACGGTCGCCAGCCGCCGGCAGAGCGCGGCCGGTTGAGGCTCCGGATAGCGGTTGGCGTGGCAGGCCGCTCCGAGGGAACCGAAGGGCGGCCACGGATTCTCATTCGCATCGACGGCGATCTCGGGGACGAACCCGCCCGCCTCCGAGCGAGCGGAACTATATCCCTTCAGACCGCGCAGGTCGGGCCGGATCAGCTTCTCGATCCAATTCATATCGCTCCTCCGGTCCGGATCTTGACGGCGGCGGCGTGCGCGTCGAGCCCCTCGGCTTCGGCCATCGTGACGATGGCCGGTCCCAATCGTCCGAGACCTTCGTGCGTCAGGCTCTGGACCGTCATACTCTTCATGAAACTCAGGACGTTGAGGCCGCCGTAGACGCGGGCGTAACCGGAGGTCGGCAGGATATGGTTGGTGCCGCTGGCGTAATCGCCCGCCGATTCCGGCGTCCAGGCGCCGAGAAAGACCGATCCCGCGTGGGTGATGGCGGGCACGTACTTCGCCGCATCCGCGTGGTGAATGATCAGGTGTTCCGGCGCATAGCGGTTCGAGACGGCCAGGGCCGTCTCCATCTCGGGCACCAGGATGATCCGGCCCGCCGCGAGGCTCTTCTCCGCAATCTCCCGCCGCGACAAGCGCGCCAGTTGCTCGGAGACGGCGGTCTTCACGCTCTCGGCGAAAGCGGCATCGGTCGTCACCAGCAGCGCCTGCGAGGCGACGTCATGTTCCGCCTGCGCCAGCAGGTCGGCCGCAACCCATTCGGGCCGCGCGCCCGGCTCGGCAATGACCAGCACCTCGGACGGTCCGGCCGGCAGATCCATCGCCGCCCCGCCCGGATCCTGCGCGACGATCTGTTTGGCCGCCGTGACGTAGGCGTTGCCGGGGCCGAAGATCTTATCGACCTTCGGGATCGAGGCGGTCCCATAGGCCATGGCCGCCACCGCCTGCGCGCCGCCCACGATGTAGACCTCTTCCAGGCCGCACAGGGAGGCGGCCGCCAGCACCGCCGGATTGATCTTTCCGTCACGTTGCGGCGGCGTGCAGAGAATCAGCCGCGGACATCCGGCAATGCGGGCCGGAATCGCCATCATCAGAAGCGACGAGAAGAGCGGAGCCGTGCCGCCCGGAACATACAGGCCGACCGCGCCGATGGGCCGCCAGTGCAGCTCGCACGTCACTCCGGGCATCGTCTCGAGCCGGCGGACCTCGGGCCGTTGCGACTCATGAAAACGGCTGAGATTGGCCACCGCCCGTTCAATGGCGGAACGCAGACCGGCCTCGATGCCGGCCGCGGCCGCCGCGAGTTCCGGCGCCGGCACGCGCCAGGACGCGGGCACGCAACCGTCGAACCGGGCGCTGAACTCGGCCAGGGCCTCATCGCCCCGCGCCTTGACCGTCCGGACGATCTCCGCCACCTTCAGCCTGACCGCCGCATCGTCCTGGGCCGCAGGCCGCGCCAGCGCTTGCTCCTGTTCATGAAAAGACAAATTTTGCCAGTTTATGATCTTCATCACTCTTTACTATCTTCGCGTTATCATTTTCGATTCTCAAAAATAAGTCTTTCGAAGTTCTGCTGACCGCACCGGATTCTGTGAGTGTATCCTTAATAGCGCCGAAGACAGAGCGCCGAAGGCGCGAGAGATAGTAGCCAGGGGTGAAACCCCTGGTCAGATCGCTAAAGGGCCTGCGTCCTGTAAGGACGCGATTAAGATCGAAGCTGGTGGCGCCCTTGCAGGGCGCATCGTGAAGACTCCACGAACCAGGGGTTTCACCCCTGACTATTTTATGACGCGCCTTCGGCGCTCAGGCCCGTCCACAAAATCCGGCATCACTCAGAATTCTTATTCCAAACCGCGAACCACGCGAAATCGATCGATCTCCGCGTGTTCCGCGGTTCACCAGCCTACTAGTACGCTCCAACCCCGTCAAGCAGGCGTGGTCGAGGCTTCGCGGCGCAGATCCTGCGCCAGGAGCCGATGGAAGAGGTGTTCACCGGCTTCGCGCCGGACCGAGAGCCGCCCCGCCTGATAGGCGCGCGAGTTGAGCCCGCGCTGCACCGACCGGCAGATCGAGACGTCCTCGGCCTGGATTCGTTCGCTCACCTCCACGCTGGCGAGGTTCCGCTCCCGCGCCGCCTCCGAGAGATCCGAGAAGTAGAAATCGAAGACGACCTCGGTTCGTGTCTCTCCGCGCGGAATCACCAGATTGAGGTCCATCATCCCTTCATACCAGTTGATCATCAGGTTCGGATAGACCCAGTAGTAGAGCGCGCGAGAACCTTGACGGACGGCGCCGGTCTCCGGCTCGGCCCCCCGGCTCACCATCGGGCTCGACTGCAGGCAGAACCGCTCGCCGTTCTCGATCGTGTATCCGCTGTAATCGAGGACGCTGGCCAGCCCTCGATGGAGGTGGGGCACGTGATAACCGCCGTCCAGATAGTTGTCGATGAAGACCTTCCAGTTGCAGTCCAGTTCGTAATGCCGCCGCGCGAAGAAATGCAGGCCGCCCGGCTCCAGGGCGCGGACCTGCCCGGTCAACTCCGCCCCGAGAGACTCGACCAGCGAAGGCCCGGTGGGCTCCACTTGCACGAAGACCCAGCTCTCCCAGACCTCGGTCCGGAGCGGGACCAGCCCGTTGGCCGACGGGTCGAAGCCACAGACCCCCGCGAAATCGGGCGCGCCCCGCAACCCTCCATCCAGCGCGTAGGTCCAGCCATGATACGGGCAGCGCAGCACTTCGGCCTGCCCCTCCGGCCCGGTGACGACCGCCGCCGCGTGGTGACGGCAGACGTTGAAAAACCCCCGCAGCACCGCATCCCGGCCGCGCACGACGACGATCGGCTCTCCCGCAACCTCGGCCGTCAGGTACTGCCCCGGCGCGGCGACCTGATCGAGACGCCCCGCCAATTGCCAGGTCCGGGCGAAGACGGCCCGGCGTTCCAGATCCGCGATCCGCGGATCGATGTACCAGGAGGCCGGAATCGTCCGGGACTCCGGCAAGGGCGCCTCCGCGTCGTAGAGCGCGAGGAGCTGATCCATACTGGGTCTGTTATTCAAATCGCCACGCTCCCTTCTCGATATGTACCTTGAAGATAACATAATGTTACTGCCGAGCATCTCGCTCAGGTACTTTAGTAATAGCCATTCTATTAATCGCGTTGACAGCCCGAGATCGCGATGTTATAACTAGTCCCGCCTTGTTAAGCGCTGGGGCCGGATCGAGAAGTTCGGTTTTGATAAAGCCCCGGTTTGGCAGGGTTGCATGAGCGGCGGGTGAAGGTCGCCCTTCCTGATCTTCCCTGCAGCCATGACTCAAAGCCGACGATTATCCCCTTAATCTCAGTGCCCTTTTCCGAACCCCACCCCCGAAGACTTCTGTTTGTGCTACTCGGCGCGGCCGGGCGGCTCGAAGCAAGGAGACTGTTTTTTCAGCGCGCGGGAGAAAGAGAACTGTTCCCGGTCATGATACCTCGACAGTCTCACGCCTCCAAGTAGGCCGATCGCCGCTGAACGCCCCGCGGATACCAGAGAATGTATGAAACGGCGCAGGTTCATCTTGCGCCGGACCAGAGGATGAGTTAACAAGACAGCCTTCGAGTTGATTCAGCGATCGAATGCACGGCCGTCGTCATTCCAGCAGCCAGCTCGCTCCCCGGCACCTCGTTCCTCCTCGGATACCACCGTCACTGCCTCAACCGCTGCCAGCTCGCCGGCTCCGCCGGACGGGGTGGCCAGATCGGGTCGATCTCACAATCAGGCGCCGTCTCGACATGAGATTTCCGTTAAGGTCATTATAGTTCGGGGTGAAGTGCGCTTCGAATAACGATAAATAACTCGATATCAGCCAGCGTAGTACTTAAGAATACCGATTTAGTTACTATAGTGTATGTGGTGGGTCACATCGCCCGACCAAAGCCGACCCGGATCATTCCTTGCAGTTCGTCGGCGCCATCATAGAGAACCGATAGTCTAACGATAGAATACAAGAATAGCGTCCTTGCCATTACTTGAGAGTGACAGGTAGCGCGCAGACGGCGGTGAGTGATCACACCAAACTAGTTACTGATCGCGGGATTCGAGTTACCTGTTACTTTTAAGGTCAGAAGGGGTGAAACAATGAGAGCCTGCAACAGCAATTTTCGTTCTCTATTTCTACGGATTCAGGCGGTGTTGATGGCAGTCGCGCTGGCCGCGATCGCCGCGCCCGGGCAGAACCCGCGATCGGAACGGTTTAAACCGCCGGCCGGGCAACAAGCGGAGGAGGTGACGGTGCCGGGCATCGTCATCTCGCCCGGCGAAGATCACCGGATCGGTCCCGGAGACCTGATCGAAATTCAGGTCAACCTGGCGCCGGAGATTTCGAGCGTCTCGCGGGTCAACGCGGACGGGACCATCCTGCTGCCGATCATCGGGCGCCTCACGGCGCAGCGCAAGACCTGCGAGGAGTTGACCCTGGAGATCGCGGGCAAATTGAAAGACACCTATCTGAAGAATCCGATCGTCAAGGTCCTGGTCAGGCAGATCTACAGCCATACCTACCTGATCCAGGGTTCGGTGCGGCGATCCGGACTCTACCAGATCGAAGGGCGCCCGACCCTGCTGGAATTGATGACGATCAGCGGCGGGCTGTTGGACAATCACGGGACGACCGCCTTCGTCATTCGCCGAATCAAATTTCCCACTATCGACGCTGCGCCCACTGGAGCGCCCGCCGGAGCGCCCGCTGGTGCGCCCGCTGGTGCGCCCGTCGGTGCGCGGACCGGAGCGCCTGCTGGAGCGGGTGCAGAGCCGCCGGCAGCAATGCCCGCCGTGCCCACAGCCGCGGAAGAGAGTGGCGCTCCGAGTAACTCTTCAGAACCGTCCACCCCGCCCGTCCAATTCGAGATGCTGAAGGCCAATATCTCCGGGCTGCTCAAGGGCAATTTTGAGCAGAATATGCTCCTGGAGCCGGGGGACATCGTGAATGTTCCCCAGTCGGATGTCTTCTTCGTCGCGGGCGAGGTGCGGGAACCGGGGTCCTACGCGTTGAAAGAGGGGACGACCTTGCGCCAGGCGATCTCGCTGGCCCAGGGCATCACCCCCAAAGCGGCGGCCAGCCGCGCCGTGGTCTATCGCGAGGACCTCAAGGGGCAGCGGTACGAACTGAAAGTGGACCTGGACGATGTGATGCGCGGAAAAGCGCTGGACCTGCAACTGGCGGCCAACGACATCGTGGTGGTCCCCAACAGCGCGCTCAAATCGACCGCCTTACCCGTCCTCAACGTCTTCGGCAGCGGCCTGGCCTTCGCCGTCGGCGGAAGCATCACCGGCAGGAGATAGCGCTACCCAGGGCCGTCCAGACGGCAATTACCACCGAAAGGCTCTCAGTCATGAACATCGGGTTAAAGGCAGTCAAGGAAGGCCGCGGTAACTTCCGCCCCCTGAAGCTGCCCGCGCCTGACCAGCACCCGCTGGTCTCGGTCTTGATCGTCAATCACAACCACGCCCGTTACGTCGGGAGGGCCATCGAGAGTGTCCTGCAACAGACCTATCGCATGATCGAAGTGATCGTCTGCGACGACGGATCCACCGACAATTCATGCCAGGTGATCGAATCCTATCTGAAGGCGAATCGGCGCCTGCAGTTGATCAGCAAACCGCACGGCGGCGCGGCCTCCGCGCTCAACGCGGCCTATGCCGAATCCTCCGGCAGCATCATCTGCATTCTCGACGGCGACGACCTCTTTCTGCCGGAGAAGATCCAGGCGGTGGTCGATCAATTTCGGCAGGACCCGCAGGCCGGCCTCATGCTGCACGCGATGACGATCGTCGACCAGGAGGGCAACGAACTTCAGCGGATGCCCTTTCTGAGCCGCTTCGAGACCGGCTGGATCGCGGAACAGGTAGTCAAGCGTGGCGGCAGGTACCGCCATATGCCGGCCAGCGCGCTCTCCATCCGGCGCGAAGCGGCGGAACTGGTCTTCCCGATTCCCGAAGGCAAGTTCCGCGACCTGGCCGGCGATTTCATCTTCACGACGCTCCCGCTCTTCACCAAGGTCGGCGCGGTCCCCAGGGTGCTGGCCCGATATACGATTCACGGGGCCTACCTGACCGTCGTCTTCCGAATCAACGCCGAGAAACCCAGATGGAAAATGGCCGACGTCAGACACGTGCTGGACGGCGTGAA
Organism: Blastocatellia bacterium; assembly: GCA_035280505.1. Classification (GTDB taxonomy): domain Bacteria; phylum Acidobacteriota; class Blastocatellia; order RBC074; family RBC074; genus JAKEHZ01. Next base: position 7,736 of record DATEFT010000185.1, on the reverse strand, counting down.
CTGGCAACTGGAGAAACTCGGCTCGACCGATCGAATGCTCGATCCCAACCGCAACCTGACGATCGCCGAACAACAGTTCGTGATCTGCCTGCTGGACGGCGAGCCGCGGCTCGGACTGGTCCACGATTTTCTGGTCTACTGCGGGCTGCTCCTGCGCGACGACATGTTCCGGACGATCCAGAAACTGGCGTACGTCATCATCTTCGGCACCGCCATCGCCCTGCCCCTCTCACGCCGGCAGAACTGGATCAGCCACGCCTTCAGCCCCACCCCTAAACTGCGCATGCAAAAAGCTGTCAACTCCCTCAAATCGTTCTTTCAACCCCGGTTCCGCCCGGACAGCCTGCCCGGACTGGAACAGTCCGGGTCTCAGCGACAATAGGAGACCGACAGGCGCCACCCGGATCCGGCCGCTACTTTCTTACCAGATGTTCCCATTCGGAATTGCTGATCTCCCGGGCTCCGGTAAGCAGCCTCAACCGGCCCCTCACCGAATCCGGCGGGATCGGCGGAATTGAAGATATGAAATCAGTCAGAACACCGCTATATTCTAAGATCATCTCTCAGCTTTCCAAGGGGGCCTACGGACAGTATCAGCTCCGGCGAGCGGCCCGGCAAAGTCCGTGCAAGATCATCATCGGCGCCCGGGGCGGCAGTCAGGCGGGTTGGACCTCTTCGGAGTTCGAAGTCTTGAATCCGCTTGAACCGAGTCACTGGATCGCCTACTTTCAGCCTGAATCCATCGACGCCATGATGGCGGAGCATGTCTGGGAACACCTCAGTTGGGAGGACGGGGTCGAGGCCGCCCGCAACTGTCACGATTTTCTGAAACCGGGCGGCTACCTGAGGATCGCCGTCCCCGACGGAAACCATCCGAACCGCGAGTACATCAAATGGGTCGAACCCAACGGGAACGGGCCCGGCGGCGACGATCACAAGATCCTCTTCGATTATCGACAGCTCCGAAATCTCTTCGAGATCGCCGGCTTTCGGGTCGACCTGCTCGAATATTTCGATGAATACGGCCATTTTCACTATCGCGATTGGAATCCCGAGGGCGGTCGCATCTATCGTTCGCGACTCTACGATAAGAGAAATGTGAGTGGGAGGCTGGTCTACACCTCGATCATCCTCGATGCGCTCAAACCGACCCGCTTTCGCCCGGCCGCCATCAGCGCAGCCTGAGCGGCAACCGAACGCCAGGACCGGGTGAAGCCATGACTCTACGGCAGGTAAAAATCGGGGCGGCGAAGATGGCGGCGGCCACCTTTGCGCTCCTCACGTCGCACAAGAAGACCACCGACCGCCGGGTGCCGGTCCTCTGTTACCATCGGGTGCTGCCCGAACTGGCCGAGGGCGAAAAACCGGTCTACACCTTGACCCCCGAGGAATTCGCCTCGCAGATGGCCTTTCTGGCGGCCCAGGGTTTTCGATCCCTCTCCTTCGACGAGTATGCCGGTTTCGATCAGGGTCGCGCGGAGCCGCCGGCGCGGGCCGTCCTGGTCACTTTCGACGACGGCTATGCCGACAGCTATCACTTCGGTTGGAAGATCGCCACTCACTATGGAATCAAGCTCAACCTCCTGCTCTGCACCGGCCTGATCGAGGGCACCACCCCTTCGACCTACGGCGAGTTGCCGCCCCAGGCGCAAGCCCACCGGGAGAAGTATCCCCATCTCTGGAAACCGCTCGACTGGTCCGAGATTCAACAGATGGCCGAGAGCGGCGTGGGAATCGGGTTTCACAGCCATAGCCATCGAAACTACGGACAGATCACCGCCAACGAGATCGCCGAAGATCTGGCCGTCGGTTTGAACCTGCTCGATCTCAAACTAGGGGTGCGACCCAAAGCCTTCGCCTTCCCCGACGGAAGCGCCAGCACCTACAACCCGGCCGTGATCTTCCTCATGAGAAGCTGCGGCCTCGAACTGATCTTCACCACCCACCTGGGACGAACCCTGCTGGGAGATAACAACAACCTCTTCTCACGATTGGTCGTCTATCAGGGCGATGACCTGGAGGTATTCCAGCGTAAGCTATTCGGAGCTTACGACTGGCTTGGTAAGGCGCGGAGTATCGATCAAGCCATGCGGGCGTTTTGGTCCCGCTCGATCTACAGGTGAACAACCCAGTAGAGATTTTCGTACTTTGCCGACAAGTCGGCGGACAGGCCGCGAAACACGCGCAATGCCGTCTATTTCGGGTGTTTCGCGGCTTCGAACAAGTCTTCGTGAGACTAACTCAGCAAGGTACTCAGTATAGTATTCGGTGTTAATAATTTCAGAAGCTAATATTGACATAGATAGAACCAACCTGTAATATCCGGACTGCTCATAACAACCCGGTCTTTTTTTATGTGGGGGAATTATGAGAAGTTAAATCTTAGTCGAAGGTATTGTGGTGCTTCTCGCCGTTCGAGCAGTTACCCATCCGGTTCTACTTCATTTCTTATCGACCATTCCGTGAGACCACAACCGAGCGGCCCGTGTCCCAGCCCCTCAGATTCCTGAAGACGGCAGTCAGCTACCGCCGGCACAGCAGCCACGTCCCAAATGCGCCTTGGCCCATCGAGCCTGAACAGTATTCAAAAGTCGAGATCCATGGCGGGAGGGGCCGGGCGTCAGCATTTTGCGGACCCAGGACCTGACTGGTCGAGTGATTCGAGGTTCGAGACGATCGGATCTCGGATCTCACGACCGGCCGGGTATCGAGCCTGGAGTCACTAGATCGGCGGATCAAGGGAGAGCATTAGGAGTATGGCAAAGAACGATATGATGGAAGACGCCCTCGCGCCGCGGAAATCGGCCTGGGCCGCCGCGAGAAACGGAGAGGGATTCGAACAGTTTCCGGCTCCCGGCGATCCGGGCTTTTACAGCCCGGTGCGGGAGGAGCTGGGCTTCCGCGAGTTCTGGCGCAGTCTGCAACGACATAAGCTGATCGTCCTGGTGGCCGTGATTCTGATCACGGCGATCGGCACGATGCTCAACCTGCGGGCTAAATCGACCTATCTCGCATCGACGGTCATGGTGATCGGAAATCAGGGCGCGACCATTCTGAAGGCGGACGAAGTACTGTTGCAGAATGAAGACTCGATGGGAGCCTCCGCGACCGCCATCAAGACCAAGATGGTGATGATGAAGAGCCATGAGTTGCTGGAAGACGTGATCGTCGAACTGCAGTTCGACCGGGACCCACGTTTTCTGGCGGGTCTCGAGCAGGGATTGCTCCGGCGGGTCCTCCTGTTCGACCCGAACGCGCCGCCGGCCGGGCTGGTGCCGACGGCATCCGGGGACAGCTCAACCAAAGAGGCGACCCGGGCGGCCGAGGAACGAATTCGGCTGGACCCGCTGGTCATGGCCCTGGAAGACAACCTGAGCATCGAGCAGATCAAGGAGACCCGCGCGCTGAAGCTCTCCTTCGTCCATACCGATCCGCAGATCGCCGCCGCCGTTACCGACAAGGTGGCTCAGAGTTTCATCCAGCGCAATTTCCAGAGTAACACCGAGAGCTTCACCAATGTGGCCTCCTGGCTCAACCAGTCGACGATGGAGTTGAAACGGCGGGTCCAGCAGGCCGAGCAGTCGCTGGCCGATTACACGCGCAACAACAATATCTTCACGACCGAAGGCTCCTCGACGCTGACCACCGAGAAGCTCGCCAAATTGCATGACCAGGTGACGCGGGCGGAGTCCGATCGAGTCATCAAAGAGGCGCTCTATGAAGAGGTGAAGTCGGGACGGGTGGCGGAAGTCCCCGAGGTCTTCGCCGAGTTGACGTCGAAATCTTCTTCCGCGCCGCGCCTGATCGATCTGGATAAACAGCTCGGGGCGCTGAGCACCAACGAGGCCCAGTTGAGCGTCAACTTCGGTCCCTCCAACCCTCAACTGCAGGAGGTCCGCCAGCAGATCGCGGCGGTCAAAGACCAGATCGTGGCCGGCCGCAAGTCGCTCAACAACAAATTGCAGGCCGAATACGAACACGCCGTCCGCGAAGAGCAGGGCTTGAAGGCCGCCCTGGCCCAGGCCAAGGCGGAGGCCGTCAACGAGAACCAGGCCGCGATCCAATTCAACATCCTCAAACAGGAGGTGGAGACCGCCAAGGCGCTCTACACCGAGTTCCTGCAGAAATCGAACCAGTCGAAGGTGCGGGCCGCCGAGCAGTACAGCAACATCCACATCGTCGATCATGCCAAGGTTCCGACCATCCCCTACGGGCCCCGGCGCGGACTGAATATTCTGCTCTGGTTCACGATCTCGGTGCTGATCGGGGTCGGGTTGGCGCTCCTGCTCGAATTCATGGATCATACGATCAAGGACGGCGACGACATCGCGCAGTACCTCCTGCTACCGACCCTGGCCGTGATCCCGAGGCTCAAGACCGGCGGCCATCAGTTGGCGCTCAAGGCACAGCGCGAAGAGCCCGACCACGACCCGAGCCAGACGGCGCTCTCCGGCGGCAAAGGGGTGATCCCGCTGAACGGAGAGGTAGTCGCCAAACAGCAGGACCGCCTGGTGGCGATGGAGGCCTACCATGCGTTGCGCACTTCGGTCATCTTCTCGAGCGCCGAGTGGACGCCCAAGACCATCCTGGTGACCAGCAGCAAGCCCGGCGACGGCAAGACCACCACGACCATCAACCTGGCCTTCTCGCTCTGTGAACTCGATGCGCGGGTCCTCTTGATCGATGCCAACCTGCGCCATCCGACCGCCAACCAGGTGCTGGGGCTGGACCGGAACCTCGGGCTTTCGACCTACCTCGCGAAGAACGCGCCCGCCGAACAACTGATTCAGCACTTCACCAAACCGCGGCTCTCGTTCCTCGCGGCCGGCCCGATTCCCCCCAATCCCGCGACCCTGATCAGTTCGCCCAAGATGCAGTCCCTGCTCGAAATGTTGAAGCACGAGTATGACTACATCCTGATCGACTCGCCGCCCTTCGGCAGCGTCAGCGACACGGCGATCCTCTCGACGATGGTCGATGGAGTGGTCTTCGTGGTCCAGGGCGGGAAGAGCCGCCGCGACGTGGTCGCCCGCGCCCGCAACGACTTGCTGAGCCTGGGCGCCCGAATCCTCGGGGTCGTGCTCAATAACGTGCATCAAAAGAGCGAAGGCTATCGCGACTATGCCGATACCCGTTACTACTCCAAGCAGGCTGAACAATAGATGGCTTCCTGGATCCAAAAGCTCCGCAGCAAGCGGGCCAGCCAGGGATTCTGGGCCCTCTCGAATCAGGGGATCCTCAGCCTCGGGACTTTTCTGACCAGCGTCGCGGTGGCCCGATCGCTGCCGCCCGCCGAGTACGGGACCTTCGCGATCATCTGCGGCGTGACCAACTTTCTGAACAGCATGCATTCGGCGGTGGTGATCGTCCCGATGCTGACCCGGAGCGCGGGGGGAACGACGGACGAGGCGCGGCGGATCGCCGCCGGTTCGATGGTCCTGACCGCCGTGCTGATGCTGCCCCTGCTGATCTGCGGAGGCGCCACCGCCTGGGCGCTCGGTCGTCCGGAACTCGCCCTCTGGACGATTCTGGCCATGATCTGCTGGCAGTTTCAGGAGACCATCCGCAGAGTGTTCATGGCGCGGCTCCGGCATGGCGAGGCCGCCTGGGGCGACGCCCTCAGCTATCTGGGCCAGGCCGCGCTGATCTGGGGCTATTCCAGCCGATGGCCGCTGTCCGCCAGAAACGCCCTGATCATGATGGCCTTCACGTCCGGAGTCGCCGGCCTGATCCAGACCTTTCAGCACGGAGTGCGCTGGATGCCCGTGGCCCAGATCATCCGGTTGGGCGAGACCTACTGGAAATTGGGCCGCTGGGTGCTCTTATCCAATTTCTCCGGGGTCTTGATGACCCAGAGCTATCCCTGGATGCTCGCCGTCTGCTATGGGACGGCGGCCTCGGCGCAGTTTCAGGCCCTGATCAACATTCTCGGAATCAGCCATCCGGTCTCCTTTGGAATCGGCGGCCTGCTCTACCCGGTGGTGGCGCAGGCGAACGGCGCGCACGGCCAGCGAGCCGCGATCAAGGTCGGCCTCAGTTACGGGTTGCAGGGCGGGCTGTTGCTCTTGCCCTTCTACCTGCTCATCACCATCTGGCCGCACGGAGTGCTGCAGACCTTTTATGGGGCGCAATCGCCATATCTGGAGTTGACCGGGACCCTGCGCCTCTTCGCGCTCGCTTACTCGATCAGTTACCTGTCCCATTTTATGACGGTCATTCTCAACAGCCTGGAGCTGACCAAGATCGCCTTTTACACACAGGTCGTCGGCATCGCCACCCTGGTGGTCGTCGGATTGCCCTTGACGATCTTTGGAGGCGTGGTCGGGGCCGTCGTGGCCAGCGGCTTGACCACTTTCACGCGATTGATGGTCAGCGGATTCTATCTCACGCGATCCGCGGCCCAGAGTTCGTCCGAAGACCTCCAGGGAATCCGGAACCGTGAAGCGCTCTCCTGACCGCCACTCGTTCAGTGCGCGGGGTAACTCCGCGTCTTTCGCGTGTTTCGCGGTTCCGAATAAAAACTCAAGGAACTCGATCTTCCCAAGTATTCAGCGGCCCCGTGAGATCCATTGATTACTCTTCTCAGGACCAGATTATGTCATCCAAAAAAGTTCCACCAAGCATACCTCACCGGACAGGGTTGACCGGAAGCATCAATAAGTTCATCGAAGAGATCACGACCACGCCATATTACCGGGCGGCGCCGACGCGAATTCTCAAGTTCGCCTATGCCAAGTGGCTCTTCTCCAAGCACAAGTTCAAGGACCCGGTCGAGTACCTGAAGACCCTCGGGATCGAGAAGGCCGCCGGATTGGACCGGTACGATAAATGGCGCGCCCTGCTGGAGAGGACGGTCGTCACAGTCAGCGGCGGGAATCAGGGCGGAATCAGCATGGAAGACGGCATCATCCTCTACTCGGTCGTTCGCGCCCTCAAGCCGCGGTATATCATCGAGACCGGAGTCGCGGCGGGAGTCTCGACCTCGTTCATCAGCGCCGCCCTGATCGAAAACGGCAGCGGCGACCTCTATTCCATCGAATTGCCCCCGGAGAACTGGAGTCCGGGAGCGCTCAACGACGGGGCGATTTACGGCTGGCACGAACGCGGCCCCGGCTGGGCGATTCCCGGCGAGATCAAACGCCAGTTGGGCTCACGCCACACCCTCATTCTGCAAGATGTCCGAACGGCCCTGCCCGAGTTGCTGGCCCGGTTGCCCTGGGTCGATATCTTTTTTCACGACGACCTTCACACCCCGGACCACATGCTCTGGGAGTTCGAATTGGTCTGGCCGCACCTGCGAACGGCCGGGGCCCTGATCGCCGACGACGTCAATTACGGGTGGGTCCGGTTCTGCCGGGACCTGGGCCGGGATGACCACTCGTTCCGCAACGTCCAACGGCTGGCCGCCATCAGGAAATAAGGGAGCAGCAGCGGAAAAAGGAGTTTGAATGCAAATCGCGATCTTTGATTATCGGATTGTCCCGATCAACCCCATCGGCAGTTGCCATTTGAGGATGTTGGCGGGTTCATGTCGGAGGCACGACTTTACGGTCTTCGCCGTGGAGTTTGAGAACCCCGACCCGGACCGGATCCGCTGGGTGCGGATTCCGGCCTTCAAACGCCCGATGGCCCTGCTCTTTATCTGCTTCCACCTGCTGGCTCCTCTCTATTACCTGATCGACGTGGTCTGGCGGGGCTCGCGCTACGACCTGAAACAGATGGTCGAGAGCAACCTG
>DATEFT010000184.1:0-3118 GCA_035280505.1 Blastocatellia bacterium | reverse complement strand
TCGACCTTCTCCTTGGCCTGTTTGATGGTGGCGGCGTGGCCTTCCGCTTCCAGCCGGTTGTAGATGAACGGCTTGAAGAGTTCCAGCGCCATCTTCTTGGGCAGACCGCATTGATGGAGTTTCAGTTCCGGACCGACGACGATCACCGAACGGCCGGAGTAGTCGACGCGTTTACCGAGCAGGTTCTGACGGAACCGGCCCTGTTTGCCCTTCAGGGTGTCGGAGAGCGATTTGAGCGGGCGATTGTTGACCCCGCGCAGGACGCGCCCCCGGCGGCCGTTGTCGAAGAGCGCATCGACCGCTTCCTGCAGCATCCGTTTCTCGTTCCGGACGATCACCTCCGGCGCCTTCAACTCGATCAGCTTGGACAACCGGTTGTTGCGGTTGATGACGCGACGGTAGAGATCGTTCAAATCCGAGGTCGCGAACCGGCCGCCGTCGAGCGGGACCAGCGGGCGCAACTCGGGCGGAATGACCGGGATCACGTCGAGGATCATCCACTCGGGTTTGTTGCCCGATTTGCGGAATGAATCGACGACCTTGAGCCGCTTGGAGAACTTCAGTTTCTTCTGCTGGCTGGTCTCGGTCTTCATCTTGTAGCGGAGGTCTTCGGCCAACTCCTCGACGTCGACCTTCTGGAGCAGGATCTTGATCGCCTCGGCTCCCATCCGGGCCACCTCTTCGGTGAACTTGCCCGGGAACTCCTGCCGCAACTGCCGGTAGCGCTCATCGGTCAGCATCTCGCGCTCTTTGAGCGGGAGCCCGAGACTCTCGGTCTCCTCCTTGTCGGCGACCACGATATAGTTCTCGAAATAGAGGACCTTCTCCAGCTCGCGCAGCGGAATATCCAGCAGGTGGCCGATGCGCGACGGCAATCCTTTGAAGAACCAGACGTGAGAACAGGGGCTGGCCAATTCGATATGGCCCAGCCGTTCGCGGCGCACCTTGGCCTGGGTCACCTCGACGCCGCATTTGTCGCAGATCACTCCGCGATGTTTCATCCGTTTGTATTTGCCACACAAGCATTCCCAGTCGGTGACCGGCCCGAAGATCCGCGCGCAGAAGAGGCCATCCCGCTCCGGCTTGAAGGTCCGGTAGTTGATGGTTTCGGGCTTGGTCACATGACCGTGTGACCACGAACGGATCTTTTCGGGCGAGGCCAGACTGATGCGAATCGCCTCAAAATCTGGTGTGAGAGTTTTTTCGCCTGAATATCTGTACACAGCTTCCCTCCTCAGAGGAGAGTGGGAAGGGGATGACGATTGATGAATGGTGGTCCACCTGACACCTTCGTTCGCTGCCCGCCGACCATCAACCGCCAACCACTAGCCACTAACCACTATTTTTATGCTTCCTTTGGCTCGCGCTGCCGCAACTCGACGTCCAGACACAGCGACTGCAATTCGCGGATCAACACGTTGAACGATTCGGGTAAACCCGGCTCGAAATCCGATTCGCCCTTGACGATCGCTTCGTAAATCTTCGAACGTCCGGCCACGTCGTCGGACTTGGCCGTCAGCAGTTCCTGCAGGATGTGGGCGGCGCCGTACGCTTCGAGCGCCCAGACCTCCATCTCTCCAAAGCGCTGGCCGCCGAACTGCGCCTTGCCGCCCAGCGGTTGCTGGGTGATCAGCGAGTAGGGGCCGATCGAACGAGCGTGGATCTTGTCGTCGACCAGGTGCGAGAGTTTGAGCATGTAGATGTACCCGACGGTCACCTTCTGCTCGAACGCCTCGCCGGCCATGCCGTCGTAGAGGACGGTCTTGCCCGACTCATTGATCATCTGCGGCAATCCATCGCCGTCCAGACGCCCGCTGGCGTCGGAGAGGAACCGTTTGATCTCCGTCTCCGCGGCGCCGTCGAAGACCGGCGTGGCGAAACGGTAACCGAGCACTTGCGCGGCCCAGCCCAGGTGCGTCTCCAGGATCTGGCCGACGTTCATGCGCGAGGGCACGCCCAGCGGATTGAGCACGATCTCGACCGGAGTGCCATCGGGCAGATACGGCATATCCTCTTCGGGCAGGATCCTGGCGATCACGCCCTTGTTGCCGTGGCGTCCGGCCATCTTGTCGCCGACCGACAGTTTGCGCTTCATGGCGATGAAGACCTTGACCATCTTGATCACGCCGGGGGCCAGTTCGTCGCCCTTCTTGATCTTCTCGATCTTCTCCTGGTAGAGGTGGTCGAGAATGGCGATCTGGCGCTCCGTCCGCTGTTCCAGGTCCTTGATCTCCGCGGCCACATCGCGCGATCCGCTGACCTCGATCTTCTTCAGCGCGCCGATGTCCATGCCCTCCAGCATCTCCCGCGTCAGCTTGGCGCCTTTGACGGCGACCGTCCGGCTGCGGAAGATGAGGTCGGCTTCCAGTTTGCGCCCTTCGAGCAGCTCGTAGATGCGCTTGTTGCGTTCTTCTTCGAGGATCCGGATTTCGTCGTTGAGGTTCTTCCGCAGTTTCTCCTCTTCGGCCCCCTCGATCGAGAGGCTTCGGGTGTCCTTGTCCTGTCCCTTGCGGGTGAAGACCTTGACGTCCACGACCGTGCCTTCGATGCCGGGAGGGCAGGTCAGTGACGCGTCGCGCACGTCGCCGGCCTTCTCGCCGAAGATCGCGCGGAGGAGTTTCTCTTCCGCGGTCAACTGGGTCTCGCCCTTCGGCGTGACCTTGCCGACCAGGATCGAACCCGGTTTGACGTAGGCCCCGATCCGGATGATTCCGCTCTCGTCGAGATCGCGCAGGGCGGCCTCGCCGACGTTCGGAATATCGCGGGTGATCTCTTCCGGACCCAGTTTGGTGTCGCGCGCCTCGATCTCGAGCTCTTCGATGTGGATCGAAGTGTAGTAGTCGTTCTTGACCATCTTCTCGGAGATCAGGATCGCGTCCTCGAAGTTGTAACCGCGCCAGGGCATGAAGGCCACCAGCACGTTCCGGCCGAGGGCCAACTCGCCGCCGTCGGTGCAGGGACCGTCGGCGATGACCTCGCCCTTCTTGATCCGCTGGCCCTTGCGGACGATCGGTTTCTGGTTGATGCAGGTGTTCTGGTTCGACCGTTTGAACTTGATCAGCGGATAGATGTCCGCCGTCACCTCGCGCGAGAGCGTGCCGTCGACGTTGTGATCGAC
>DATEFT010000183.1:0-14231 GCA_035280505.1 Blastocatellia bacterium | reverse complement strand
ATGCTTCGCGCCATCACCGCCGTCGAGACGTAGGCGATGGGCCCCGGCTCGGTATCAAGGCCAATAGTGCGGATATCGCCGGCGACGCCGATAATCGTGTACGTCTTATTGCCAAGGCTGCGCAGGATGACCGGCTTGCCGACCGGGTCTTCGCCGGGCCAATAGCGGCGCGCCATCTCTTCGCTGATGATGGTCACGGGCTGACTGTCGGCCGTATCGCGCTCTTCGAAATCGCGCCCGCGTAGTGGGATGCCAAGCGTGCGCAGGTAGCCGGGACTGACGACCCGCCAGCCGGCTGAAGGCTGACTGCCGTCGGGCGCGGCTGCTTTACCTGGAATCTGCACTTCACCTGAAGTGTTTCCAGTCCCCGCCAACGGCACCGCACTTGTGAGCGCGACGTCCTGCACGCCGGGCAAGGCTCTGACCTCCCGCAGTAGGCGTGTGTAGAACCCCCAAGCCTCTGGATCTCCCTGATAGCGGCTGCTCGGGAGACTAATCCGCATAGTCAGCAGGTTCTCCGGCTCAAATCCCGTTTTGACGTCTTGCAACTTTGAAAAACTCCGCAGCAATAGCCCCGCGCCGATCAATAGTGCGACCGAAAGTGCCATTTCTGCGATTACCAGGGCGCTGCGCACGCCTTGCCGCCCGCCCGGATCGTCGCCTCTGCGCCCACCTTCTTTGAGCATCTCGTTCAAATCGGGCCGCGACGCTTGTAGCGCGGGGAAGAGACCACAGAGCAGTCCCGCCAGGAACGAGATCAACAAGCCAAACGCGAGCACGCGGCCGTCGACGGAGAGCTCATCCAGCCGCGGCAGGGTCCCCGGATTCATCTTTTTCAGCGCCTCGACCGTCCACAACGCCACGAGCAATCCCGCCCCCCCGGCAATCAGCGCCAGCAAGAGAGACTCGCAGAGCAACTGGCGGATGAGGCGCCAACGCCCGGCGCCCAGTGCCGCCCGGATCGCCAGCTCTTTCCGCCGGGCGGAAGCGCGCGCCAACAGCAGGTTGGCCACGTTGCTGCAAGCAATCAACAACACGAAGATGACTGCACCCGCAAAGATCAGGAGCGAGCGGCGGCTCTGCTCCGGGACAATCCAGTCATAAAACTTCTGCCCGGTGACCGACCAGCCCTTGTTGCTCTCAGGGAATTGCTGAGCGAGTTGCCGCGCGATGGTGTTCAAGTCGGTGAGCGCCTGCCCCCAAGTGACACCTGGTTTCAAACGACCGATGACTGTCAAGCGGTGATCACCACGGCTGCTGGCCGGATCCGGCGCCAGAGGCACGAACAGTTCTCCGCGTCCCCAGTTAAACGACTCTGGCAACACGCCCACCACCGTGAACGGGTTGTCGTTGATGGTCAGCGTCTTGCCCACCACGCTCGCATCGCCGCCGAAACGCCTCTGCCAAAGTCCATGGCTGAGCAAAGCCACGCGCACCTGGCCCCCCGGCCGATCCTCCTCGAGTAGAAAGTTGCGCCCCAGGACCGGCGCCACACCCAGCACCGACAGAAAGTCTGCGGTGATGACTGCGCCCTGGATGATCTCGATCTCGCCGCCCGTGTTCAGGTTGAAACTCGCGCCACTCGTCGCGGCCAGCGCTTCAAAGGTCTGGTTGCGCGTGCGCCAGTCCAGAAAGTTCGGGGGCGAGACGCTGTAGGCAGGCCAGCCGCGGTCGGGGTTGCTCTCTCTGAGACGGACCAGGAGGTCGGGATTCGGGAAAGGCAACTGGCGCAGCATGACGGCATTAACCACGCTGAAGATCGCCGTGTTCGCGCCGATGCCCAAGCTGAGCGCGAGCATCACGATCAGAGTGAAACCGGGGTTCTTCAACAGCATTCGCGCACCATAGCGCAGGTCTTGCAGAATCGTTGGCATTTCTCCTCTTCATCCAATTATGAGTGATGAATCGCTGGGCTCGTCCGTCCTCCAGGCGCCCTGCCGATCTTCATGCGAACGGGCACGAGCGGTAAAGATCAAACGTCGTGCCGCCATTATCGCCCTGCTAAATAGCAGAATTATTTGAAGTAAGATGGGCGATACGGCGCAGGCAGCGTTGAAGGATGTTCACTTTTGGGACTGTCTGATCTCGAAATCGGAGAACATTAGTAAATCGCAACCAGGGAAGATCTGGACAGAGATTTGCTGGAAGCATCACCTGCCGCTCACGAAGTCGTACTTCCTGGGACTCACTCCTTCAGGCAGCGGCGCTTCATACTCCCTCTTGCAGTCACCGCATCTGACCACTTCCTGAGGCCCACCGATGTCCCTATGCGGAAAGGCTCGGCGCCTGTATAATCCATAATGTTTCGGATCTGGCGTGGGATTGATCTCTGCTTTGCAGCCAACTCAGCGGAAGCGCCTGGATCGCGAAGCCCTTTCTAGCCACAACGAACCCTGAGCCAGAGTCCAAGTGAACGGTTACGCGCGATGGGTGCAGGAGGCAGGTCCGTTTATTGGTTCGCTTTTGGCAGGCCGGTTTGCCGAAAGTTCACCAACTTTTGCCATTCTATCCACGATATGTCGGATTTTCGCGAACTCGCATCTCTTCCTCGTCAGATCCGGCTCGCCGTCCTCGTGGCGGCGCTGGGCTATTTCGTCGACGTGTTCGACCTCGTGTTATTCAGTATCGTCCGGATTCCGAGCTTGAAGGAGCTCGGAAACGGGAATTCGCTGCTTTCGTCGGGAGTGCTGCTGCTGAATATGCAGCTCATCGGAATGCTGGTCGGCGGGATATTCTGGGGCATGCTCGGCGATAAGCGGGGGAGGGTGTCCGTCTTGTTCGGATCCATCCTCACCTATTCGGTCGCGAATATCGCCAACGGCTTCGTGCATTCCATCGAATGGTACGCCTTCTGGCGGTTCGTGGCGGGATTCGGGCTCGCGGGGGAGCTCGGCGCCGGGGTGACGCTCGCGAGCGAGCTGATGCCGAGTGCGCTTCGGGGATGGGCGACGACCTTCATCGCGACGTTGGGCCTGTCGGGGGCGATCGTCGCGGCGCTGCTCAGCGACATCGTGGGATGGCGGAACTGCTTCATTGCGGGAGGCATCCTGGGGCTGCTGCTGCTACTGCTGCGGGTATCGGTCCACGAGTCGGGGATCTTCGCGTCGCTCCAACAGAAGAGCGTCATGCGCGGGAGTTTCCGGCTGCTTCTGCGGAAAGGGGAGCGGGTAAAGCGGTACATCGCCTGCATCGGGACCGGCCTTCCGATCTGGTTCGTCGCGGGAATCATCATGACGTTCTCGCCGGAGATCGGAACCGCCCTGGGCCTGCAAAAGCCGATCACGGGCTCGCGCGCGGTATTGGCCTCGTATATCGGGTTCGTCGCCGGCGATTGCGCGAGCGGCATCATGAGCCAGTTCTTGAAGAGCCGGCGGCGAGCGATCTTCGCGTTCATGACGTTCTCGCTCGCCGTGACGGCCTGGCTGCTCACCTCCTCCGTTCGGTCGGTGATGGCATACTATCTCTTCTTGATCCTCAGCGGTTTCGGCGCGGGCTATTGGGCGGTCTTCGTCACGGCCTCGGCCGAGCAGTTCGGGACCAACCTTCGGGCGACGGTGGCGACCACGGCGTCGAATTTCGTGCGCGGAGCGGCGGTGCCGATGACGCTGCTGTTCCGGTCGTTCAGCCCGGCCTTGGGAGCGGCGGAGGGGGCGCTGGCCGTCGCGGGGATCGTGTATGCGCTCGCGTATCTCAGCATGTTCGTGCTGGAGGAGACGTTTCATCGGGAGTTGGATTGGGTGGAGGAGTGAAGTCTCGGTCCGTCGCGAGTTGAATCCTGAAGATCAGATTCCACTCCGTCTTCGAAACTCTTCTTCCGTATCTCTGATCACTTCCACATATCTCCATTCATTAACCCATAATCCCAGGATTCTTACCCCCAATTTCCAACCCCTGATAATCTCGACGCTTTCTCGGATCAGCTCAAGATGTTCTTCTTTTGATACCGGATTCGCCCGGCAATCGTGATGTCCGACGATCGAAATGGATTGCGAGCCGAGAAATGTTACCGACAGGGCCACCTTATCAAATATCGATCGATACACCGCCTCAGACCCCAAGATGATCGTTTTGTCGGGTCCGGGTTCCGTAATCAGATCAACGTAATCTACGTTCAGATGGAATCTGATCCAATCTAAAACCGGAACCTGCACTCGCCCGTCAATACAATTGATTGCTGTTGCAAACCTTCCATCTCTCATGGACTCGCCATTTCGTTCGATCGTCTCAGATTCAAATTGTAGTTGAACGACGGCTTGAGTTTATCCATTGAGCATACCGATGTCTAGCGCTCAATCCACTGGACGCAGACCTGCTCTATTGCTAAACTCGGGCGCTGCAACCGGATCACACTTCATGTTATGCGGCAAGAACGGTTCACATGGGTCGGCATTGAGTTTTATGTGCCGCTCAGCTTGTCTAAGGCGCACTCGATCAAGGAGAACATTCTGTGAGAATCACCGTGAGTATGGGACTCGCGATCGCGCTGTCGATTGTCCTCTTGGGCAACATCCAGCAACCTCCATCGCGGGTGGGTCAGGACCTGCGTGTCATCCTCCTGGGCACACAAGGCGGTCCGACGTTCAACGCTCAGCGCCTCGGGATTGGCACGTTGGTCATTGCCGGCCAGGAGCGGCTGCTGTTCGACGCCGGAAGAAGCATCACCACAGGCCTGGCGCGAGCGGCCGTGAATCCTGCGGACGTAACACGGGTGTTCATTACGCATCTGCATTCGGATCACGTGATCTCGCTGCCGGAGCTCATGATCTCGCCGTGGGCCTCACAGGGACGGAAGGTTCCGTTGGAAGTATGGGGGCCTGAGGGAACACGCGCCATGATGCAGAAGTTTCAAGAGGCGCTCGCGTTCGACATCCATATGAGGCGCGATGTTGACGAGAAGTTCCCGGCAGAGGGCGTGCGGGTTCTCGCGAAAGACATTCGAGAGGGCACGGTCTACGAGTCTAACGGAGTGAAGGTCACGGCATTCCTGGTTGATCACCGCCCGGTGAAGCCGGCGTTCGGCTACCGGATCGACTTCAATGGTCGCTCGGTCGCGATCTCGGGCGATACCCTGCCCTCCCCCAACCTCGTGAAGTTCAGTGCCGGCGTTGATCTGCTCATTCACGAAGTGGGTTGGTGGAAGCAGGATCCTATGTTGTCGGGACCGCCCGACGAGTTGATTCCGAACTACAGACTGACGCGTAGGCAGGCAAAGATCATCGCGGATCACCACACCGATGGCGTGGAAGTGGGAAGAGTGCTGGCCCAGGTCAAACCGAGGCTGGCCGTGTTCTCCCACTACAGCATCGACCCCAAGGCGACCTTGCCACTTGTTCGGCAGCACTACGACGGTCCCGTCGAGTTCGGTGAAGATCTTATGGCAATCGATATCGGCGACCGGGTATCGATCCAGCGACTCGGCGGGAGGACCCCCTGAGAGGCGGAAGAGAATGGCAGGTGGCGCCCACTCTGTAGGCACCTCCAGCGCTTGCCCCTCCGCTCTTTCGAGAAACGTGTCCCGGTCGGGCAGAGGTCATAAGAGATGGATGCCAAGCGACACGATCCAACTACAGTACACGAGGATGAGGGCGCGTTGTACGAGCCCAGTGTGCTTGGCGTCTTGCTGCCACGCCACGGCCGTCGAGATGGTTAGGGCGAGGCCAGCAACCGCGGTGAGAATCGCGTGCAGCCGCCAGAGTCCCTGGAGGTGACCTGCCAGCGCCAAGCATGCTCCAAAGATTGCGAGGAACATGATCGGACCGGCCAGGTCGTGGACTTGGTGATGCCAGGTCCACGTGGTCGGGATTCCGGTTTGGGCTCCGGGTGGGTAGCCACGCATGGGATCCATACGGAAGATGCCCGCGACGATCGCTCCCAGCCCAAAGATCGCCACCAGCGCGGCCGCGACAACACTATTCAGGGCCTGGTGGACGCCGACGGCAAAGGCAAACATTCCCACTCCCAACTGTAGAAAGTTGGCGATCTGAATCCAACCACGGTCACCTAAGGACAGCGCGCTAACGGTGTGATAGGTGGGATCGTAACCGCGTCGAAGCGCTCCCTCGATCAGCAGAACAGCAACGAACACTACGGCCGCCGCCACCCCGACAATTAGCAGAGTTTCGGTCATATCCCCCCCATCATCTCGGATTGCATCGTGAGCTTGTTGCATCATTGAGAGAACTGCCCACCCCGTGCTGAGCTCGACTGCCTGATGGGCAAGAGCCAGGAGATCCATTTTCAAAACTATCATCGGCGTTGGCGGCCGGCCGGATCCTGCTGCGGTTGCCGGTCTCCACCCTCGCGCCGAAAGGAGCCCCCTATTGATTATCAAGTTCTTTCACGGACAATTCCAGGGGGGAAAACCTGGAAAAGATCCAGAGACCAAGTGCGCATAGAGTACCTAAGATGAGTGTCACCGCCATAGTCCAGACCAACCCGATGAGGGACGCCGACAGCAACCCTTTAATCCCTGTAGCTGGCTCGTTGTTGAGCTGAACGGTATGTGCGCCGAACAGAGCAAACAATCCCGCAATAAGAGAAAGCGGAATAACAGACAAGAACAGGCCGATGCCGATAACTTTGAATACTGAGCTTGTCGACAGACGTTTAACTTTTATTAGCATGTGTCACCTGCCTGTACGAAATAGAGCCGGTTGCGGCTAGACATAGCTGCCCGGGTTTGGTACCAATCCAGGGCAGATCAGCGATCGATCAGCGAGGCGCCTTACTTCGGTGGTGCAGAGTTGGGGCTGAGTTTGTTCGTGTCCTAAAGATCCCCCCATCGTGGCATTCAACCTCGCTTGATCCTAACCAATGACCAAGTAGCCACATTTTATTATTCTCAGTGCTCATGGGGCAAGCATCACATCAATAATCATGTGCTTTCGGTAAGCCGGTCTCCCGTAAGCACACAGCTAAATCATGTTAATCCGGAACCGAACTTTCCATCACGGCTCGGCGTATATGCGGTTTTCAGCCAATATTTTCGGGGTCGGTTCTGTTAAGTAACCGCCGTTGTGGACTGACGGATAATCAAGCCTATGGGAACCAACGCCAGATATGTCGCGAGAGCTGAGGCCGGCCTCGGTTGGAGAATATGGGATCGCCGTTTGAAACGCTCGTGGGGCAACTATTTCTCGCACTACCCTGACGAACTCCTGGCCGAACTCAACGGCGCTGGTCGTCCGGAGGTGATCACCTCGCTCTCCCGCGAGAGTCAATCCAAGAATCGCATAGAGCGGCGGGGTTGGAAGAAGCGCTCGTAAGCGTCCATCGGCGGTCAGGCTGGTGTCTGGTCATGGCGCCGACTCAGACATTGCTCGATCTTGTCTCGAAATTGCGGGAGATCCTGAATCAGATGACGTCTTCAGTAAACATCTCTTTCTCTCCAAATAATCTTTCAGCATGGATGCCGCGCTCCAGGCACTCTTGAATGAGGCGGTTCGATTCGACGATCGGCCGGGATTCCTCGGTATATTTGAGACACATGATATGGTTCAACCATGGTTCCTGCCCCATTGCATAAACGTATGTCTCCTTGCTATTGAATCGTCGCACAATATCGATGGCCTGTTCATAGTTAGATCCCGCCAAACGGCGAGACTCATCCACGGCGCGCTCCAGCTTTTTGGTAAGCAACGGGCCATAGAGCCACGAGAGGGGGGCGCCGTCGCATTCCATTCCCAGGAAAATCGCGTTCACGTCTCCGATCTCATCGTAAAGGCGCTCATAGAGCCGAGGCTCGAGATTGCATGAGTCCGCCGCAAACAAGAGTGAACGGTTTCCGATTCGAACCAGATATGCGGCTTTACATTGTATATTCAGATCAGAGTGCTCGCCCAAAAAAGGCAAGGCAGTGATCGAACCGTTATTAAACTCGACGTTCTCCATCTGACCCAGTTCAATCACATTTTTGCATCCGATATTCTTCAAGATCAGTTTCAGAGACGGATCCTGAAGGAATCCCCCGGAACTCGACGGCACGATAAAGTTTTTAACCTTGTGCCTGATCTGCAACAAAGTCTCGAACAGAATGTGGTCCTGATGATTGTGAGTGATCACCACATAATCGATCGAGTCCGGCAGATCCTGATAGGTGTACCGCGAAACATCCGATTCGTAAGTGTAGCTCAGCGCCGGGTCAAAGAGCAGGCTCAGTTCCTGCGATTCCAGCAGAATGCAGGCGTGGCCAAAGTAACGCCAGCGCAGGCCGGGCCCTTGATAAGGCAAATAACGGGGAGGCAGATCTGGCGTCAAAAACGAGCGGACCAGCGGCTCCGATTTTTCAGGAACTTTCAGCATCTCTTTAATCTCTCCCCAGGGACGCGGCAGAGACTTCAACCGGAACAGTTCGTCTACGACTTCGTCATCGAATGGCACATGCAGTTGAAAAAGTGAATCCGATTCCAGCCGCGGCGTACTGAGCACAAATGGACGGTCATCTCCCGTCAACACCGAGAGTATTAAACTCTGGGCAGTTCGATCGTAATAATGGCTTCGGTAGAGGAGCGGCTCGATGATTCGAAAACTCGGATTGTGGTTGAGGTCATAAACCAACTCCACATAACCTTTCAGGATGTCCGGCGTCATCTGGTAGAGGGGCTGTAGCGAGAATCCCCTGGCCTGGGTTCGCAAGACTTCGTCGAGTGAAGCGATGGCGTCGGAGAGTTCGATCAAATGAGGCCGCTTCCGTTTCGTCTGATCTCTGAGGCTCTTCACCTCATCAACTCGCCTTCCACCATAATTCATGAAAGGCCCTCCGAGGAGCTTAGGGTTCCTCACGGCATTGGCATGGATCTGTGGCGCATTGATATAGGAATCCATTATTTTAAAATGGCGTTCCGTCAAATTCCGCGCCGCGGTGGCGGGAGGGATCAAATGCGACCAGGCGTACCAATAGTCGAACAGCGGCTCGACCTGGATGTTTGGACGGAGATAGAGTAGGTCATTGTTCAAGTTGAATCCTCTCAAAGTTAAGACCGTACTATGCGGGTTCCATTATTCCGTTTCGCAACCGCACCTCACTCAGGATGCTCTGCAACGATCCGACAATTGCGTCGATCTCCTCGCGCGTTATGACAAAGGCCGGCGCGAAAACCAAACTCGAGAAAGCCGCATAGCTCAAGACCCCCATTTCCCGAAGCTTGATAAATAGTTGAAGGATCTGCCTGGGCGTCGCCGGCGCCCCATCCTCCTGGATCAAAACGAGGGCCAGCATGAGGCCGATTGCCCGAATCTCCTTGACCGAAGCAAGCGTCCGCAGCTCATTCAGCCGATCGCGAAAATACGCGCCGGAGGCGTCAGCTTGCTCCATCAGTCCTTTGCGCCGCATGAGACGGATATTGGCCAGTGCGGCCGCACAGCAGGCGGGATGCCCATTACTGGTCGATCCGTGGAACAGATTCACGCCCTGCTTGATCAGAGATTCGCCGATCTCGGCTGAGAACAAAACCGCCCCCAACGGCAGGTAGCCGCTGTTCAAGCCTTTAGAAAGCAGCAGAATATCCGGCCGAATGTTGTAATGCTCGGCCGCGAACCATCGCCCGGTGCGTCCAAGGCCGGTGGCGACTTCGTCGAAGATCAATAAGATCTGATGCTCTCGACAGATCTGCTCGATCCGCCGGAAATATTCCGGTGGCGGGATGACTACTCCGGCAGACCCCAAGATCGGCTCAACGATGAAAGCGGCGACCTCTCCACTGGCCGCTCTTTCTCCGAGAGCGTCCGCGCAGGAGACTGCAAAATCGACATAAGACAGATTGGACGGACAACGTAGTGGGTTGGGAGTCGGAATCGATGAGACGCCGGGCAGCAATGGGCCGACGATTTCCTGCATCATCGCGAGACCGCTCAGGCTCATGCTTCCGAAGAATGTTCCATGATAGGAATCGTCGAGATACACAATCTCCCGACTCACTCTTCTCCGCAACGCGCTATACAGCCTGGCGATTTTGATCGACAGTTCCACTGATTCCGAGCCGGACCCGGTCAGATAGGCCCACTGCAAGGGGCTTGGCGCCATTTGAACCAGTTCCCGCGCCAATTCCAAAGCCGGCTCATTTCCCCGCCATCCGAATAAAGTACCATACGATAATCGGTGAAGCTGGTCGGTGATGGCCTGAATGATCTCCGGCTCTCCCAACCCGGAGTAAGTATTCCACAACCCGGCGTTCGCATCGATGTACTCTTTTCCGTTCTTATCGCGGACCTTGCAGCCTTTGCCTTCCACCAGAATGGTGACATGCTCCTCCAATCCATTCATTGGAAGGAAAGGGTGCCAAAGCGGGTAAGAGATATCAGCCCGGCGCCGGCAGCGCAACAGGCAAGAGTCCATGCCATCGGACGTGGAAGGATGACGCTCAACTACTACCAAACCCGCGCCGGACAGCAGGTCCTCCACTTTTTTGAAACTGGCAAGTTCGATCTGGATTGCATCCAGATAGTGTCGGGTCGTTCCGCCTTCTTGCGCCATGCGGCTGGAACTGTTCACGATCAGATGCGTCGAGCCCTCGGACAATTTCCACCCGATCTCTCCGGCGACGGTTTTACCGTCCACGAGCAGATCCATATTTACCAAGGTGCCTGTTCCAATCGGCTCCGGCTTGTAAACGGGATAATCGAACGCCATGACGCCGTTCGGCGATAGATAGCGTTCGATCCGGCTGAGTAATTCCTGCCGCTCCCGGTCTCCATCCAGAAGCGCGAATTTGAAGAAAGGCACGACAATCAGCGGAAACGTCGCTCCGGCCTCAAACTCTCCAAGCTCCGCTTGCGCCAGTTTGACGCGGCCCCGCGCATCCGGAGGCAGCGATGCCAGTCGATGACGAAGCGCTTCAATGACGTCCGCGGATTGGTCAAGGCAGACGACGTCAGATCCATTTTCCGCCAGCGATAGATTGAGCGGGCCGGCGCCACATCCCAGAAGAAGGATGGGCCCTTTCGCCTTCTCCGCCAAAGCGAGCAGAGTCGGCATGTTGGCGCTTGCCATCCGGGCGGAAAGAGCGTCTAAAACGGTCGCCTTCACCTGCTCATAAGGGCGGGACTGTCCGGCGCTCCCTCGCTGGCCGGATCGAAGTTCGGCGAACGGCCCCCAAAACAGATCCGCAGTCTTAGTTCCTCTCATCTGATCATTTGTCATAGCCCCTCGTATTTCACCAATCAAATTGTGACTTTGTGCTTTTAAAGCCCGGTTTAAAAATCCGGCTCCCGGCGATGGTAGTCGGCAGTTACTCTCGGTCTTCGTGTACACGCAAGTAAGAGATGTAGCTCCGCAGGAGTTGCGGGGTGATTATCGGGCAGCGTATTCCTTCAGCTTCCAGCAGGCTCAAGGTATTCACAATGCCAATCTTGAGATCTTCCGGGAATACGATCTTTTGGTTCTTATTGGAGTGTGAAGAATGAAAGTTCAGCAAAGCCGCTTTAGCGCCATTGGAACTGCAACGGGATTGCCATTCCTCGTATGTGACTTTCCGCATCGGAAGGCCTGAAGATAGAAAGCAGCTAGAGACCTCTTGCATGCTGACCGAACGCATATTTATCAGATTCCAGGCGTGACCCAGAACGTAATTGCGCCCTGAGAGCGCGACCACGGCGCGGCTGATGTAATCGACGGGAACCATATTGATTTCCGTGTCGATGTCCGGAACACAACCGGATTTCATGCAAGCCCGAATGAAGTGGGTGAGAGAATCGTTGGGGTTAACGGCTCCAGTTCTGGTAGACCCCGAGATGAAGCTTGGCCGATAAATGGCGATCGGGATGCCTCTGGATCCTGCCATTCTGACCATCTGCTCGGCCACCCACTTGCTTTGCGAATATCCCGAAGAAAGGCCTTGCCAATTTTCGAGCAGTTGCGCCTCGGTAGTCATCGAAGCCGGGGGCGCGCCATTGGGTGGCGGAAAAACCGAGAGAGTCGAGACGAAATGCACGGGTTTCACCCGGCGACAACTTGCTATTCGCAGGATCTCATGGGTTCCCAAGACATTGGCAGGTTTCAGAACATGGTATGGGTAGACAGAATTCACCGCCGCCCCATTGTGATAGATGACGTCTATGACTTCGGCCAGCTCATCAAATTGCTCCGGCGGAAGGCCGAGCCGAGGTTTTGATAGATCTCCCGGAACGGGCACAATTCTGGCGCTCAGGCTTTCATCCCACAGCTCAAAGGCCTTCAACTGACTACTGATCCTCACTTGCGCCTCTGCGAGATCAGAGGAACGTATCAAACAGTAGATCTTGGCTTGCGTGCGCTTGAGTAATTCGAAAAGCAGAAAAGCGCCGAGAAACCCGGAAGCCCCGGTCAACAGCACATTGGCCGCTTCACCGATGATTCGTCTTTCTGCCGTTGCGGCAATTGCCGCGTCGATCACGACTTCGGCAGATAGATCGCGGACCGCCTCGGTCGTTTTAGAAGCTGGAAATTCCGCATTCCCGCTCCCCGAGACCTTCGCAGCCAACTCTCCGACTGTCTGATACTGAAAGAGATCGCGTGGCGCAACAGTCACGCCCGCTTTGCGCGCCCCGTCCGCCAATTGGATTGAAACAATGCTGTTGCCACCCAGCTCGAAGAAGTTATCGTGTCGCCCAACCCGATCCAGCTTGAACAACTCGGCCCACAGTCTCGCCAGGATTTGCTCGACTTCGCCCACCGGCGCCTCATAATCGCGGCTGGCATAGGCTCCGGCTTCGGGCAGCGCCTTCCGGTCGAGCTTCCCGTTCGGCGCGAGCGGCAGCGATTCCAGGCGCACATAGACCGCCGGCGTCATGTACTCGGGCAGCCGAGACAGCAGATGCGTCCGCAACTCTTCGGTCTTCATCGCCTCCCGGTCCTGCCCCGGCGAGACGGTGTAATAGGCCACCAGGCGTTTGTCTCCAGCGTCGCCGTCCCGCGCCAGCACCACCGCTTCGCGCACCGCGGGATACTCCAACAGCCGCGCCTCGATCTCGCCCAGTTCGATCCGGAAACCTCGGATCTTCACCTGATGGTCGCCTCGCCCCACAAATTCCAGGTTGCCATCTCCCCGCCACTTCACCAGGTCGCCCGTTCGATAGAGCCGCTCGCCTCCCGCCTGAAACGGCTGCGGTACGAAGTGTTCCGCCGTCTGTTCCGGCTTCCCGACATACCCCCGCGCGACTCCCGCTCCTCCGAGATACAACTCACCGACCACTCCCACCGGCGTGGGATTGAGCTGACCATCCAGCACATACGTCTTCATGTTCGCGACGGGGCGCCCAATCGGCGGCAGGGCGGCCTCAGGCGAGACGCCCGCGCCAACCTGACAGCAGGTACTTACAACAGTGCACTCCGTCGGGCCGTAATGGTTATGCAGCGCGAATGGAAGCGCCTTCGCGGCAAATCGGCGCAGTTGATCTCCGCCTGTCAGTAAATGCCGCAAAGACATCGCAGATAGGTTTTCATCCAGCAGCCTCTCGGCAATCGGAGTGGGGACGAAGCTGGTGGTGATCCCCGCAACCCTGAACCAATTGACGACTTCCGCCGGAGAATTCAACGATTGCTCGGACGCCAGATGCAACGAGCCGCCATTCGTCAAAACCGGCCAGATCTCCCAGGCCGCGGCGTCAAAGCTCGTCCTGGCGAGTTGGGTGGCGCGATCGTCATTTTTCAGATTGTAGGTAACGATGTGCCAACGGATGAGATTCGCCAGCCCTCGATGAGGAACCCCCACGCCTTTGGGTTCACCCGTGGAGCCGGAGGTGTAAATAACATAGACCAGATTCTCCGCCGTCACTCCGCTGCGCACCTCGCTCACGGGTTGCGTCGCGATGGCCCCTCGGTCCCGGTCCACACAGACTTTCGCCCCCTCATAGCAGGAGAGAAGCGCCAGCTCAGACCGTCCCGTCACCACCACCGGCGCCTGTGCATCCTCCAACATATACTTCAGCCGCTCGGCCGGGTGAGTCGGATCCAGCGGCAGGTAAGCTCCTCCGGCCTTCAGGATTCCCAGCATTGCGACTACCATCTCCACTGATCGCCCCACGCACAACCCGACCACACACTCCGGCCCCACTCCCATCGCCTTCAGATGATGCCCCATCTGGCTTGAGCGCTTCTCCAATTCCCCGTAGCTCATCTGCTCGTCTTCATAGACCAGGGCGATCGCCTCCGGCGCCGACCCCGCCTGCTCCGCAAACAATTCGTGGATCCGGCGCTCCCTCGGATCTTCCCGCTCACTCTCATTCCATTCATCCAGCAACTGCCGCCGCTCCGAGGC
>DATEFT010000182.1:0-4865 GCA_035280505.1 Blastocatellia bacterium | reverse complement strand
CGGGACCCCGACCGCCGATCAGGAAGAGTCGCGGTGAACGGATCGGAGACGCGACTCGAAATCGCACAATCGAGAATCAGCCACCTCGATAATATTAAATTTGTAGGTTGGCAAAAACAAACTATGCTATACACTCGCTATCGCGACTGGCCCCATAACGCGCTAATAGCAGCCTGAGCGCAACTTTTTCACAACATTTTGATCTGTCCCGCGGGATCCTGGAATCCCTGAGAGGACTGAATTGACCTGTCTTGGTGCAGCAGTTATCAACGTTGAATGGTGCGAGTAGATAATTTCAAAAGTAACCTGAACGGCAGGCATCGATAATTAGGTTGAGTTGCGGCGATCACGATTAACCAGGTAGCCGATGCACTATCGCCGAGGTGGTGATTCAGGACAGGATCGACGATAGCTCTCGTTAGCGTCGAGGATGGCGATAGTGCGCGGCGGAGCCTCCCGGTTCAAGAACCAGCAGACACTGAGGCGTTTCGGAAAGCTCTTCCGGAAGGCCGTGGTTCACCCTTATGACTAGCCCCAATCACATTGAGCAACAATCGGAATATCTGCGGCATCGTGCCACGCGGATTGCCTCCTTTGCCAGGGAACAGCATGCGCGGCAGGGGCGCGGGGTCATTGTCCTTGAATGGCCCATGCCGGACTTCATGAAACTGGAAGAGGTGCTCGACTATTCGATCTACCTGCCGCAGGAGAGCCTGAAACTGGCCGGTTGGGACGCCGCCGAGAACCTGGTTCGAGCCGTGCGGCAATACAATCCCGCCCAGCAGGCGATCGTGATCTGCATCGAGAACCTGGGCCGATCCTTCAACGTGCATTTGTTGACCGCCGTCTATGGGTACCTGATTCCCGTGCGCGATACTAATCACTGACCTCGCCCGGCTCTTTTCTCCGGAACCGCCGCCGAGTTATATTCACTTCTCGCATAAAGGCGGGAAGGGAAGTCAAACCTCGGGCCAGACGGCCGGCAGGCCGGGAAAGGACAGTACACCGTGAAACGAAGACTGCGCATGTTCGGGATGGTTGCAGCCCTCACGCTCTGCGTCCCTGCGGTCAGCGGTCAGGGTCAACTGCAGGATCTCAATCGCGAATGGGCCAGGACTCAATTCGGCAACTACGTCTTCGATCATTTCCTGGAGCATGAAGGGCGGCGTTACTCGAAAGAGATCGATCCGCGTTACAACACCTACATCTCCCTCTTCGAGTATAAGAACCTGCGGCTCAGAAACCTGAAGACCGAGCCGCGCAAAGACTCCGATGACGATAACCGGATCGTCTGGAGAGGCTCCGTCACGCTGATCGGAACGAGCTGGCGGCAGTTCTATCTCGGGCATCCGCACTGGGACTGCGCTCGGGAAGAGGTGAGCGTGCTCTTCGAGATCATCAGGTACGACGACGATCGCGCCCAGATCGTTCAATCCTCCAGGGAGTACCGGAAAGAGATCCGGCCGAGAATGGAGAAGCCCACCGTCGAAGAGGTCACCACCGCGCTCGAACAGCCTTCCGCCTCTGACTGTCATTAAACGATCTGAACCGCGAAAGACGCGAAAGACGCGAAAAATAGATGGATTTAGCGCGTTTCGCGTCTTTCGCGGTTTAAGAAGAGAGACCGGATGATTTCGTTCAGCCGCGCGGTCTGCGCCACTCCGTATGTCCGCGTCCATCGGTTGCGGGTCTCGTCGCCGATGAGGACGGTCGGGGTGTGATCCTCTTTCCGCGCTGCATAGCCGCCCAGAGCCCGCAGCAGTCTATCCAACTCCGCCTTGTCTCCGGTGACCAGCGTCCAGCCGGGCGGCGCGCCGAATTTCCGGCTCCACGCCTTCAAGCGCTCCGGAGTGTCGACCGCCGGGTCGACGCTGATCGAGATCAGCCGCACCTCCGAGGCCTGGCCGGGGTCGATCGATCGTTGCAGTTTCGCGAACGTCGCGCCGAGGGGCGGACAGATGGTGGTGCAGGTCGTAAAGATGAAATTGATGGCGACGATCTTGCCCTTGACCAGGTCGCTGTAGAAACGGATCTCCCGGCCGTCCTGGTCGCGCACCGTGACGTCGGGGACATCCAGGCCTTCGTAGTCCTCAGGTTTGGCGGCGGCCGCCGCCGGAGCGTGCTGCTCGTGTCGATGCTCGGTCTGGGCCCGGGCCCCGGCCGGACCGAGACTCAGCCAGAGGGCGGACAGGAGCGAGAGAGAGGCGAGGCGAACTAACATCGTCGATAATCCCGTCATAGTTTGATGCTTAACCGCGAAATAAAGGCCTTTTCGCGTCTTTCGCCAGTTTCGCGGTTGGTAAAACAGTCAAGCCTTCAATCTGAGGCGATTGATCGCCAGGTCGTTAACGTGCGGCCCGGGAGCCGTGCCCCGGACCTTGAATTCGGCGCGTTTGATCAGCGGGAGGTCGGCGAAGATCTGGACCAGGACGGCCGATCCGTCGCTGGCGCTGTCGGACCGTCCCTTCCGCGTCGTGGTCTTCAATTGCAGACCGTTGAGATCGAAGACGGTCAGCGTGGCGTTGAAGGGGATCGGGGGGCCGCCCCGCTCCTGAATCTCGTTGATCTGGAACTGGGTCCCGACGCCCTGAACCGGCGGATCGAAGAGGATGCTGATCGGGCCGGGCAGGTGATTGGTGAAGAGCACGGCCTCTCCGGTCGCAAAGTTCCCGCGCCAGTTGTCACGCTTGCCCTGCGTCAGCTTGACCAACTGGAACGGGTTGACGATCGTGACCCTGACCAGCTCTTCGTCCGAGAGGCCCTGGTTGTTCTGAAGTTCCGGGCTGATGACGGTCCAATCGTCGCCGAACTGCGACCAGTCGATGAAATCGTCGAATTCGTTTGCCATGGCTGAATCCTCATGAAGTTACCGGCGTTTAAGGGCACGTCACGGCGGGCGGGCGACGCGAGGCCCCGCCGGGCCACGGGTTTAGTTGGCCGACGACCGGCCCGCCGGTGCGCCCTCGCGTCGCGAGCGGTCCGGAGCCTCTGGCCAGAAAATCGAAGTCCTGGAGGTTGAGCGGGATCAGGGGATCGCCGAAGATCCGATTCTCCGGGAAGATATATTCGGTGATCGGCGCGCGATACTGCCCGGCCGGCAGCCCGTTGGCCGCCAGGGTCAGTTCAGGCAACTGTCTCCAGGTATTCCGGTCTCCGCTCAACAACCCTTTGGCCTCGGCCACCCGGCGGATGTAGGCGATCACTTCGCGCGTCGGGGTGCCGATGTCCCGGCGATCTTCGTTGCGGAACCGTCCGAAGACGGGCTGATCGGCCGGATTGGCGGGCGTCAGGAATCGCAGCGACTCGCTGCCGGTGCACTGATCGGTGTCGATCGCATATACCACGACGTCGCTCGAAGGATCCGTGGTGAACCCTTCGATTCTGATCCCCCGGGTCGCGACCTCCTGCGCGATCGTTCCCGGCGGAACTCTGCCGTCAGGGAACGGTTGGCCGCCCGAACGGATCAAGACTTCACCGACCGTCAGGTAGGCCGGCTCGGTCCCCGGCTGCGTGTAGATTCCCACCCAGGCTTCGATCGTGTGGGCCGAGATGTAGAATCCCGTGGCGTCCCTGGCCAGCGTCCCGCTGTAATCGATGTAGTCGCCCTTCATGAAAGGAGCCTGCTCTCGCGGATCGCAGGCGTTGCAGGGCACGGCCGCCGGAAAGTTCGGCAGCGGCGCCGCCGTCGCCGCGCCCGGGCTCGGCATGACGAAGGTCTGCAGCGGATTGTTGGGATCGGGGCCGCGGTTCTTCTGCGGGCAGCGCGGATCGGCGGCGCTGCGCGGGATGCACATCGGATAGCCGTTGGCCGAATGGATCGTCGGACTCTCGGTATCCGCGGTGAAACGGCCGTCTTGACTGAGCGGCGTCTCGCCGACGTTCAACGCCGAGGTTTTGCGGCCGAACCTTCCGTCGGAGTCGTTGATCCTGACTCGCGCTTTGACCGGACCGTCCAGGACCGCGCCCACCAACAGCTCGCCGTTGTTGAAATCGACGGCCTGGATGTATCCCTGGCCGAGATTCAGCGACTGCTGCGTGATCTGGACCAGCCCGGCGAGATGTCGATCATCGACAATATTGCCGCTGATCGAAACTTCGAAGGCGGCCAGCGGGGCCGGGCAGTCGTCCAGCGCCAGGCCGGAGGCCTTCGGACCGCCGCAGGCTCCGGTTGCGGTGCGCTGCGTGGCCCCGGCGGGCGCCAGATCGAAGAGGTCCGCCGCGGTCAGGAAGGTTCCGGGCATCTGGATCAGCAGATTGCGGGGAACGATCACCTCGGTGCCGTTGACCGTGATTCTGGCGCCGGAGAGCGGGTCGCCGGTCGTCTCGAGCGTGAACTTCTGCAGATGGCCGACCACCTGGAACGGTGTGGCGTCGAGCGGGGCCGCGCTGAAGACGCTGCCGAGCGTGCCGGAGAGGAAGAGTATGGTTAAGACGAGTCGATTCTTCATAATCAAGGTTTCTCCTGTGGTTCCATCCAACCGGTTCGGGGCTTGAACTGTTGGGTGAGCGGGTCGACTTGAACCACGAACGCGCCGGTGGCTCCGATTCTGCGGTGTGGTCCGAAAGTGATGGGCGGCAGCACGGAGGTGCTGAAGGCTTGCAGGCGTTCGAGCGCCGCCGTGAAGGTGGCGCGATTCAGCTCTCTGCCGCTCGCTTTGGCGGTCTCGATGAAGATCTTGGCGGCCGCATAGGCGACGGCCCGGAAGGCCGCATGGCGCGATGATGGACCGGACTTCATCATGACCTCTTCGAAGGCGGCATAGCCGTCCGCGCCGTCGGCGGCCTCGCCCTCCCGGTCGGCCTCCTGGTCCGGAAGACCGGCGGGATGGGCCAGATACAACCGTCCGGTGAAGTCCGGCGGCAGC
>DATEFT010000181.1:0-10564 GCA_035280505.1 Blastocatellia bacterium | reverse complement strand
CGTCGATACCAACGTCCTCAATACCGGCGAACGCTACGTCCTGTTGGTACATACCGGCTCCGAGCTGGTACCCATTAATGTTACACCGCAACAGTGGATGAACGTCGAGCTGAGTAACCACGTGGACGTGACGGTGCTGATGATGACCTGGCCCGTAGAGATCAAATTCTACGAGGAGATCGAATCACCGACACCCGCCTGGAAGAGACTATGATCCTGAGGAACCGGTGATGAAATGATGCTGGTCTGTACCGGGCTGAAGATCAGATGCCTGAGGAAATTCAAGATCATCAGGAGCAGGACGACGACGGCGATCAGAGAGGCCATCACCAACAACAGGAAGACGTTCGCGAGCACCAATCCCAACAGACCTGTCATCAGTATTACCAAATCTTCCATGTTCTGATACGAAATCATTTCTTCTCCATGAGCCCAATCGCTAGTTGGTCTCCAAAGCCTTGGTCAAAAATGCCCCGAAGAGGATCAGATGATAGCCAAAGACTAGTCTCACCGTTGCCCCGGAAAGCGGGTTCGTCCCCGCATCCGGTGAGTTGCCCCCTGGCTACCATCTGTTCCTCTTCGGGGCCACTAAAGAAGTCAAAGGCAGTTACAATCATCCTTATGAGGATGATTCGAGGATAACAACGATCGGCCGGACCGTCGCCTAGCGAAAGTTAGGCCGCTCAGAAAAAAAGTTGGATTAGTAGCTATCGAAAGTTAGGCCGGTGAGGAGATACGGTTGCTGGGGAAAGGTGCTTGGCCGATGGACCTCAAATCAGATGTAGCTAGAATCGCGGCAAGTCTCGATGCAACTATAATCGGGGCGGCAGGATTCGAACCTGCGACCTCTCGGTCCCAAACCGAGCGCTCTACCAAGCTGAGCCACGCCCCGATACAGACGCGTCATTATACACATCTGTCAGCCGAGTTCAAACCTTGATTTAGGTAAGATAATTAACTTAATCGGTTAGAACTCCCGTCCGCGGTCGAAGGCCAGGACTTCATTAACCTCCAACCTCAGTTTCCGGGGACCGTTGCCGGGCGCCGGATAGCCGACGGTCACCAGCATCACCGGCAGAAAGCGATCCGAAATCCCGAACTCCCGTTTGACCCCCTCCGGATCGAAACCGATCATCGGACCGCTGGCCAGCCCCTTGGCTTCGGCCGCGATCATCAGGGTCATGGCCGCCAGCGAGGCGCCACGAATGGCCTCGTCGCGCGCAAACTGCGCGTTGCTGGAATAGGCCTTGACGGCTGAAGGCACGTAGTAGTCGGCGGTCTTCTGATCGATCCGCCCGGCCTCGACCGAACGCTGGAGAACCTCCGCCAGTTTCTCATATCCGCGCAGATCGCCCAGCACGATAAAGGTCACCGCCGCGTCTTCGACCTTCTGCTGGTTGTAAGAGACGGCCTTCAATCGCGCTTTATCTTCGGGATGCCGCACGGCCACAAAACGCCAGTGCTGAATGTTGTATGACGACGGCGCCTGCGTGGCATAGAAGACCAG
Source organism: Blastocatellia bacterium (assembly GCA_035280505.1). Classification (GTDB taxonomy): domain Bacteria; phylum Acidobacteriota; class Blastocatellia; order RBC074; family RBC074; genus JAKEHZ01. The sequence goes on along the minus strand of DATEFT010000181.1, from coordinate 9,057 downwards.
GTCCTGGATCTCCGCCTCGGACAGAGTGCGGGTCTTGTCGTAATAATTGGTCGAGATTCGTTCCTTGATTATTGTCAGTGTATCGGTCATCGATCCTCTCTCTTCCTGCAGATGGTTGATCTATTGAGATGGAGACGGGTGAGGCGAACCTCACCCGCTCAGGGTAAGTCTATCAAAATCAGCTCGCTCTCTTGCACCCCGGTGATCTGAAGTTCGGCTCCGCCGGTGATCCGCGCTTGATCGCCGGCGCTCAGGCGCTCGGCCCCGAGTTGAACCTCGCCCTTGATCAGGTACAAGAAAGCCCGGCGGTCGGCGGCCAACGCGTGCGCGACCTGGTCGCCGGAACGCAACTGCGAGACGTAAAACGTGACATCCTGGTGGACCTTCACCGTCCCCGGCAGTTCCCGGCCGGAAGCGATCGGCAGGAGCACCCCGGCCCGCTGTTCGGGCGTGAACTGCCGCTGCTCATAGGACGGGGTCAACCCGGCCCGCTCGGGAAAGACCCACATCTGGAGCAGTTCGACCGGCTGCGTCTCCGAGATATTGAGCTCCGAATGCGCGATCCCGGTCCCCGCCGTCATCCGCTGCACCTCGCTCGCGTGGATGGCGCCGCGCCCGCCGGTGCTGTCATGGTGCGTCAATTCCCCTTCCAACACGTAAGTGATGATCTCCATCTCCCGATGCGGATGGGTCGGGAAACCGCCCCGCGGCTCGACCCGGTCATGGTTGAAGACGCGCAGCGGGCCGAAGTTCATGTTGTTCGGATCATAGTAGCGATCGAAACTGAAGAGCCAGTAGGCCGACAACCAGTCGCTCTCCAGATGAAATCGATCCGCAGCTCTGACGATCTGCGGCGCGCCCGCCTGCGGCCCGCCGCTCTCCGGTTTCGGGACTTCCATCACTTTGTTAACCATAAAATTGTCACCTCCTTAACAATCTGACCTGAAAAAACGCTATTCCTGCAGAAGTTTGCCGAGCAGGTTGAAGAGTTGTTTCTGCTCGTCATGGGTTAGCGGTTTCATGGTCTCCTTGGCAAAGCCGACCACTTCGGCCGCCGTCTCCTCGACGAAGTTAGTCCCCTCCTCGGTCAACTGGATCAAATTGACGCGCCGGTCGCCGCAAGCCAGGCGCTTGACGAATCCCCGCCCTTCCAGCAGGTCAACCAGTTTGGTGACGCTGGCGCGGGAAGAGAGCATGCGCCGCCCGATCTCGACCTGGGGAATCGGGTCGCCGGCACCGTTGAGGATGCGCAACACATTGTAATGATTGTCGGTCAGTCCCCAGCGCGCGAACCGTTCGTCGGAACTGCGCCACATCCGGTCGCCGACCCGCATCAAGCGGACCAGCGCCTGCTCGGCAATACTCGGCGGAATTTTTACTCTCCTGTTCATCGAGCGCATCATAACCCGATCCGGCAACATTGTCAACCAGGAAACTATTTTCGATAAAACTATTGGCGAGGCGCGCTTCGGCATGGACAGATTCGGGGGGCTGGCTATACTTATCGAAACCAACCGGCGGTAATCAATCATAGGAGCGAGTGAAATTATGTCTCAATTCAAACCAGGAAAGTTTCGCAGTTCACATTGGTTCGGTCCGACCGACAAGAACGGGTTCGTGCATCGAAGTTGGACGAAAAACCAGGGCCTGCCCGATCATCTCTTCGACGGGCGGCCGGTGATCGGCATCTGCAACACGTGGTCGGAGCTGACCCCCTGCAACGGGCATCTGCGCCGGATCGCGGAGCACGTCAAGCGCGGCATCTATGAGGCGGGCGGATTTCCGCTCGAATTTCCGGTCATGTCGCTCGGAGAGAACCTGATGCGTCCGACGGCCATGCTCTTCCGCAATCTGGCGAGCATGGATGTCGAGGAGACGATCCGGGCCAATCCGGTCGACGGGGTGGTGCTGTTGGTGGGCTGCGACAAGACGACCCCCGCCTGTTTGATGGGGGCGGCGAGTTGCGACCTGCCGACCCTGGCGGTCTCGGGCGGCCCGATGCTCAACGGCAAGTTCCGGGGGAAGGATGTCGGATCCGGCACCGACGTCTGGAAATTCAGCGACGATGTGCGGAGCGGGGCCATGCCGCTCTGCGATTTCCTGGAGGCCGAGAGCGGGATGAGCCGTTCGGCCGGACACTGCATGACCATGGGGACGGCCTCGACCATGGCCAGCGTGGTCGAGGCGCTGGGGATGGGCCTGCCCATGAACGGGGCGATTCCGGCCGCCGATTCGCGCCGCGCGGCGCTGGCGCACATGGCCGGGCGCCGAATCGTCGAGATGGTTCACGAAGATCTGCGGATGTCCAAGGTTCTGACGCGCCAGGCGTTCGAGAATGCGGCCCGCGTGGTCGGCGCCATCGGCGGATCGACCAATGCCGTCGTCCATCTGCTGGCGATCGCCGGGCGGCTCGGCGTCGAGTTCGCCCTGGAGGACTGGGATCAGTTGGGGCGGGTCCCCTGCATCGTGGATCTCATGCCGTCGGGTAAATATCTGATGGAGGACTTCTACTATGCGGGCGGCGTTCCGGCGGTGATCCGCGAACTGGGCGACCTGATTCACAAAGACGCCCTGACCATCAACGGCAAGACCATCGGCGACAATACCGCGACGGCGGCCTGTTACAACCGCGACGTGATCAGGCCGCTCAGCGACCCGCTGGCGCCGCGGGGCGGAGTCGCCGTGCTGCGCGGCAATCTCTGTCCGAACGGCGCGGTGATCAAACCGTCGGCGGCCTCCCCCCAGTTGATGAACCATCGGGGCCGCGCCGTCGTCTTCGAGAACATCGAAGACTATCACTCGCGCATCGACGACCCGAACCTGGAGATCGACGCGACCTCGGTCATGGTCCTGAAAAATTGCGGCCCCAAAGGCTACCCGGGAATGGCCGAAGTCGGCAACATGCCGCTGCCGCCCAAGCTCTTGAGGCAAGGGGTGACGGATCTGATCCGCGTCAGCGACGCGCGAATGAGCGGCACGGCCTATGGAACGGTCGTCCTCCACGTGGCCCCGGAGTCGGCCGCGGGCGGACCGTTGGCCCTGGTCGAGAACGGGGACTACATTGAACTCGACGTCGAGGGCCGCCGGCTCCATCTGGACGTTTCGGATGAGGAGCTGGCGCAACGGCGAACCGGGTGGCAACCGCCGCCGTCGCCGTTCGATCGCGGTTACTACAAATTGTATATCGATCACGTCATGCAGGCCGACCGCGGAGCCGATTTCGACTTTCTGGCCGGCGGCAGCGGAACCGAGGTCCCCCGCGAATCACACTGAAGAGTAAAAAATGAACCGCGAAATACGCGAAACACGCCGAATCGATGAGGTTCCGCGTCTTCCGCATGTTTCGCGGTTTGAAATCTAAAATCTCAATTCGAGTTCTGCCGTGCTCCTCTCATTTCTCAAATCGATCGGCTGGATGTTGTTCCGGGTGCTCTTCTCCGTCGAGTTCCACGGGCTGGAGAACGTGCCCGAGAACGGCGCGGTGATCGTGGCGGGCAACCACCCTTCGTACCTGGACCCGGTGCTGGTCGGGTTGCCGCTCAAACGCAAAATTCGGTTCATGGCCTGGGACGCGCTGTTCAAGGTGCCGTTGCTCGGCCCGTTGATTAGCACGCTCGGCGCGTTCCCCGTCGATATCCGGAAGGGTCGAGGCGAGTCGGCCTTTCTCGAGGCGCGGCGCATCCTGAACGAAGGCCATGTCCTCGGCATCTTTCCCGAAGGGCAACGTTCCGAGCAGGGTCCGATGGGCGAACTGCGCACCGGCGTGGCGAGGCTGGCCATTGAGACCGGAGCGACGATCGTTCCCGTCACCATCGGCGGCGCATATCGGGCCTGGCCGAAATGGAAGTGCTTCCCCAAGCCGGCCAAGATCATCATCCGGTTTCACGAACCGTTGCACCTCAGCGAAGAGGACCGCCGGGTCCGGCGCCAGGACCGGGATTTTCATCAGGAGGTGATGGCGCAGGTCGCCGCCGAGATCAATCGTTCGCTCACCCCGTCGCTGCGGGGGGCCGACTCGATCGAGCACTGGTACCGCCAACCGCCCTCGCACATCCGGAGCTATGAATGGGCGCCGCTGATCGCCGTGCTGATCGCGCTGGCGGTCGGCTTCAGCCGGGGTCTGCTGCACAGATACTGGTCCCTGCTGGTGCTGGTGCCGGCCCTCTACTATCTCTATCTCCTGATCGACCTGACGTTGATCAGGCCGGCGCGGTTGGCCAAGTGGGTCCGCAACTCCCTGCCGATCTGGCTGATCTTCATCTGGCATTATCCGCTGGTGACGGCGCTGGGACTCCCTCCGGGCGAGAGGAACGGCTGGCTGGCGGCGGCCCTGCTGGCGGCCTTCTTTCCCTTCTTCTACGAAGACTACTACACCCTGCAGAAGTTCGTGCGCGGAATAGTCGCCTGCTACTATTTTTCGCTCGCGCTCTTGTTGATCGTGCCCCATCCACTGGGGACCCTGGTCGCGATCCTCTTCTTCATCGCCATCTTCGTCTACTGGTACCGGGTCATCTATCGACAGTGGATCGCGGCGGTCATGGGTGCGGTGCTGATCGCGGCGGCGTGGCCCGTCCCCGAGCAGGGACTGGCCTGGCTGGCCTACGCGGGATTGGGGCTGGCGGTCAATGCCTACCTCCAGACCCTGGTCACGATCGCCTATGACATCAGAAGAGCGGGCAACGTCTCGCTCCACTGATCATTCAAGCGCCGTTATCGCCGATGGCTTCGACCGGACAGATCGCCATCGCTTCCCGGCAGAGACTCTCCTCTTCCCCGTTCTCCGGCTGTTTGGAGACGAATAGATATTTGCGGCCCTCTTCCCGGGCGAAGTTATTCGGCGCCAGATCGCGACAGACCTCGCAATCGACGCACTGTGAATCGACGTAATAACGCCCGTGGACATTCTCTGAAACTCTGCGATCAAGATTGGACATAGTTCACTTCAGATCGTTCAGGACCGGCAATTCACGGCGGCCGCGCGATGATTCGGCCCAGATGGCCTCACTGATCTCCCGGGCGTCCTCCGGTCGGTGTTCGTGAGCATGATAACTCGAACGCACCAGGGGGCCCGACTCGACGTACCGGAAGCCCATCTCCAGACCGGCGCGTTTGAATTCGGCGAACTCTTCGGGCGGATAGAACCGTTCGACCTTCAACCGTTGGGGCGCGGGCTGCAGATACTGGCCGATGGTCAGGATGTCGCAATCGACGGCCCGCAGATCCCGCAGAGTGGCCAGAATCTCCTCCGATGTTTCACCGAGCCCGACCATGATCCCCGATTTGGTGAGCATGCCGTGCCCGTCACGATCGCGGCGTTCGGCGGCGCGGCGCAGCAGTTTCATCGTCCATTCCTGATAGCGCGCGTGAGGACGAACCCGGTGGTACAACCGCGGGACCGTCTCGGTGTTGTGATTGAGCACATCCGGCCGGGCGTCGAGAACGATGTCGAGCGCCTCGTCATGACCCTCGAAGTCCGGGATCAGGACCTCGATCCGGCAATTCGGGTTGAGCGCGCGAACCTCGCGAATGGTCGCCGCGAAATGCGAGGCGCCGCCGTCGGCGGCATCGTCGCGATTGACGGCGGTGATGACGGCATGTTGCAGGTTCAAGCGGCTGACCGCCTCGGCCACGTGCCGGGGTTCGTCCGCGTCGAGCGGTTTCGGCGCGCCCTTGCTGACGGCGCAAAACCCGCAGCGGCGGGTGCAAACGTCTCCGGCGATCATAAAAGTGGCGGTCCGGTTCGACCAGCACTCATAGATATTGGGGCAGCGGGCTTCCTGACAGACCGTGTGGAGCGTCAGATCGTCGATCAACCGCCGGACTCCGAGAAAGTCCTCGCCCATGTTGAGCCGGATCTTGAGCCATTCCGGTTTCCGTCCGTTGGGTCTCTGAATCGTCATAATAATATTATAGCCGCCGCTCGGGCGGATCGAAACTCAGGGTTGAGAGGCCGCCGCCGCCGGCTCGCCGGCCGCGGCCAGCACCTCCTGCCCCTTATCATTGAACTCACCCTCCCAGCGGGCCACGACGGCGGTCGCCAGGCAGTTGCCGATGACATTGGTCGCGGTGCGCGCCATGTCCATCAATTCGTCCACGCCCAGGATCAGGGCGATCCCCTCGATCGGCAGGTCGAACTGGGCCAGGGTGCCCGCCAGGACCACCAGCGAAGCGCGCGGGACCGCCGCGATCCCCTTGGTCGAGAGCATGAGGGTCAGCAGGATCAGCACTTGCTGTCCCCATGAGAGCTCGATATTCGAGGCCTGCGCGACGAAGACGGCGGCCAGCGAAAGATAGAGCGTCGAACCGTCGAGATTGAAGCTGTAACCCATCGGCAGGACGAAACTGACGATCCGGCGCGGCACGCCCAGCTTCTCCATGTTCTCCATCGCCTTCGGAAACGCCGATTCGCTCGAGGTCGTGACGAAGGCCAGGAGCGCCGGTTCCTTGATCAGGCGCAGGAACCGTCTCAGCGGCAGACGAATCAGCACCGCCACCACCCCGAGCACGATCAGGATAAAGACGACCAGCGCGCCGTAGAGCGTGAAGATCAGGAGGGCCAGATTCTTGAGCACCGAGAGGCCCTTGTTGCCGACGGTCACCGCCATGGCGGCGCCGACGCCGTAAGGAGCGAAGTTCATGACGTAATTGGTAAATTTGAACATCGCTTCCGAGAGCGCCTCGCAAAAGGCCAGCATGGGCCGCCCCTTCTCGCCGACCGCCGAAAGGGCCACGGCAAAGATCAGGCTGAAGACGACGATCTGCAGCACGTCGTTCTCGGCCATCGATTTGATGAGGCTGACGGGAAAGATATTGACGATGTGATCCTGGGGCGTCAGTTTGGCGGCGTTGGCGGCGATCGCTTTGGCCTCGACGCTCTGTTCGGCCGGCAGATTGACGCCCGCCCCCGGCCGGGTCAGGTTGACGGCCCCCAGCCCGATGAAGAGCGCGAGCGTGGTCACGACCTCAAAATAGATGATGGCCTTGAGCCCGATCCGGCCGACCTCCTTGAGACTGCCGGCCCCGGCAATGCCGACCACCAGGGTCGAGAAGATGAGCGGCGCGATGATGACCTTGATCAGGCTCAGGAAGACCCGGCTCAGAACTCGGATCCACTGAATCGCCTGCTCTTTATGATAAGGGTCGGCATCGAGTTTATGAATCAGGGCTCCGACGACGATACCGACAGCCAATCCGACGAAGATCTTCTGGGTAAGGGAGAGACGGAATCTTTTCATATGATATGTAGAGCGAGCTTCTGTCGTTCATTTCTTCGCCGTAATCGGGCCGGCCGTTCATGACCAGAACCGGACGACCCAAGCCGTTACGGCAGGGAGAGCATCTCCCGATCGAAGACCTGACCGAAATGGCGGACGACGCTTTCGGCGACCGCCCCGATCTCGACCGGGCTACCCAACAGTTTTTGCAGAGAAGTAACGCCGTGGTCTCGAATGCCACAGGGGACAATTAGCTGAAAATAACGAAGATCGGTCGTAATGTTGAAAGCAAAACCGTGCATCGTGACCCACCGCGAGATCCGGACCCCGATCGCCGCCAACTTTTCACCATCGACCCAGATCCCGGTCAGGCCCTCGAGGCGCCCGGCCGTGATCCCGAAATCGGCCGCCGTCCGGATCAGGACCTCTTCGAGATCGCGCACGTACCGGCGAACATCGCACCGATCGGGCGCCAACTTGATGATCGGATATCCCACGAGCTGCCCGGGGCCGTGATAGGTCACATCGCCCCCGCGTCCGGTCTCGAACAGTTCGATGCCGAATTGATCCCGCGTCTGGTCGTCAACCAGCAGATGGGCGCGGTTGGCGGCCCGCCCCAGCGTGATGGCATGAGGATGTTCAAGCAGCAAAAGCGCGTCCGGGATCTCGTCAACCTTCCGCTGTTCGACCAGTCCCTCCTGCAGGCGATGAGACTCCGCATACGGGGTGAGACCGAGATAGCGATATTGACAATCTCGCATTGAATTTTAACGTCAACCGCGAATGACGCCCAGGGCCGGGCGAAAGACCGTCGCGGTCCTTCGCCGTCATCGAACCGATGATCCGTCCCTGAATGCCGGCCGGCCCGCTCAGATCAGCGAGGAGAAGTCGGTCGTCTCCAGGGTCCGCTTGAGATGCGCCATGAACTGATCGGCCACCGCCCCATCGATCAATCGATGATCGAACGAGAGGCTCAGGACGCCGATATGGCGAATGGCAATCGCATCGCCGCTGGAGGTCTCGACCACCCACGGGCGCTTGTGAATGCCGCCGACTCCGAGGATCGCCGCCTGCGGCTGATTGATGATCGGGGTCGCGGTATATCCGCCGTACAAACCGAAGTTGGTGATCGAGAAGGTGCCGCCCGAAACCTCGTCCGGTTTGAGCTGTTTGCTGCGCGCGCGCGTCGCGAGATCCTGCGTCACCCGCGCCAGGCCCAGGAGGCTCAAGGCGTCGGCCTGCTTGATGACCGGGACGATCAATCCCGATTCGAGCGCCACGGCCATCCCGACGTTGAGATCGTGCTTGTAGACGACGTTCTCGCCGTCCACCGAAGCGTTGACCACCGGGAAGGCCTTCAACGCATCGACCACCGCCTTGATGATGAACGGCATAAAGGTCAACTTGACGCCGTTTCGTTCCTCGAAGTTCCGCTTCACCCGGTCGCGCAGCGCGGCGATGGCGGTGAAATCGACTTCGAAGAAGGTCGTGACGTGGGCCGAAGTGCGCCGGCTCAGAACCATGTGCTCGGCGATCTTGCGGCGCATCATGCTCATCGGCTCGATCGTGATGCGTTCGCCGTTGGTGTAGACCGGGACCGACGGCGCGGCTGGAGGCGGAATGATCGGCGCGGCCGGCGCCACCGGAGCCGACGGCGCCAGAATGGTCGGAACCGTGGCCCCCTGCTTCCGGTCGATGAAGTCCAGAATATCCTCTTTCGACACGCGCCCGCCGAGCCCGGTGCCCGGAACCTCTTCCAGGTTGACGCCATGTTCGCGCGCGATATTGCGGACCAGCGGTGATGAGCGGACCTTCTTGCCGTCGACCTCGGCCGCTTCCGCCA
>DATEFT010000180.1:0-9923 GCA_035280505.1 Blastocatellia bacterium | reverse complement strand
CTGCGTCCCAAAATCCGCCCGGCTTAAATCGAGGGTGTCCCGGTCGATTCTCACTCCGAGTTCGGTCCCTCCCCGGGTTTCGGTAAATTTGACATGCACGTACCCCAGGTCGATTCGGTCTTTGAAGGCTTTGGCGGTCTGCTCGGGTCGCAAGCTGGCTTCGACCCGATGATCGCCTTCGCAAAGCCTTTCGACCAGGCTCTTCTCACGAGGCCTGTTCGGATCAGGAGGAGGCGGCGGGGGCGGGGGATTTTTCCCCATCTCCTCCATCTTCTTCCGTAAGCTCAACGGCCGCATGTCAGTCCAGACCTCTTTGATGTAGGCCAAACATTCGGCTTTGAGGCCGCTCGTTCCGACCTCTTTCCAGCCCAGGGGAAGATCCTTATAGTCGGGCCAGATGGAATATTGCTCCTCATGGTTCACCACTACTTTATAGACCGTCGTATCTTCTCGATCAGGGTCGTACAAGCTCATTATTGCCTCCTTGAAATCTGTGTTGGATCTATCGCCATCGCTCCGATCCGGCTCATCGTCATCCGAAGTTTGAAATGCGCCATTGGACCGCACCGAACCCGCGGTTTGATCGCGCCAGCAATTGCCAGCAATTGAATGAGGGATCCCAATTTATGTTCTGCCCAAGAGTTTGAGCGCAAGATCCGATCCGGGATGAAGCGGATTTCGATCCGCTCTGAAGTCGGGAACTACCGAAACTATAACGCTTTCATCAAGCTCAATAGCTACCGATCGCTGCAGCAAGGTCACGGAGATAATCAACCGCTGTTGATTGCCGTCATGGCGCACAATCCCCCGAATTCCGGTTAAAGGGCCGGTCTCGACAATCACCGGCGTTCCATCGGGGAGATAGTTCCAGGGCTCTCGCGTGTAATGGCTCTGCGCTAACAGTTGTAGAGCCTCTATCTCCTCCGGAGTTATTTCCGCGGGCTTATCGCCAAATCTTACGATTTTGATGACTCCAGGGGTGGAGATGGCCTTACCGATCGCTGAAGAGCCAAAGCGACAGAAGACATATCTGGGAAAAAGAGGCAATCCGACTTCTACGGTGCGATCCGACCATTTCCGCTTCTGTCGGTAGGTCGGCGTAAAACACTCATAGCCTTTTTGCCTGAGCAGGTCATCTATCTTCTTTTCGCTTCTTGGCCGAGTCTGTAAGGCAAACCATGGCTGTCCGGTATTCATATCAAATCAACTTGATTCGCTACCTTGTAAAAAGGAGCAATCGTTTCGATGACAGGCTGCCGCCATTCTGAGTCACAGCTTGAGACCCCAGGCAGAAAAGATCGTATCGATTTCGCAGGCTCCAGTCCGTCACCAACAATTCGAATTTACAGAAACGTGGCGGAGGAAGTCCCGCCGCAGACGAAAGCGGTCGCTGATCGCTTCGAGGAGCGACCAGGCCCTTGCACATTGACGCCACTAGATATCGAAGGCGTTCACGGCAATTCTTAAAAGACGATTATTATTACTCGCAGATGGCTCACACACATGGTATTATTCCCCCGTGTGGTCATGAATCGCTCAACTTCAGCTCGAGCATAAATATGGAACGGACGGTCAGACGGTGCTCTTACCAACATCATGTCATGTTCTTACGCTTATAAAGGCGTCATTCAGTCTCCAAAGTGCTAACTCCGACGAAATGTTTTTTATTGCCACTCTGGGATAGGCGAAGGGGATTAAGGAATAGACAGTAAGCACTTTGCAAAGTATGCTGCTCGAAGTTCTATCTCAAACCGCAAAAGACGCTAAATCAGGCCAAATTTCGCGCTTTTCGCGGCTGGCCCCAAGCCTCCAGAGACTTACGTTCCGAACAGTAAGTATCCTGTACCGGTTCACACGACAATTTGGAATTGTGACTCGCGCCCTGCGAGACAGGAGGATTCTATGCCCGTTTCTTCCCCACAGGAGATTACGCAACTGCTGATCGCCTGGAACAAAGGCGATATGAAGGCTCTGGAACAGATCATGCCTTTGGTCCACACGAAACTCCATCACCTGGCTAAGCTCCAGATGGCGGGCGAACGCCCGGATCACGTCCTGCAAACCACGGCGCTGGTCAATGAGATGTACCTGCGCCTGATTGACTGGCGAAACGTCGAATGGCAGAACCGCGCCCATTTCTTCGGGTTGGCCGCGCAAATCATGCGGCGGATCCTGGTCGATTTCGCCCGCGCCAGACGGCGCGAAAAACGGGGCGGCGAGGCTTTGCGCGTCTCGCTGTCGGAAGCAACCGGCAGCAGTTACGAGCGGAGCGCCGACCTGGTCGCGCTGGACGACGCGCTGCAGGCGTTGGAGAAGTTAGACGCGCGGCAGGCCCGCGTGGTGGAACTGCGCTTCTTCGCCGGGCTGAGCTATGAAGAGACGGCCGAAGCACTTAACGTTTCGGTCGGCACAGTGCGCCGTGATTGGAGCTTCGCTCAGGTGTGGCTCTTCCACGAATTGAGCAAGAGGGATCGAGATGACGCCTGAGAGCCATCGCAAAATCTGCGACCTCTATAACTCGGCTTCGGAACTGGCGACCGCCGAGCGCCCGGCCTTTCTCGCCGAGGCCTGCGGCAGTGACGAGAGCCTGCTCCACGAGGTCGAGTCGCTGCTCGCCGCGTGTAACCAAGCCGGCGATTATTTCGCCATCCCCGCAATGGACGTCGCCGCCGGATTGCTGGCGGAAGAGAATCATCCGTCGCTCGCGGGCCAAAGCCTCAGCCACTATCAAGTGCTCTCCCTGATCGGCGCCGGCGGCATGGGCGAGGTGTACCTGGCCGAAGATACGCGGCTCCGGCGTAAGGTCGCGCTCAAACTGCTGCCGACACAATTCATGCGAGACGCCGACCGCGCGCGTCGTTTTGAGCGCGAGGCGCGCGCCGCGTCAAGTCTCAATCACCCAAATATCATCACCATCTTTGAGGTCGGGCAGGTCGACGGGCGGCACTTCATCTGCACCGAATACATCGAAGGCCAGACGCTGCGACGGCGGCTGGATGGGAATCGGCTCAACCTGCCTGGAACGCTCGACGCGGTCATTCAGATTGTGAGCGCGCTGGCGGCCGCGCACGAGGCCGGAATCGTTCACCGCGACATCAAGCCTGAAAATATCATGCTGCGACAGGATGGCCTGCTCAAGGTGCTGGACTTTGGTCTGGCCAAGCTGGTCGAAGAGAGACAGGAAGACGCGGAGACGGAAAAACAGAGAGCGGATCTCCGCGCCGCGATGTCTGCTTCCCCGCCCATCTCCACGACCGGAGTAACGATGGGGACGGTACGGTACATGTCGCCCGAACAGGCGCGCGGGGAGAGCGTGGAAGGGCGGAGCGATATCTTCAGCCTTGGCGTGGTGCTTTACGAGATGATCACCGGGCAACCGCCGTTCGAGGGAGAGACGAGCGATGAAGTGATGGCGGCCATCCTGGAGCTGGAGCCGCCGCCGCTGGCCCGGTACGCGCAAGAAGCGCCGGCCGAGTTACAGACGATCGTGACGAAGGCGCTACGCAAAAAGAGAGAGGATCGCTACCAGAAAGTGAGCGACCTGTTGTCGGATCTAAAGGCGCTGAAAGAGGAGCTGGAATTCAAAACGAAGGTGAAAAGCTCCTGGCCGAAGGCCAGCGGCACAATCATCGCCGTCATTGCGCTGACTATTCTGTTCGGAGCCGCCACGGTCATTAACAGTTTGACAAGTAAATACACGATCCCCTTCCAAAAAGTCGACATCACCAGACTCACCAACAACCGCAACATTGAGCTGTCCGAAATTTCGCCCGACGGCAAACAGATCGTCTATGTCGATAGAGAGAAAGGCTATGCGAGTCTCTGGCTCAGACAGTTCGCCACGGACACGATCAGGGAGATCGTTCCGCCCGCCAAGGTCAATTATACCGATTTGGCCTTCTCGCCCGATGGCAATTATGTCTACTTCGTCCGGTCGCCGGATAAGGTCTCAGCGACTCGGGCGCTCTATCGCGTTCCGGTCTTCGGGGGCGCTCCCGTGAAGCTGATTGATGATCTATATCTTCATTTCACGCTCTCGCCGGACGGGAACCAGGTCGCGTTCACCCGGAGATACTTCGGCGAGGGAAAAATCGCCATGATGATTGCCAGGGTGGACGGCGCCGGCGAACGCCGACTCGCCACGCGCCCGTTGAATGAGCCCTACGAGTCTCCGGCCTGGTCGCCCGATGGCGAGGCGATTATCTGCACCGTCGGACCTGCCGGTCGAGAAGGCAATCAAAGGGGAATCACGGAGTTGCGTGTCAAAGACGGGGCGGAAAGCTTCCTGACTGCGCAAAAATGGCAAAGTGTCGGGCGGAAAGCGTGGGCGCCGGACGGAAGCGGCCTGTTGTTCAGCGCTTACAAGGCGGAAAAACCGCTGGGGCAGATCTGGTACCTCCCTTACCCTGGCGGCGAGCCGCACCCGATCACGATTGGCCTGGACTACTGCCGTCGTATTAGTCTGACGGCAGACCTGAAGACCATGCTCTGTTCGCAACAAAATCTGATCTCAGACATCTGGTCATTGCCGGAGCGAGATACCAGCCACGCTCAGAAACTCACCACCGGGGCCAACCCTTCGTGGGCGCCGGATGGCCGGATAGTTTATGAATCGGCTTTCGACGGCGACAGTGACGTCTGGATCATGAATCAAGACGGGACCGGCCGGAAGAATTTGACCTCCAGCCCCGGCCGGGACGGCTCCCCCAAAGTAACGCCTGACGGCCGTTACATCCTCTTCACCTCCGTCCGCTCCGGAACGTCTGAGATCTGGAGGATGGAGATGGACGGAAGCAATCCTGTGCAATTGACCAGCAGCGGTAACGCACAGATGTCGACTCTCTCTCCCGACGGCAAATGGGCGTTCTATGTCTCGGGTGGTATCAGAAAAACGCCTATCTCCGGCGGTGAGCCCGCGGCGCTCCAGACGGGGTACAATCCGCAATACCCGTCAGTCTCACCTGATGGAAAACTGATCGCCTACTATTACCGGGAGAAGCAGTCGGGCGCAAAGTTCAGGATCGCGGTCACGCCGTCCAGCGGCGGACAGCCGGCCTGGACATTTGATCCGCCACGCGAAGATTTCTGGAGTCTTGATCTCCGTTGGACTACAGACGGAAAGGCCTTGCTCTACGAAGCCGATCTCAACGGCGTCTCGAATATCTGGCTCAAGCCGTTGCATGGCGGGCCGCCACGGCAACTGACCAATTTTCGATCCGAGATTATCACCAATTTCGATCTCTCCCGCGACGGCAAGCAGCTCATTTGCACACGCGGCGGCTGGGCCTCGGATCTGGTGCTGGTCCGCCAGGTCAGCGACCGGTAAGATTGCCAAAGGCTGACGGTCACCCGCTTGAACCATCATATTGGTCGGGCTATGATACCGAGGTTAGCGGTGATCAAATATTTCAAGCCCCCAATGTGTTTAGGAAAGGTTCGCGGCCGGATGTTCTCAGTTTGCCGGGCGGATCGTAAATAAGCATCTCATCTTTGACCATTGACCTTTGACGGAGGCATCTGAATGGCTCGGCCCGTATCGTTAAGGCTGGCTCAGCGCACGCATTGCTTTGTGGCGGTCCGTAGCCGTCTCGCAATCTTCATCAGCCTGTTACTCATTCAAATTCCAATCTCCCCTGCCGTCCGGTGCGCCGCCGCAGGCTACCCGGCGCAGGAAGAACGGGTGGATCAGCCGCTCGAACCGGGCAGACCGATTGAACGGGAGCTGAGCGGGGGCCAGTCTCAGGCTTACCGGCTGACGCCGGCTGCCGGAAACTATGTGAAGGTGGTGATCGACCAACGAGGCATCGATGTGGTGGCGGCGCTGTTCGACCTTGATGGCCAGCCGATGCTGGAGGTCGATCTCGAAAGCAGGGCGCGGGGAAGCGAGACGGTGGAAATGGTGGCCGAAGCGGCGGGCGACTACCGGCTGACCGTTCGGCCAAGACTGCAGCGAGCGGCGGCCGGGCACTATGAGATTCGGATCGAAGAGTTGCGCACCGCGACCGAGGATGACCGTGCGTTGCACGAAGCGCGCCGGTTTTATGCGCAAGCTCTCAAACTGCGGGGCGAGGGGAAGTCTGAGGAGGCGGTCCCGTTGGCCATACGGGCGCTGGAGATCCGTGAAAAGCGGTTAGGGCTGGAACATCCCGAGGTCGCTCGATCTCTCAACCTGTTGGGGACCCTCTATCATGCTCAACCCGACTATGCGAAGGCCGAACCGATCTATCAAAGGGCCCTGGAGATCCGCGAGAAAGCATTGGGACCGGAACATCCCGAGGTCGCTCAATCCCTGACCAACCTGGCAATCCTCTACAACGACAAGTTCGACTACGCCAAGTCCGAGTCGTTGGATCGGCGCGCGCTGGAGATCCGTGAGAAAGCGCTGGGACCGGAACACCCGGCCCTCGCCCTTTCTCTCAACAATCTGGCCGTCCTCTACCTTGAGCAGGAAGAATATGCGAAGGCCGAACCGTTCTTCCAACGTGCGTTATCCATCCGCGAGAAGGCGTTCGGACCGGAACATCCCGAGGTCGCGAGGACGCTCAACAATCTCGCCAACCTCTACGGCGCGCGAGGCGAATACGCGAGGGCCGAAGAGATCTATCAACGCGCGCTGACCATCTGTGAAAAAACAGGTGGGCCGGAAAGCCCGGGGGTCGGATTGGCTCTCGACAATCTCGTCAATCTCTACCTGGATCAGGGGGACCACCTGAAGGCCGAGCCGCTCGCGAAACGTGCCCTGGCCGTCAATGAGAAGACGCTGGGGGCGGAACAGCCGGAACTCGCCTTCTCTCTCAACCATCTCGCCAACATCTACAAAGAGAAAGGCGATTACGCCGGGGCGGAGCCCCTGTTGCAACGCGCGCTGAGGATCCGGGAGAAGGCGCTGGGGCCGGATCACCCGTCAATCGCCATTTCGCTCCACTTTCTCGCGAACCTCTACCAGAGCCAGGGCGATTATGCGCGGGCCGAACGGCTCGCTCGGCGCGCACTGGCGATTCGTGAGAGAACGTTCGGCCCGGAGAATCCCAGGGTCGCGGCGTCGCTCTCCCAACTGGCCGTGCTTTTCGGCGCCGCAGGGAACTTTGCCCAGGCCATCTCCTTTCAGGCACGCGCCAACGCCATCGGTGAGCGCAACCTGGCGCTCAATCTGGCCATCGGCTCGGAACGCCAGAAACTGGCTTATCTCGTCACCTTATCCGACGAGACCGACTACACGCTCTCGCTCCAGAGCCAGGCCGTCCCCAATCATCCGGAGGCCCTCGATCTGGCCTTCACCACGGTGCTCCGCCGGAAAGGGCGCGGGCTGGATGCCATGACCGACACGGTCGCGAGGCTGCGACGCCGGGCCGCTCCGGAAGATAGACAACTCTTCGATCAACTGGCCGAGGCTCGCAGACGGTTGGCGACGCTGACGTTGAAAGATTCCGGTTCGGATGGGCCCGAGACCTATCGAACTCGACTCAAACCGCTCGAAGAGAAGGTCGAGGAGTTGGAATCAGCCCTCAGCGAGCGGAGCCAACAATTCCGCGCCCAGCGGCAGCCGGTCACACTGGCCGCCGTTCAGGCGGCGCTTACCGCCGCCAGCGCGCTGGTCGAATTTGTCGTTTTCAGGCCGCAGGATCTGAAAACCGAGAAGCGCCAACCGGCGCGCTACCTCGCCTATCTGCTCGCGGCGGAGGGGCCGCCGAAGTGGGTCGATCTCGGCGAGGCGGCGCCGATCGATCGACTGATAGACACCTGGCGTAAAGCGTTGCGCAATCCGGCCCGGACGGATGTCAAACAACTCGGCCGCGCCGTAGATGAGAAGGTCATGCGGCCTGTGCGCGCCTCGCTGAGGTCGATCCTGAGAGTAAAGGCGGGCGATTCGCCCCACCTGCTGATTGCGCCGGATGGCCTGCTCAACCTGGCCCCGTTCGCCGCGCTGGTGGATGAGCAGAACCGGTATCTGGTCGAACGTTACGAGATCAGCTACCTGACGAGCGGGCGCGATCTGCTGCAGGCTCCGGCCTCCCGGCCCGACAGAAATGCGCCGCTGATCGTGGCCAATCCAGCCTTCGGCAGGGCGGCGACGGCCGTGGTGCAGACCACTCAGACCGCTGCCACCTCCGAGGCCGGCCAGCCGGTGAGAGTCAAGCCCGATCCGGCGCAGATCCTTTTCCAACCGCTGCCGGGCACCCAGGGCGAGGCGGAGGCGATCAAGAGCGTGCTGCCGGAGGCTCGGATGCTGATATGGGATCGGGCCACCGAGACCGCGATCAAACAGACCAGCGCGCCGCGCATTTTGCACATCGCCACTCATGGTTTCTTCCTGGGCGATCAGGAGGCCCCGTCGGAGAAGACACGTCTGGGCTCAGGCCAGGATCCGCTGCCGATGACCGATCTGCGGCTAAGCAAGTGGGCGGCGCACATCGAAGACCCTTTGCTGCGGTCGGGCCTGGCGCTGGCCGGAGTCAATCAGGGTCAGAGCGGAGATGACGACGGGGTGTTGACGGCGCTGGAGGTAGCGGGGCTGGATTTGTGGGGGACCCAACTGGTGGTGCTCTCGGCCTGCGACACCGGAGTGGGAGAAGTGAAGAACGGCGACGGCGTCCACGGCCTCCGCCGCGCGTTGGTGCTGGCCGGATCGGAGACGCAGGTCATGAGCCTCTGGCCGGTCTCGGATAGAGTGACTCGAGAATTGATGGTGGCCTATTACAATGGTTTGGAGCAGGGCCATGGACGAGGCCAGGCGTTGAGGCGGGTCCAGTTGGAGATGCTCAAGAACGTTAAGAAGCACCATCCGTTCTATTGGGCGGCATTCATTCAGTCCGGGGAATGGGCAAACCTGGAAGGGCGTCGAGAACCTCCGCTTAGAGGCCGGTGATCGAGCCAATCGGCGTTTCCAAGGGCGCGAGCACGCGCTCTCTTCACGGCCCTGAAGATAATCACTCAAATCAGATTGCCTGGATCTTCTTCCTGGTGTCGACCAGAGCCCAGCACAAAGCGCCGCCGAAATAGAGCATGCCGCAGACGTAGAGCGGAGCCGACCAGCCGAAGCGTGGGACCAGCAGCGAAGCGACAATCGGACTCAAAACGCCGCCGACCTGACCGGCGGTGTTCATACAGGCGCTAACGACACCGGCCTGATTTCCGCCCATATCTACGCAGGCTCCCCAGGCCGCGCCCAGCAGGAAGTTCGCGAAGGCCGCCGCGCAAGCGATCAGAATAATAGCCAGATGAGCATTGGCAACACTTGCACCCGTGATGATCGATGCGCTGGCGAGCAGCAGCGCGGCGCCTCCGACGGCGGAACGCCCGACGCGCAACCCATAGCGCCGCGTCAGATGATCGGTCGTGAAGCCGCCCAACAAATCCGCGATGACACTGAACAACAGCGGCAGCCCGGCCATAATGCCCAGTTCGGTCTTAGTAAAACCGCGCTCTTTTTCCAGATAAGTCGGAAGCCAGGTAATGACGAAATAAAAGCCATAACTCTGGGTCGAATACATGGCGCAGAGGGCGAGCAAGCTGCGATGGCTGAGGATTCGTTTCAGGCCGTCGGCCGTCAGATGATGCGAGGAGAGCGGGACCCGTCCCTGCTGGATATGCTCCAGCTCACGGGCGGAGATGGATTTGTGATGCTCCGGTTCGTCCCGGAACCATGCGTACCAGGCCGCCGCCCAGAATAATCCGACGACGCCGAACACGACAAAAACCCAGCGCCAATGCATCCAGCCGAGCATCGCCGTCACCAGAATCGGCGTCAATCCGCCCGCGAGGTGGGCCCCCATGAAAAAGACTCCCTGCGCCGTCCCGCGCTCGGTGATGGGAAACCAGCGGGAAAACGTCCTGGCCGCATTCGGCCAGGCCCCGGCTTCGCCCGCGCCGAACAGAAAACGGAGGATCAGTAGAGAAACGTAATTGAAGGCCCCGGCCGTGAA
>DATEFT010000179.1:0-5258 GCA_035280505.1 Blastocatellia bacterium | reverse complement strand
GCCAGTGGGAGAGGGCGCCCTCCAGGATGCGGCGATTGGTGGCATTGTCGTCGACCACCAGAACCCGCAGGCCGTGCAGGTCGATGGCCGGTCTGGTGACGACCGCGGCCGGCGCGTTCTTCTGAATTGCGAGCCGGGCGGTGAAGTGAAAGGTGCTGCCCAGGTCGGGTTGACTGTCGACCCAGATCCGGCCGCCCATCATCTCGACCAGTTTGGAGGAGATGGTGAGGCCGAGGCCGGTCCCGCCGAAGCGGCGAGTGGTGGAGCCGTCGGCCTGCGAGAAGGCATCGAAGATCAGCCGTTGTTTGTCGGCCGGGATGCCGATCCCGGTGTCGGTGATCGAGAAATGTAACTCCGCCTCCTCCGCGCGGCGGTTCCGGAGTGCGGTCCGGAGGACGACCTCTCCCTGGCTGGTGAACTTCATGGCGTTGCCGATCAGGTTGACGAAGATTTGCCGCAACCGGCTGGGGTCCCCGATCAAAGCGTCGGGGATCTCGGGGGAGATCTGGCAGGCCAGCTCCAGCCCCTTCTGATGGGCGCAGAGGGCCATGCCCTTCAGCGTATCGTCGATGCTGTCGCGGAGCTGGAAGTTGACGGGGTCCAGATCGAGCCGCCCGGCCTCGATCTTGGAGAAATCGAGGACGTCGTTGATGATCGAGAGCAGGGCGTCGGCCGAAGCATTGACCATCCCCATGAACTCGCGCTGTTCGGTCGAGAGTTCGGTATCGAGCAGCAGTTCGGTCATCCCGATGATGCCGTTCATGGGGGTGCGGATCTCGTGGCTCATGTTGGCGAGGAACTCGCTCTTGGCGCGATTGGCGGATTCGGCGGCCTCTTTGGCCTGTTGCAACTCCAATTCCGCCTGCTTCCATCGGGTCATGTCGCGCGTGAAGGTGAAACTGTACTCCTGGCCCTTGAAGCACAGATTGATCGTGTTGACTTCGACCTGAATGCGGCGGCCGTCCCGGGTCAGGTTGGCCGTTTCAAAGGTCTGGGGGCTCAGCATGAACTGCTTCCAGAGTTCGGGCCATTGTTCGAACGGGAAGCAGGGATCGATATCCCGGATCGTCAGATTCATCAGCTCTTCGCGGGAGTAGCCGAGCAGCAGGCAGGCCGCGTTGTTGACGTAGGCGAAGCTCATATCGGGCCGGAGCCACAAGATCGACTCGCCGGCGTGGTCGATCGAGAACTTCATGAGCTGCAAGTCGTCTTCGATCCGTTTGTGTTCGGTGAGGTCCCGGATGACCCCCTGAAATCCGGCCGGTTCCCCCGAGTCCTTCCGGCACAGCGAGATCGAGATCGCGACC
Organism: Blastocatellia bacterium; assembly: GCA_035280505.1. Lineage (GTDB taxonomy): Bacteria > Acidobacteriota > Blastocatellia > RBC074 > RBC074 > JAKEHZ01. The sequence continues at coordinate 3,951 of DATEFT010000179.1, read as the reverse complement.
AGGCGGCATGAGCCGTCGCTCCTGACGATCTCGCACTCCGTCTCCTTCGCCGGGGCCCCCGTCTCGCGCACCCGCCGGCACGACTGCCGCAGCCGGCGCGCGGTCTCGCGGCCCAGATATCGGCGGTAGTTCAAGGGGCGCAACTCATCGGCGGCACAACCGGCGATGAGGCCGGCCGCGCGATTGCAGTCGGTCAGATTCCCGGCCAGGTCCATCTCGTAATAACCGTCCTCCAGCAGCTCGATGGCCTCCGCCCTTCGGCGTCGGCTCTCGGTCTCCGGGCGACCTTCGCGGCCGGGCGCTTCCAATTCGGCTACCCGTCGCCGCAGTTCCTGGACCTCCCTGATCAGGAGCTCGGTTGTCTGTTCTAGGTTCGGCATCGGTACTTTGCCAACAAAATCCGGTGCGGTTAGTACTTTGCTCACAAAGTCGGTTTACAAACCGCGAAACACGCGAAACACGCGAAAGGTATCTGATTCCGTGTCTTTCGCGTCTTGAGCGGTTCACAATCTGAATCCAAAAGACTTACTTTTCAAAGTATCAGGGGCTCACCTCCCAAGATAATCGACCTCACCGGCCGTCCCGACCCGGTGGTCGGACGAGGCCAGGTCTTCGATCACCTCGAACAGTTCTTTGCTTTTGATCGGCTTGGAGATGTAGTTGTCCATTCCCGCTTCCAAGCAACGTTCGCGATCTCCTTTCATGGCATTCGCCGTCATGGCGACGATCGGGATGTGGCCGCCGGAGATGAGCTCTCTTTCGCGGATGGCGGCGGTCGCTTCGTAACCGTTCATCTCGGGCATCTGGACGTCCATCAGGATCAGGTCGAAGGCCTCTTGCTCGAAGGCCGCAATCGCTTCCAGGCCGTTGTTGGCCACGACGACGCTGTGTCCTTCTCTCTCCAGCAGGCGGACGGCCAGCCTCCAATTGACCGCGTTGTCTTCGGCCAACAGAATTCGGTAACGTTCCCTGGCCTTCGGCGGCGCGGGGGCCGGGCCGGCGACGGCCTGACCGCTCTCCGGGATCGATGGCGCATTGAAGATGTTGAGCAGGATCTGGAAGAGATCCGACTGTTTGATCGGCTTGGTGAGGGAGGCTGTCATCCCCAACTCCCGGCAGCGAGCGGCGTCGACCGATTGATTGGAGGAAGGGAGCATCATGATCGTGGCCCCGGTCCAGATCTCCTGCTCCTTGAGGGTCTCGACCAGCCTGAAACCGTCCGGCTCCGGCATCCGGGCGTCGATCAGCAGGATCTGAAAGGGCGCGCCCGAGATTTGAGCCTCCCGGAGAACCTGGAGCGCCTCCTGGCTGCCGGCGGCCGTCACCGGCGCCAACTGCCACTGCGAGAGGACTCCGGCCAGGATCTGCCGATGCGTGGCGTGGTCGTCAACCACCAGCACCCGCGGGTGCCGCTGCTCAGTCTCCGGACGCAAACGCGTGGAGACGGGCGCCGTCTCCGGCGCCCCGAACCGGGCCGTGAAATGGAAGGTGCTGCCGTGTCCAGGTTCGCTGTCGACCCAGATCCGCCCGCCCATCATCCCGACCAGCTTGGAGGAGATGGTCAGGCCGAGGCCGGTCCCGCCGTAGCGCCGCGTGGTCGAGTTATCGGCCTGAGAGAAGGCCTGGAAGATCGATTGTTGTTTGTGGTGTGCAATTCCGATCCCGGTGTCGGTGACCGAGAAGTGGAGCAGGGGAACGGTCTCGCTCTCTTCCGCGAGGGCCACCTGTACGATCACCTCTCCCTCGCCCGTGAACTTGATGGCGTTGCCGATCAGGTTGATGAGGATCTGGCGCAAGCGGCCGGAATCGCCGATCAGCGCGTCCGGCACTTCCGGCAGGACGCGGCAGGCCAGTTCCAGATCCTTCTCATGAGCCCGAATGGCGAGGGCCCGGAGGGTATCGTCGATGCAGTCGCGGAGGCGGAAGTCGATCGGGTCCAGGTCGAGCTTGCCCGCCTCGATCTTGGAGAAATCGAGAATGTCGTTGACGAGCGTGAGCAGGGCTTCCGCCGAGAGGCTGACCAGGCCCAGGTGTTCCCGTTGTTCGGGCGTCAGTTGGGTGCCGAGGGCCAGCTCGGTCATGCCGATGATGCCGTTCATGGGCGTCCGAATCTCGTGGCTCATATTGGCCAGAAACTCGCTCTTGGCCAGATTGGCCGCTTCGGCCGCCACTTTGGCCTGTTGCAGTTCCAGCTCGGCCTGTTTGCGCTGAGTGATGTCGCGATAGTTGCCCCAGGCCCGGACCAGCAGGTCGTTTTCGACCACGCCGATCAGGCTGCTGATGAAATATTGGGCCGGACTCTCCTGATCGTGGCGCACCAGTTCCAGGTCGGTCAACCGATAGCCGGACCTGATGAACGTGCGCAGGTACTGGGCGCTCTCGGGGTCGGTGTGGGCGAAGAGGGCGGAGAGCCGCATCCCCTCGATCTCTCCGGCATGGGAGAGGCCGTGCATCCTGGCCATGACATCGTTGCACTCGGCCAGCAGCCCATACTGGTGAATGTGGAGAATCTGCTCCTCTTCCGGCAGCGAGATGGGCAGCGGCTTTTCGATCTCCAGGCGCCAGATGCCCTCCGAACTCTGCGCGACCAGGGCGCGGTAGCGTTCCTCGCTGGCCCGCAGGGCGGCATCGGATCGTTTCCGTTCGGTGATGTCATAGGTCGCGATCAGCAGGCATTGTTCTTCGTCGATCTCGACCATCTCGATCGACAGCATCATCGACCGGATCTCGCCGCCCTTGATTCGCGCCAGGGTCTCCATCTCACGCACCCGTCCGTCTCTCTCCAGCCTCCGGATCGCCTCCGCGCGGCTCTCGAAGTCGACCCAGATCTGCAGCTCCCGCGCCGAGCGCCCGACCAGTTCCTCCCGCGAATAGCCCATGACCCGCGTGAAACTCTCGTTGGCATCGATGAAACGTCCTTCCGCGAAGGTGCTGATGCTGATCGGAATCGGCGAGGCGTTGAAGGTCTGGGCGAACCGGCGCTCGGAGGCCCGGAGCGCCTCTTCGGCCTCCTGGCGTTGGGTGATGTCGCGAACGAAGGAGCAGACGTATTCGCGGCCGTCGAAGGCCAGGTAGTTGGGATGGACCTCGACCGGAAAGACCCGGCCGTCCTTGGTCCGATGGTAGGAGGTGAAGATCTGGCCCTGGCCCGCCTTCAATTTCGCCCAATAGGCGGGGAAATCGTCGAGCACGAACCACGGGTCGATCTCTTTCAGCTCCATGCCGATCAGCTCTTCGCGCGTGTAACCGAGCTTCCGGCAGGCCGCTTCGTTGACATAGAAGAAACGATGGTCCGTCGAGAGCCAGAAGATCGACTCCTCGACGTGCTCGACCAGAAATTGCGTCAGGCGTCGCTGGTCTTCGGCCCGCTTGCGCTCGCCGATATTCCGAACCACTCCGCGAAATCCGGTCGGCCGCCCCGAGGCGTTTCTGATCAGCGAGGCGGAGATCGCCACGAATCGCACCTCTTGATCCAGCCCGACGACCTGATCCTCGATCTCTTTCGCCGGCTGGCCGGTCTGATAGATCTGGTGGAAAATCCGGGATAGTTTGAGGGCCGATTCCGGTTTGAGGTACCGGTTGTAATTGGAGCCGAGGGCCTTCTCCCCGGAGCAGCCGATCAGGGCGCCGAAGGCCTCGTTGCAGAAGGTCAGGTTCCCGCCCAGGTCGGCTTCGAAATAGCCGTCGCCGATGCTGGCGAGAATCTCCTGGTATCGTTCGGCCATGTGCTGGCGTGCGGCTTCCGCCAGCTTCCGCTCGCTGAGCCGGCCGAGCTGGGTGCAGATGTGAACCATCACGCCGTGCAGTTGGTCGTCCATCTCGAAGTGATCGGTCGAGAAGAACTCGAGCACGGCCGTGACCTCTCCGCGGATCAGCACCGGCAACCCGAATCCGGTCTTGAGGCCGATCTTCCGGGCCGGTTCGGCTCGCAGGAAGTTCGGGGCCTGGGCG
>DATEFT010000178.1:0-5300 GCA_035280505.1 Blastocatellia bacterium | reverse complement strand
CCTATTCATCTGTTGAGCGGACATCCTTCCCCTGCCAATCCCGACCGGTCCTGGATTAACGTATGTGAATGTAGAGCGCTTTTTTTATTGTGTGAAAAGGAGCAGGCACAACTTCGTACTCTGGAAAGTAAGTTCTTTTTTTGCGATTAAGCCTCGGAACTTCAAGACCTCTATCTTCCAAGGTACATCAGTCATCCGCATTTATCATCTTTTGCCTCGGCAGTGTCAAGGATCGACGATCTCCTCGATCGTTCCGGTAGAACCGGCCGCCGATGGCATGCTATGATGCGGCTTCAAAATAGAGGCAACTCATCCCAGGCCATTTCTGTGTTCCAACTTTCGCTTAACCAATCTTGAGGGAGACATGTATCTCAAGGATCTGATGTGCATCTCATTGATGCTGCTCGTGTGGTGCTGTCTGCCGGCGCCGGCGGCCGGTCAGCCGGCGGCCTCGATCAGCGGCCAGGTGACCATCGGCGGCCGGCCGGTGATCGGCCGAAAGGTCTTGATCGCCAGGGTCAGGCGTCTCGGCGCGCCCACGGGCCCGGTGGTGTTCGGGGATCCGTCCGAGGGCGGAATGATCTTCAGCGCCGTGACCGACGCCGAGGGGCGGTATCAACTCGGCGGCCTGGCCGCGGGCGACTACGAAGTGAGCGTCACGGCGTCGGGCGCCTATCTGTTGGCGGGCGAGGAGGGGCGGCGCTTCAGGAGGCTCACGCTGGAGACCGGGAAGGCGGCGCGGAATATCGATCTGACTCTGGTGCGCGGCGCGACGATCACCGGCCGCCTGACCGACGCGGATGGAGTCCCGCTGATCGGCACCCAGGTTCAACTGATCCCGGTGGACCCCGATGAAAGAGGCGATGTTTATCAGATCCGGAAGTTCGTGACCGATGACCGCGGCCTCTATCGCGCTTACGGCCTGCCGGCCGGCCGGTATCGGGTCGGCTCCGACGGATTGTGGGGCGACACGGGCGGGGTTCGCGCCTCGGTCAAAAGGCACCGGCTCATCTATTATCCCGGGACGACCGAGGAGGCGGCCGCCACCGTCCTGGCGGTCAAGGAGGGCGAGGAGCTCGCCGAGATCCATCTCAAGCTGGCGCCCCGGCTGGAGATGTACGAGGTGACGGGCCGCGTCTTCGAGGCCGAAACCGACCATCCCGTCTCGCAGGTGACCATTCACTGCTTCGGTTACGATTCCGCCAATCAGCCGATCATGAACTACTCCAGCAAGCCGACGATCGATGCGGAAGGCCGCTTCCGGTTCAAGGGGCTGCCGACCGGACACTACGACCTCTCGCTGGAGTTTCCCGAGGGCCAGCGCCACTACTATTACGAACCACTCAAGTTTGAAGTTAAAGAGGCGAACGTCGGCGGCCTCGAACTCAAACTCAGGAGAGGGGCGACCATCAGGGGCCGCGTCGTTCCCGATCAAGATCGGAACCCGGCTTTAAGGGAGCACCTGTTCGAGGTCAGCGTCACCGCCGATCCCCAGGGGAACGGCCGAATTGAATCCGGCGGTTCCAGTTCGCTGATCGATGTCGACGGCAGCTTCAGCGTCACGGGGCTCCCGCCCGGAATCACCGCGCTCCGAATCTCCAACTCATCCCGGGAGCGCCGATTCTACGTGCTGCGGGTCGAACGGGACGACGTCGATGTCAGCCGGGGCCTGGAGATCAAACCGGGCGAGACGATCAGGGGGATTCGGATGACCGTCGCCTATGGGACGGGCGCGATTCGCGGGAGGCTCAATCTCGCGGGGCGGACCCCGCCCCGGGGCATGCTGTTCACCGCCTACGCCCGTAATCTGTCCGACCCCGGTCGCCATGACTTCGACGGGTGGGCCAACGTCAACGAGCAGGGACGGTTCGCTATTGAAGGGCTGATCGATGGCGAATACGAGGTGACGGTCTCCAACTCGCGGCAAAGTATCGAGCAGCCGTCTTTCTCCACCTCCAAACGAGTGCGGGTGACCGAGGCCGCCGCGCCGCCGCTCACCGTGACCGTCGATCTCAGCCGACCGAGGCGGGAGGAGGAACAATGAACAGGGACCTGACTGCCTGGTGCCGCTCGATCATGGTTCTGATCCTGCTGACGCAACTGTCGCCGTCTCTCGCCGCCCAGTCGCGGGTGCGGGAACGGGCATCCGGCTCGGCCGCCGGATCCGGGGGCGAGTTCGAAGGGACGATCACGGGGCGGGTCGTCTTCGATGGCGGTGATCCCGCCGTCGGGGCCCTGGTTCTGGCGAGGGCGGTCGGATCGACCGTCTGGGAGTCTGATCGGCTGGGCATTGCGGAGTGCGATCAAGAAGGCAAGTTCGAGTTGACGAGGCTGAAGCCGGGCGCCTATCTCCTCAGCGCCTCCCGGCCCGGGGGCGTCGATCTGGCGGCCGGCTCCGACCCTCAAATCTACCGGGTGGGAGAGACGGCGACGATCCGGATGGCGGGTGGCGGGGTGATCAGCGGGCTCGTGACGGATGCGGCGGGCGAGCCGTTGGAGGGCATGCGCGTCACCATCTACCCGAAGTCCGGTTCGACGACATCTTCTCTTTTGATACCTGAATCGGAGGAGTATACGGCGCTCACCGACGACCGGGGGCTGTATCGCATCTATGGGATCAGGCCCGGCACCTATCTGGCCCGCGCCGCCGACACTCCGGTTCAGCATTTCAGTTTCGGCCGCTTCCGGAACGACTCTCCGGCCTACTACTCCCCGGGCGACCGGCGGGCGGCGGCCGAGATCACGGTGCGGAGCGGAGAAGAGCTCAAGGGGATCGATATCCGGCACCGCGGCGAGCGGGGCCGCAACGTCAGCGGAATCGTCTCGGGCCGTCTCGAATCGGAGACCATCTTCAACATGGTCAGCGTGACCTTGAGAGATGAGGCTTCCGGAGAACTCGGCGGCGCGACGCTCATGCTGGGGGCCGGCCGCTTTGACATCTACGGCGTGCCGGACGGCGTCTACGAAGTGGTGGCCCGCTACTTCAGCGAGAGATCGGGATTGACGAGTTCCGCGCCGCGCCGGATTGCGGTCAAGGGAGCCCATCTGACCGGAGTCGATCTGGCGCTGGCCAAGCCCGGTTCGATCTCCGGACGGGTGATCGTTGAATCGTCGAGGCCGGGCGCGGGCTGCGGCCGGCCGGGGCGCCGCTCGGTCGAGGAGATCGCGCTCCGCGTGAAGAAGGTTGACGGCGGCGAGTCGCGTGAGGAGTCGCGCCTGGCCGAGGTGAATGCGCAAGGGGAGTTTGCGCTGGGCCTGCAGGACGGGCTCTACCGAATCGTCCCCGATCTCCCCGGTGATGACTGGTATCTCAAGGCCTTGACCCTGGCGGGCCGGAGCGCGGAGACGGCGCGCGGCGGACTCTCGATCAAGCCCGGCGAGATGGTGACCGGCCTCGAAGTGAAGGTGGCGGAGGGGGCGGCCACGCTGCGCGGAAGAATGGCCGCGGCGAATGAATCTTCAGGAATCGCCGGAGCCTCGGTGCCGCCACGGTGGAGGGCTCATCTGGTTCCGGCGGAGGATGCGGCGGCGGACGATCTCGTGTGTTACGCCGAGACCATCGTTCGGGGCGACGGTTCGTTCGAGCTGAAACATCTGGCCCCGGGCCGCTATCTGCTGCTGGTCCGGGAACTCTCGGGGAAAGAGGCCGATTCCCCATCTCGCCCGACGGCCTGGGATCCCCTCGAGCGGGAGCGGCTGCGTCGGGACGCCCAATCGCGGAAGCAGGAGATCGAATTGGGACCCTGCCAGCAGGCGACCTTCACCTGGCGATAAAGAAGAAGTCTAGAAAAGTCTAGAAAAGTCTAGAAAAGTCAAAACCGATCCCGTTTCAGACTTTCTGGCCCATCACATTGGTCTCTAAACTTCTTCCGACTTTTCTAGACTTTCTTGTTAGCCGAACGGCTGATCGATCGACGGGCTTTGAGGCGTGAACAGCTTGGGTCCCTGTTCGGTGATGTAGAGGCAGTCTTCCAGGCGAATCCCGAATTCACCGTAGATGGCGACCATCGGTTCGTCGCTGAAACACATGCCCGGCCGGAGCAGGGTCTTGTTGCCCCGGACGAAGTTGGTCCATTCATGGCCGTCGAGGCCGATCCCGTGGCCGGTGCGGTGCGGCAGTCCCGGGACCTTGTAATCGGGGCCGAAACCGGCGTCGGTGATCACCTTGCGGGCGGCCGCGTCCACCGATTCACAGGTCGCCCCCACTTTGGCGGCGGCCAGGGCGGCATCCTGGGCCTTGCGCTCCAGATTCCAGATCTCGCGCTGACGCTCGGTCGGCCGGCCGAAGACGAAGGTTCGGGTGATGTCGGACTGATAGCCCTCGACCGCGCAGCCGCCGTCCATCAGCACCACGTCTCCCTCTTTCAACTTCTGCGGTTGGATGCTGCCGTGCGGAAAGGCCGTATACTGGCCGAACCCGATCAAGGCCGAGCCGGAACTGCCGAGGGCGCTGAAAGCGGCCCGGACATTGGCTCCGAACTCGTATTGCGTCATGCCCTCTTTGAGGGTTGCGGCCGCGGCTTTGAAGGCCGCCAGCGTCACGTCGTTGGCCTGTTGCATGAGCGCCAGCTCGGCCGGCGATTTGATCACGCGGCAGCCGACCGTCACCGGATCGGCGCTGGCATACTCGAGATGCCTGGCCGCCTGGCGAATGCCGTCGTAGAGGAAGAAGCGGACGCGTTCCTCCATTCCGATGCGGCCGGTCCGGATGCCCCGATCCTTGAAGATGCCGGCGACGACCTGGTAGGGGCTCTGGTCCTCTTCCCAGGTGCGAATGTCGCGGCCGAAACGGATCAATTCGCGGGCGCGCTCCTCCTCGAACTTGGGCGTCACCCAGGCGATCTCGCCCCGGGCCGGAATGACCGCCGCGAACATCCGCTCGCTGGTGCCCCACCGCACGCCGGTGTAGTAGAAGAGGCTCGAACCGGGTTCCAGGTAGATCGCGTCAAGGCGGTTTTCAACCATCAACTTTTGCGCTTTGGCCAGCCGGGTTCGGCGCTCGTCGTCGGAGATCGGCACGATCTTGGACGGCAACGGGCGCAACTCGCGGATCGACGGGGGGACCGGCGCGGCCTCAAGCTCGCCGCTCGTCAGGATCGCCGCCCCGGCGACGCCCGCCGATAGTCGCAGGAAATCTCTTCGATCGACACACATCTTCGCTCCTCAGTTGTTTGAAATTCGGTTTTTAGGTCACATTGAAAAACAACGGTTCTTTCCTTGATTCGCAACAGAGATCCTTTCAAACCATTATTCCGCTTGGGTGCTCAGGAGTGTTGCGTAATAAGCATACCCTTTCCCGG
>DATEFT010000177.1:0-6684 GCA_035280505.1 Blastocatellia bacterium | reverse complement strand
CATGGTAGTTGTTGCGGGCCACACCTTTCGACCCGGCTCTGGCCAGCGTGCCGATTCCAATACAGGACGCCGAGCCCAGGCTGCAAGGGAGACTGACGCCGGTTCCGGCGCCCGCGTAATCCAAACCATATTGCAGCGTGACCGTGCCGGTCTCGGCATTACCGGAGAGGACGTCGTTGCTCGTGCGCCCGTATTGATAGCCGCCTTTGAATTCGTGGCTGCCGCCGAATCCATTGACAAAATAGCTGACATCTCCGTTGTATTCATTCTTGATCGATACATCACGGACCGGAATGTTGTTCGTCAGGATGTTTTGGAAACCGCGTCCCCCCGGGCAGCCCGTCGCCGTCGTGCCATAAGCGGCCTGTGAGCCGCCGCAGACATAGCGGGGAATATCGTTCAGCCCGTAACTGCCCCCCTTTTGATTCAGAAAGGCGCGCCCATAGCGGAAGGTCGCGACCAATCTGCCGGTGGGCGTCCAGGAGAGCTGGCTGGTGATATTGTTGGAATTGGTCCGCCCGCCCCGCAGGCGCGCATACTGATCCGAAGAATATAAAATGCCGGCGTAAGGTGTTGCTACCGGATTGGATGTCGTAATGCTGTCGAAGGGGATGTCGCCGTCGGTTATCTCCGGGTTCCAGAGATAGGTTACCGAAGCCCTCAAATTATCGCTGATCGCACCATCCAATCGGCCAAATGCATACTCGCTTTTGATATTTCGTTTATACGTCAGCGGAGCGAGAGGCGTTCCCCCTGAGAGGCGAGGGGACGGCACAAAGCGGCCGGTTGAAAAATCCGCGTTGCTGAGGGCGTTGATGAAATTCGAGACGCGGGTGGCTCTAAAGACCTGCGGCGAATAGTTGCCCAGGAACCACAGCCGCCCTTTGATCACCGGCCCGCTGAAGATCGCGGTTGGGAATAGATTGGCGAATCGATCTTTTTTCTGCGGGAGCACATAAACATAATCGGGGTTGTTCGCAATTGCGGCGGGAGAGGCGTTGCTGTTGACGAAACGTTGCAGGGTGAATCTGGGACCGGGTTGCAGCCCGCTGAGCTCAAAGGCGGAGCTCAATTCACCATGAAAACTATCCGAACCCGATTTGGTGACTACGGAGATCACCCCCCCTGAAGCCCCGCCATGTTCGGCTTCAAAACCGCCGGTCTTGATTTGAATTTCCGAAACCAGTGAGGTGGGAAGGTTATTTACTCCATTAAGCGTGCCGGTTCTAAAATTCTCAATTGATAACCCATCTATGATAAAGGCGTTCTCTGAACCCGAAGCCCCATCGACCTGAAAACCGCCCGCCCGACCTTCCGCCCTGGTGGCCGGGGATATTTTTAGGAGCGAGTCAAAGCTCGTGCCTTTGGGTAATTGATCGATCAGTTTTTTGGTAATGTTCGTTTGGACTTTACTATCGGACGTATCGACATTGGGCCCCGGCGCATCCGCGGCCACCACGACCGATTCAGCCGTGGTGGAGACGCTCAACCTGATGTTGACCAGGGTGGCGTTCTCAATCGCGACCGTGACCTCGCTGGTCTTCGTCGCCGAAAAACCGCTCGTGGCCGCCGTCGTGACATTGTATGAGCCGATCGGAATCTGTTGAACGCGAAATTCGCCCTGAAGATCGCTTTTAACAGTTCGACTAAAACCGACGGTGACGCCGGTCACGGTCACGCTCACGCCAGGAACCACAGCTCCGTTCGCATCGGTGATTTTGCCTTCGATGTCTCCGGTTGTCCGCTGGGCGAAAATTGGTATTGCAGAACAAAGAATGACCAACAGGGTTATTGAGGCATCTCTAAAACTAGCTCGCATTTTATATGCTCCTTTTGAAGTAGTAGTTCTTTGCCAGCGAACAAAAGAGGATAGACTGCCTGCCTCGTTGCTCGGTCCGAACCGTCGCTAAATCCTAGAAGCCGATAGATTGCCGATATCTGTTTTGATCGAATTCTTAAATCTGTGCTGAATCTGCTTGCTTGTTGATCCCTAGACTCCTGATTTGACTGAATTCTACTGTGATTATGCCGAAATCTCAAAGAAAATGGATGGATTATTGTATACCTCCATAAATTTGAATAATGACCGGCTTAAAAGTTGAACCGGCGATAATGCCATTGTTTAGAAAAGGTTTACAGCGATAGCCGCGGACCGCGATTGCTTCTGGGCGGTTCGATGGTTAAGTAATAAGGCCGGGAAGGGCGCGGAATACTGAGCCAGATTCTCCGCTAAGTGAAAGATAACTCTCTCTCAATGAGTGCGAAGCGGTTTCTGAGGTTGTCTTAGCGAGAATTTATAAATGGCAAGTGACGGGCTGGCCCTGGTGGGTTCTTACAAAAAGATGGATGCCATTTATTCGGAGGGTGAGATCTCGATCGCCGATTATTCCCGGACGTCCGTCAAATCCCCCTGCTCGATCAGCGAATCCAGATTGAATGATGGCTGCGCCTGGTTGCGGGAACCGAGGGGCAGCCGGAGCTCCAGATCCTCGATCATGGCGCAGGAGTCGGCTTGGCAGGCTTGACCGTTGATCGTGATCAAGGCCTCCGGCAAATCGCCGGTTCGTTCGACCTTGACGGCGAACAGCGTCGTGCCCTCAAAACCCCAGGTGAACCAATTGATCTCGCGCTGAGACAAGTCCTTCGGCGCCGATTGCCGCCATCGACCGGCGACTTTGAGTCCGCCGCCCACCTGGATCTGCGTGGGGCTCTCGATGCCGAGCGCCGGCTCCCCCCCTCTCTTTTTGGCGCGCTCCAGGTTATCGAGCGCGTAGGTGTGCCAACCCGGTTCGTGCGCGGCCTCAATCACCAGGATCTCTCCCGCCAACCGGGCGCGATAGGAAACGACCTTGAGCGTCTTCTTCAGGGCCGCCACCGGTGGTGTCCAGCCCTCCGATTGTGAGGCGGCTTGAGCAGGCATCATCCAGAGCCCGGTCCCGAGCCACAACAGCGCCGCCCACGGCGTCAGCCATCCGCGCCCGCGCCTTTCGTTCATTCACGTCCTCCATTCATCGGTTTCGGCGTCGTCCTATTCGGTTCGTTGTTTGCGGAAATACTGTCGATAGGTCTTGAGCGTCATCTCCATCGGTCGATTGTTCCGCAGCAATCTTAAGGTCGCGCTCTCTCCGGCCCGCATCGTCAACTTGATGTATAACTCGACCCGGCGGGTCAGCTTGCTGGTCTCGATGCCATCGACCGCGTACACGATATCGCCCTTCTTCAGGGTATGAAGTTTGAGCGATTCGCCGAGCGGATCGACTTCGGTGACCTCGCCCGCGAACCCGCCGTCCTTGAGTTTCAACCGGCGCTGCTGTTCCGGGGACAACGGTTGAGTCGTGAAATAGACCATCGGCTCGACCGTCCAGTACCGGTAACCGGTATCGGTCAGCCACCATTCCGCCGGCAGCCGGAGCCGCAACCGTTTCGGCCTTCCCTGCCGCTCGATGGTCAGGTCCAGTTGTGACGCCTCCCTGTCCAGTTGACCGAACCGATACTGCAGATCGCCGAAGGTCAGCACCGGCGTTCGGTCGATGGCCGTGATCAGATCGCCCGCCTGCAGCCCGGCTGGCGCCGCCGCGCCTTCGACCCGGGCGACGATCAAACCTCTCGGCACCTCCAGATGAATGCCGATCGTCTTCAAATCCGGCGAGGGGTAGAGCGTCCGGCGCTTATCGAGCCTCCCGGAGGCCTCTTCATCCTGGGCCTGGTAATCGCTGATCAGGTGACACTCGACACAGCGATTGCGGTCGATCACCTCGCGCTTGAGCGAGGCGATCTCCTGCGGATACCTGGGCGCGGGGCGGGGCTGTTTCGGCAATCGCCCCGCGTTGGATAAGGCATGCTGCTTCAAACCGGCCTCCAGCGCCAACGTCAGGCTGTCGAGATGGTGATAGGTTCCCGCGTCTTCGGCATCGCGTCCGCCGTACCGCAGATAGATCTGCTCCTCCGCGTTGAGAATGAAAAAATAGATCGAATTATGGCGGTCATAATCGAACAGACCGAGATCTATGCCTGTCATCGAGGTGACGCGAGCCAGCACATACTGCTGCATCAACCGGCCGCGCGGCGAATTTTTCGGCGTGAGCACAACCTGTGCATCGAACTTTCGTCCGTTGACTCATGGCGCGCACCGGAATTCCAGAAAGATCGGCTTGCCCGTCGCCTGCGCCTCCTTCAACGCGGCCTGATAATTATTGAGCCAGACCAGTTTTTCTTCGGTTCGGGTGGCATTCGGTTCCTGGCCGGCAACCGTCAGCGCATTCCGAGATAGACACGCGAGCGTGAAGGCCCAGATCATGAGCAGCAGCGCCCCCAGTTTAACGGTCCTCACTGTCTCTTCGGTCATCACTTCTCCTCTCGATGATGGTTTCGCCATCCGACTTCACCGGTTGGTTCTTCCGCCAGGATCGGCGGGATTGGGGCGAGCCTCGAGACCTTTCTCGAAGGCGGCCATTCGTCTCTCCGCCTCCACGCGCGCGGGCTCGTTCATCCGGATGAAGAGCAGACGCAGATTCTCCACGGTCAGCCTTCCGTTCTTCGCTTCCGAGAGCCGGAACCGTTTTCGGCCGTCTTCTGAAAGCGGCTCACCGGCGGGGCCGCCTTCCAACAGGGCAAACTCCTGCTCGTCGATCGCGCCATCCCGATTGAGATCGGCGCGACGGGCGCGAACGGCCATCGTCAACGCCCAGTAACTGCCGGCATAGGCGATGGAGACGCGGGTCCGCATCTCCGTCCGGGTGATTCGGCCGTTACCGTCCAGGTCGTCCCCCTTGAATGCCTCCTGTTGCAACGGAGTCAGACCGCTGGCATTCGCCTGGCCGTCCGGGTCGGCCACGCCCAGGGCATATTCGATCGGGGTCAGTTCGTCGTCGCCGTCGGCGTCAGTGTTCATTCGCCGCTGAGTCTGATACTCGATCTCGGCCTTAACCCCCGCGACCGCTTCATCGTGCGACACTTTGCCGTCACCGTTGCCGTCCAGGGCGCGGACTCGTCTGATCTGACGCGCTTCGGCATCCTTCAGGTTGAGCGCTTCGAACAGATCCGCCAGGGGCACGACGCCATCGCGGTCTTCGTCCAGTCTGTCGAACAATTTCATGAACATGGCCACCGGATCTGAAGGGGTGTCCATTCGCGCACTGGCGGTGGTGATGACCAGCGCCAGAACGAGCAGGGAGATCGATGCCTTCATAAGTTTGCTCCTCTCACGGCTGTCCGGCGACCGCTGACAACCAGACTTCAACCAGGCCGGCCCGACCGGATCGCTCGCTCCGCTTGGCGGGCGAGCCGGATCTACAGGCCGTGCAAGAGTTTGACCTTCGAAACCGCCATCCCTCATGACTTAAGCTCTTGGGGTAAATTTTGAAATTCATTTTCAGTATCAAGATGAATCTTATTTTATCGTTCCAAAGGGTGTCAAGGATTATTTCATGATCGAGATTGGAGTCGGCATCTTCGATCCGCGCCGCGAGCCGTCGGCCACAAAATTGTAGGAAGGCTGCCTGCTTCGGATGAGGTGCTCCTCGTGTTTGCACCATTGAAGACCGCGATCGTTCCAAGCCATGACGAGGGGCCGGGATCGAGCGATGATCAATGAACACGGTGTTCATGTTATTTGTGTAACATCACTTGAATGCCGCATCTGATAGAATCATACCAATAGGGGCAACTTACACATGCAGAAGTCATGCTGTGGGAAATTCGCATCGGCGAACGCCAGATGTTGCAGGCTGGGGTAAAGTGAAATAATCGAGTAATCATAAATTTTCATGGGGGCTCGGTTACTTTCATTTTCTTCCATTCTCCATCTGTCATCGCCAACAGCGGGAGCACATACTCCGGCGACCCGCTTCCTCTGCAAATTACCAAAGAGCCCCGATTGGTTCATTCCTGACATACACGAGTTTAGACAACCTTATTAGTTGGAAATGTCGCAATCGATCCGAGACGACAGCTCGACCTGTGGTCTGCGGAGCGGGTGAGCACGGTGTCGGTGTGTCTCGGGTCGGGGCGCATCAGATCTCGTGACCGAGCATGGCTTCAGAGAGGATGGAGATGGCCAGAGAAGTAATCAACGCGATAGTCTGTGGAGTGGCGGTCGCCGCCTTGCTGGCGGCGCTGATCGTGGTCGGCTCGCGCAATCTCATTCATTTCGATACGAAGCTGATCGCCTACGCCTCCGCCACGCTGGTCTCCGTCTTCGGCATCACCTACCGTTACACGATGTGGCTGCAACGCCCGCCCACGGCCCTGTACTGGCGGCGTTGCTGGCAGGTCTTCCTGCGTCCGAGGTCTCTGGCGCGCAACCTCGCTCGCGGGGCCGCCCGGATGACGAGCGAGATCGCGTTCAACCGTTTTATCTTCCGGCGTCATCACACCCGCGGCCTGACTCATCTGCTGCTGATGTGGGGCTGCCTGAGCGCCTTCGCCATCACCTTTCCGCTCGTCTTCGGCTGGATCCATTTCGAGACTCTGCCCGAGGACCTCGATTGGTATCGCACTTATGTCTTTGGCTTCCCGACCTTCGCCTTTCCGATCCATTCGCTTTTCGGCTTTCTGGTCTTTCACGGGCTGGTGGGGTCATCGATCCTCGTGATTGCGGGAGTCATGCTGGCGATGCGACGGAGGATGCGCCGTCACGGCGCGGCCGCCCTGCAGCAGTTCGCCAAAGACTTTCTCCCGTTGATT
>DATEFT010000176.1:0-18456 GCA_035280505.1 Blastocatellia bacterium | reverse complement strand
GCCGGCCGCGCCGGATCGGGCGGCTTGATGTCGTAGAGCTTGCCGTCGATGAAGACGTTCTTGACCTTCGTCTCTTTATTGAAGAGATCGCCGGTGGCGAGGATCAGGTTGGCGATCTTGCCCCGCTCGATACTCCCGAGCTGTTCGCTGACGCCGAAGATCTCGGCCGGATAGATGGTCAGGGCTTTTAAGGCCACGTCCGGCGGCAGCCCGGCCTCGATCGCGCGAGCGGCATTGACGATGTAGTCCTGCGGCCGGGTCAGCGTCCCCGATGAGAAGGCGAACTTGACTCCGGCCTTGTACAGAGCCGCCGCCGACTTCGGCGCCTCGGCCCGGACCCTCAAGACGCGCAGCAACTCCGATTCCGGATCTTCCAGGCCCGGCGGCCGTTGCGGAAAACTGAGCGAGAGGAGCACCGTGGCCTGCTTCGATTTGAGATAGTCGGCGATCTGATAGCTTTCGGTCGCGCCCGAGAGCAGATACTTGAGCTTGAACTCTTCGGCCAACCCGATGGCGCGTTTCATCTCCCGGACGGTGCCGGTATTGAAGACCACCGGCATCTCGCCGTTGATCACGGGCTGCAGGGCGGCCAGCGATTTATTGACGGGCGGGCGTTCCGCGCCCCTGGGCGCCCGCTGGTATCGGGCCCACTCTTCCTGGTAGTAGCGCGCGTCGATCAGCGATTGCCGGAGAAACGAGAAGACCCCCATCAACGAATTGGGATAGCCGCCGCGGGCGCTGTTGAATCCGACGTTGAGCGAGAAGGGAGCCCTCAGGATCAGCTTCTCCGCCGATTCCGTGCCCAGGTTGATCAACGCGCTTTGACCCTGAAAAATCCCGGCGTTCGGTCCGGTCAGGGCCGTGGTGATCCCCGCCGAGCGTTGTTGATCGAAGGTGTTCTCGGTGATCTGCAGTTGATCGACGATCGTGACCTCGGGCAACAGCCCGAGCGTGGCGGGCACCGCCGTCGGTTGCGCGAGCGCTTCGGCGCGTGAAGCGGGAGGCGTCGGCGCCGGCCGCGCTCCATAGTTGGAGTAGGCATCGAACAGGCCTGGATAGATCGTCATTCCGGCGGCTTCGATAATGCGGGCGTCGCCGGGGACCGGAATGTCGGCGCCCACCGCCGCAATCAACCCGTTGCGGATGATGATCACTCCCTTCGGGATCGTGGCCCCGGTGACCGTGACGACGGTTCCGCCGCGAATCGCATAGGATTCACCGTCAAAGGCTCGTGCCGACTCCGGCTTGATCGCCAACGAGACCAACGCCGGCACCGCTATCAGCATGATAATGCCCAATGTCAGGTAGAAACTTTTCTGCCTCATGAAGTAGACTCCCAATTGAGTAAATTGAATTACAAATCTGTGTCTGGCGTATAGCGATGGATATTTACAGCTCTGCCTGGGCAATTACACATCCCAGGCAGTAGGCGGTTACAACTTTTAGTAAAAAGCTGTTTTAAATCTGGTCATCAGATGATGGGTTTCCAATGAGGGAATTGATAACTTCAATGAAAGGTGGTGATCTGCCGGAGACCGGGAGCGAGATTCGGGTCGTCTTCTTCGATGCGACCGGCACGCTGCTGAGAGTTAGAGGTAGTGTCGGCGAGATCTACAGCGAACTGGCCCGACGCTCCGGAGTCGAGACCGAGCCGGAGCGGATTCAGTCCGGGTTTACGCGCGCGTTTGGCGCCCAGCCGCCGCTGGCCTTTCCGATCGGCACGCCGGAGCCTGAACTGGGCCGGCTGGAGTTCGAGTGGTGGCGCCGGTTGGTATCTCAAGTCTTTGCCGGATATGATTTTCCGCGGTTCGACGAGTTCTTCGCCGAGG
Organism: Blastocatellia bacterium; assembly: GCA_035280505.1. Classification (GTDB taxonomy): domain Bacteria; phylum Acidobacteriota; class Blastocatellia; order RBC074; family RBC074; genus JAKEHZ01. Next base: position 16,627 of record DATEFT010000176.1, on the reverse strand, counting down.
TCTTCGACTATTTTGGCGGCCGGGAGGCCTGGGAGGTCTATGACGATGTCGTGCCGGCGCTGAAGGCCTTGAAGGCGCGAGGACTGCGGCTGGCCGTCCTCTCGAATTTCGATCGCCGTCTCGAACGCCTGCTGCGAGAGCTGGAACTGGACGGCTATTTCGACGCGATCTACATCTCCAGCCGGATGGGAGCGGCGAAACCGGATCCGCTGATCTTTCGCGAGGCGCTGGCCCGGCAACAGCTCCGTCCCTCACAGGCCCTCCACATCGGCGACAGCCGCCGGGAAGATTTCGAGGGCGCGGCCGCGGCCGGAATCAAACCCATCCTGATTGAAAGAAGTCTGGAGAGGTCTGGAGCAGCCTAAGACCTTTGGCCGAATGGGTCTGGACGAATGTGCTTCCGACTTTTCTAGAGTTCCCCCGACTTTTCCAGATTTCTCCAGACTATTCTTTAGTCGGATAGTCTTCCGGCCGTCGGCCACCATCGAATGAGGACGGAGACGTTTCCCTGTCCGAAGACTCGAAGGACGGCGGAACGCCATCCGTTGGTGGCGCTCGGCGGTTCGACGACGCCGACGCGCTCACGGTAGGCGCGCGGAATCTCGATCCGGCCGGGTACGCCCGGCATCTCGATCTTGACCACGCGTTGGCGGTTGACGGTGCCGCTCCATTGGATCAGCTTGGGGCTGGTCCTGGAGGGGCGGTCTTCGTCGCTGTTGTCGCGGTCATCCGTGGTTGCACGGCGGCGGCGGCCGGCCGGCTCTTCGCGTTCGCGATCCGGCGTCGGTGGTTCATCCTGGCCGGCTCTCTGATCGTTGGCGGCCGCCCTCTCGACCGGGCGTTCGACCGCCGGAGAGTCCTGGCGGCGGGGAGCCTGTTCGGTCTCCGGCTGGCTTTGCGGTTGCGGGAGGCGAGACGCCGTGATCGTCGGCGGCGGCAGGGGCGGACTCGCCGGGTGGGCGTTCGCCGGTGCGCCGGACCCGGTCGATGATGGGCGGTCCGTCTTGACCGCGCCTTTGTTGTTATTCGCGACGACGGGCGTGGCCGCCGCCGCGGGTTTGGCCGCCGGTTGAGTCACGGCCGGCGTGGCCTTGACCGAGGGCGAGGCGGCGATCGCGGCGTTGGCGGCGTTGGCGGCCCTGGCGATCTCCTGCGACTGTCTCGCCGCCAGTTCCAGGGCGTCGGCATCGCTGCTCGGGATGGCGGTGGCGGTCGGAGTCGGCGAGGCCGTGGGCGCCGGCTGATCCAGGTTCGTCACGAGGGCCGGCGCGCCGGCCAATTGCTGTCTGGAGATCAGATGCCTGGCCAGCAGAAATCCGACCAGCGATAAAAGGACGAGGATCCCCGCGACGGCCAGGGCCACCCGGCCCCGGGCCGGTTTGGGATCGTCGTTCAGCAGTTGGGCTGTGGTGGCGGCGCCGTAGCTGCCGAAGGAGATCCGCTGGGCCTCCGGGGCAGGGGACCAGGCTCCGTGGTCGGCGTGCGGTTGCTCATGATCGAGCGGGATCACGATCTGGCGGGATCCCGCCTGGACATCGGCTCCCAGCTCTTCGACGGTCTGCTGGCGCTCATCCGGATTCTTGGCCAGCGCGCGCAGCAGGGCCATCTCGATCCCGGCTGGCAGATCGGGATTGAGGGCGCGCGGCGGAGTCGGTTCCGATTGAATCTGTTTCAGCGCGATCTCGGTGGGAGTGCGGCCGCTGAAGGGCTGTTGGCCGGTCAGCATCTCGTAGATCACGGTTCCCAGCGAGTAGATGTCGGTGCGCTGATCGATCGGCCGGCTCTGACACTGTTCGGGCGAAGCGTAGGCGACGGTGCCGCTCATGACCGAATGCTTGGTGAAGGGCGGCGTCCCGGGCAACTGGGGAAATTTGGCGATGCCGAAGTCGATCAGTTTGATCGTGAATTGATCGGGGTCCGGCCATTCCTGCATGAAGATATTGCGCGGATTGATATCGCGATGAATGATGTCGCGCCGGTGGACCTCCTCCAGGCCGGCGGCGATCTCGAGCGTGATCTGAACGGCGTCGGCCAACGAGATTCGTCCCCGGCGATCGATCTCCTGGCGCAGGGTCCGGCCATGCAGGAACTCCATCACCACGTACCGGAGATCGTCGTTGATCGATCCGGAGCCGTAGAAGCGGACGATATTCGGGTGATCGATGGTCATGAGCGTCTCGGCTTCGCGGCGCATCCGTCCGGTCATCTCGTCCCAGTATTGGCGGGCGTCTTCCGGATCGATGTCATAGCTGAGATCGCGGCGGACGAGCTGCGCCGGGTCGCTCACCTTGAGGACCACGACCTGATCCCAGTGCAGATCGGTGGCGGCAAAGACGCTCGAGAGGCCTCCCTGTCCCAGGCGCCGGTAGATCCGATACCGCTGATCCAGGGTCTGGTTGATCAACTGGTCGAAATCGGGTTCGTGCAACTGGGCACAGTGAGGACAGAAGACGGCGAGATCATGAATCTCAGCGAAACAACGCGTACAGCGCTTCATGGCCTGCTCCTTACTCGATTGGATGGGAGTGTCAGGGGTGAAAAAAGTATAGGTGAAAAGATCTGGGATTGCCAGCGGCAACCCCAGATCGCAGTCCAAGTTTCAGTCGAAATGAGTTACGCCATCCGCTGATCGACCGAAAGATTTCCGCCTCCGCTAATGATGAGCGAGATTGCCATACACAGGAGCGTGAAGGCATACTCGAATCCGCCCGCTGATAAGAAGAAACCGTTCCTCCAGTGAACACCGGCGATCGCCACCGCCATGACACAGGCGATAAAGAACGCGGCGACCCGCGTGAAGAGTCCGAGCAGCACCAGGGCGCCGCCGATGAATTCGGAGAAGGCCGCTGCGCCGAGCCAAAACCAGGAAGGGCGCAGGTCCATGGGAGCTATTCCTTCGATCCATGAATTAAAACCCCTGCCACCCCAGATGCCTAAGACTTTTTGGGCCCCATGGGCAAACATTACCAGGCCCAACCCGATCCGTATTGGTAATGGAGCCCAGGTCGCTGTCGTCGCCACTATACGAGAAGCCATCTTTAATCACTCCTCTTTTAAAATAGTTTGTTATCGGTTTTGGGAGAGTGTTGCCTACTGACCAAGCACTTCGATGGAGGGAGTCTACGGTTAAGTTGCTCGGCGCGTCAAGGCGAGTTTAGAAAAGTCTAGGGGTGGCCGAAGCGGCTGGAAAGAGTCGGAAAAAGTCAAGGGCCGTCAGGGGGAGTCCGGAAAAGTCTGGAGAAGTCGAGAGAAGTCTAGAAAAGTCAGCAGAGCTGACCTCCAGGCTTCTCTGGACTTCAACACCTGGGAAGCTAGCGGGCCGCCTGTTCGCTGGCCAACGAGATCTTGGGATTGCGGAACTCGATCACGCGGGTGATGACGCGGCCGTTCTCGGCGCGAACCATGCGCCGGGAGGCCGGGAACCAGACCTCGCCGACCTTGGCATACTCGTCGGAGAAGGTCTCGGTGCGTTTGAGGGCGCCGCTCTTGGCGTCGAAATAGGAGACGCTGAAGTGGCGCGGCACGACTTTGCCGCCGGGCAGCGGGGTCGTCTCCAGGATGGAGATCGTAAAGTGTTCTCCGCCCATGGTCCGGTCGACCTCGGCCACCTGGTTGTTGCGGATCCGGTAACTGGACTTCATGCCGTCATTGAGATCGAGCTGCCGCCCGGCCGGGCTCCGGTCGTCCTGGCCGAAGGTGATCGGATATTTGCCGTCGCCCTTGGAGAAATCGCCTCCGCGGCGATGGTTGAGAATGCTGTTGATCTGTTCGTCGAGCCAGACCTGGGCCTCGTCCTTCAACCCCTCGATCTGGGCCTCCGTTCGCCCGGTGGTCTTGTATTCGGCCCGGCCCGTAGTGATCTGGCCGTGATCGTTGAAGACGACCTCGAAGGTGGCGCCGGAGAAGTTGGCCGGAAAGAACTGGCCGCTGTTCCGCGCCGAATTGAGCATATTCCAGGCCTCCGGATCGGCCCCCTGGGGCGGGCCGCTTTGCGCCCTGCCGGCCACGGTCAGCGCCGCGACGCAGAACAGGAAGGCCAGGATCCGCGGGCCCGAGCTGCGAAGATGGTTGAATCTGAGCATGATTGGAAATCCCCTTTCATTAACTTGGGAGAGTACCTCTCTAAAAGTTACGCGTCTTTCGCGGTTGGAGTCTTACAGCGCGCCGAGTTTGACCAGTCGGCGGCCCGATCGCAACAGGAGCGCGCCGTCTACGGCGGCGACGCCGTAGACGCGCTCGAATCCCGAGAGCGTGTTGACCGCCACCTGTTCGAGTTTGGCGCCGGCGCGCAGGACGAAGGTCCGTCCGTCGTTGGCGAAGAAATAGATATGATCGTCGGCCGCCAGCGGCGAGGCCCAGCATTCGCTGCCCAGCCTGGAGCGCCACCGTTCCTCGCCCGTCTTGAGATCGAGGCAGAAAGCGACGCCGACTTTATTGACGAAATAGACGTGATCCTGATGAATGAGGGGGGATGAGAAGCTGGCGGTCGCCTCCTGGGCCCGCCAGGCGATATTCGACTCCGTGACGTCTCCGGTCCCGCCGAGCTTGATGGCGACGTTCATGCCCTTGTCGCTCGATCCGGCGACCACCAGGTGCTGATCGAGGCTCACCGAGGGGGACGGCACGTTATTGCCTTTGAGACCTTTCACCGACCAGAGCACCTCTCCGGTCTCGGCGCGGTAGGCCGAGACGCCGCCGCTGATGCTGATCAGAATCTGCGATTGACCCTGGTCGTTGGCGACGATCGGCGAACTCCATCCGCCTCCCGGCGGCCGGTCCGCTTTCCAGAGGTTTTGGCCGGTCTGTTTGTCGACGGCCAACAGGTAGGAGGGCCCGTCGTGCGCGACCAGCACGATGACGGCCTTGTCGGTAAGGGCGATCGAACTGCCGAGTCCATGGTTGGTCTTGTAGGCTCCGTACTCCTGGGCCAGCTTGCGCTGCCAGATCAGTTGGCCCTGGTGGCTGAAGGCGAGCAGGTCGCCGCTCTCGAAGAAGGTGTAGACCCGGTGCTCATCGACGGCCGGCGTCGGCGCCGCTTTGCTGACGATGTTCGCGTCCTTCATGGTGAAGGTCGCGGGCGACTCTTTCTGCCAGAGCGGGCGGCCGGTCTTGAGATCGAAGGCGGTCACCAGCAGCCGCTCCTTGTTCGGGCCTTCGATCGAGGTCAGAAAGATCCGCTGCTGCCAGACGACCGGGCTCGATTGGCCGTAACCCGGTGAAGCGATGCTCCACGCCACGTTCTTGTGATCATCCCAGGCCAGGGGCAATTTCTGCGCGTGGGTCTGGCTGTCGCCGACTCCCCGAAAACCCGGCCAGATTCTGGCCTTGGCGCTCCACGCCGGAATCAGGTTGAAGATCAGCAACAGGATGATCGAAAGATTCATGCCTTATACTCCTCACATCAATAGTGGTTTAGCGCATTCCAACGAATCGCTCTCTTCGACCGTACTCTCCGCCTTGATCTTACCGTAAGTCTCGGTGATCACCTCGGCCAGCACGGTAAATTGTTGCTCGGTGAAGGTGAAGACCGCGTTTCCGTACTCCAGATGAATACAGCCCTCCAGGCATTTATAACATCGGACCGGAATAAAATAACCATCAATTTTCGTTTGAATTTTCTTCATGTTTCTCCTTGGCGGTTAGCCGTTTCAGAGAGACGGCCGTCGAGGTCTTCTCGCTTAGTACTTTGAACCTTAGCTCCGCGGCCGGGGAGCCGCCCGAGGGCGGCCCCGACCCGGATCTGAAAACCGACTGTGTGGTTTGGCGGCGCAACAGAACCAGTCGGTGTCACAAGCTTCGTCAAGGCGGGATCAAGGATGGTAGGAGCCCTGTTGCGCCGCCAAATCTATCTTCTCTCCCTCTCCCAATTCCAACGCATGCCGATCCGGAAAGCGCGTCCGGTCTCGGCCCGAAAGATCGACGCGCCCGGCACGCCGTAATTCGGATCCCTGCTGTTGGTCAGGTTGTCGATCGCGCCGAAGACCTCCAGGTTGCGGTGCAGCCGCTTGGCCCCGTAGAGATCCCAGAGCGTGAACGAGGGCATAAAATTATCCGGTCCCAGGGGCACCGGGTCATCGGGCAAGGTCAGGAGCGATTTACTGAAGAAGGTGCCGCGGAAATTGGCCCGCAACCCGATTCGTTCGTTGCTCTCCCAGGCCATCCGGAGGTGGCCCTGGTGCCGGAACCGTTGAGTCAGCGGCGTGCGGGCGATCAGATCGCGCGTATTGAGATAAGTATACGCGCCTCCGACGAGCACTCCGCGAGTGAGCGTCAGGTCTCCGTCGAACTCCACCCCCTGGGTGCGAGCGTCGCTGATGTTCTTGTAGAGGAAGAGCAAGCGCCCCAGCCCGGGCCGGAAGGCCGCGAGGTCGATCCCCTCACGTTGAGCGATCGCGTTGAGCTGGCCCGGCGTGACCACGAAGCCCAGGTTCTGGGCTTCGATCAGGTCGTCGATGTCGTTGCGAAAGAGATTGACGCTGAACCGGGCGCGGCGGCTGTGCGTCGTGAATTCGGCGCCGGCCTGAAACGTATTGGCATACTCCGGCCGCAGGTTCGGGTTGCCGATCACCTGATAGAAGTTGGTCGGATTGAGGAACCGATAAAAAAGCTGACCTAAATCGGGCGCACGAAATCCACGCCCATAGGATGCGCGAATCCGCCAGTAATCCGTGAGCCGCAGATTTAGGCCAGCCTTCGGCGAAACGGCGGAGCCGAAGATCGAATGATTGTCGAAACGCAGGCCGGCGGTGACCGTCGCCCGGTTGGCGAGGCTGATGCGGTCCTGCGCCCAGACCGAGGCGAAATCGATGCTGTTGCCCTTGTCGTTCTGCAGGCGATTGATGCCGCCGTATTTGTTGGTCATCCACTCGGCCCCCGCCTGGATCAACTGATGTTCACCCTGGATCCGGGAGATCGAGCCGTCAACCTTGCCCAATCTCTCGAACAGGTTGCCCGTGTCGACCAGGGACCGGTTGCTCAGGATCTGCGAGTTGATCAACTCGTCCCATCTCGAGAGGAAACCGCGAGCCTCGACCGCCGTCCGGTCGTTGAGCTGCCAGTTGCCGGCGAGATTGAAACTCTGGGAGTCCTCGTCGGCGAACGATTCTTGCAGGACGAAGCCCTGGGGGGTATCGCCGATCGAGCGGCCGCGCTGTTCGTTCCAGTAACCTCGCGCCCACGCGGTCAGGGCGAAATCCGGGTTGAATTTATATTTGACCTTGGCGTAGGCGTCGTAACGGTGAAAACCGGCGCCGGTCGTATCGGGCGTGTCCGGCGTCAGGTCCCAGGGATTCTGTTTGTGACGTTCGCCGCTGAAGAGGCCCGAGAACTTGTTGCGGGCGAATCCGACGTCTCCGCGCGTATCGAGCCGGCCCAGCGAACCGCCCGAGGTGGTGAACGCGGTCTCCACCGGGGAGTTCGGTTCGCGGCTGATCTGATTGATGACGCCGCCGATGGCGTCCGATCCGTAGAGCGCGGATGACGCGCCCTTGACCACCTCGATCCGTTCCAGAGTATTGATCGACTGGCGATCGAGGTTGAGCGTGGTCTTGACCCCACGGGCGCCGGTCACCGGCTGCCCGTCGAAGAGCACCAGCACCTGGCGCGAATCGATCCCCTGGATCTGCTCGCCGCTCGCTCCCACGCCCTGAACGCCCAGCGTTCCGGCCCGCGTCACCACGCCCGGCAGCTCCTGCAGGACGTCGGCGACGTTCTCGTAACCGGTGTCCCGAATGCGGGCGCGACCGATCACGTCGACCTTGGTGTTGAGACTTTCGCGCAACTCCTCCTGGCGCGAACCCGAGACGACCGTCAGCCCTTCAGTCAGGGAGCCGGGTTCCAGCGCAAAATCGGTCGATTCGGAGGAGGCGCTCTCGATCTCGCGGATCGCCGGCGCAAATCCGCTGACGCTGACGGTCAGGCGGTAACGGCCGCCGCGCGTGCCCGCGAAGAGATAGGTGCCGCTCGCATCGGTCAGAGCGATCCGGTCCAGTCCGGTCGCCAGATTGCTCAGCGTGACCGTGGCGCCGGCCAGCACCGCGCCGGCCTTGTCGGTGACGCGGCCGCGCACGATGCCCGCGGCCGATTGCGCCGAGGCGGACTGCGTCCCGCCGGCCCAGACCATCATCAGTCCGAGGGCCAGCATAACCAGGCGAGCCTGGAAAAGTCCCGGAACCCGGCGCTTCGTCCGAACCGGATCTGCCGTGATCCGACCGGACGGAGCCCCGTTTCCCGCGACTCTCCAGGTCTCACTTGGAGGCAAGAAATTGCAGAGCGACGATTGAGCTGTAGAAATGGGGATTTCAGACATCTGCGAACACTCCTTTGTCAACACGCCGATTCGGCGGAATGAATCGGTTCGGTTCTTTTCGTGGCGGCGGACCGGAGGTCATGGCCCGCAGCCCGTCTGTCTTGCGTGACAGACCGGATTGGTGCTCTTTAGACCCCCGGTGGTGTTACTTTGGAGGTCACCTGAAAATCTTTAAATATTTGTGAGCCCGCGCAGCCGCCAGGATCGCTGGCTCCTGGCGTTTTCGATCGAGGATTTTTGCTGCCGGGAGATCGTCGATCTTGAAAGTCATTTTCAAGATGGCGAATGATAACGGCAGTTGAAATCCGTGTCAACGAAAAAAGCCCGTGGCAGAAAAAATGAGGAATCTATAGGGGATCGGGCGGGGCGGGGCATGCTGCTTTTAAGGTGTTGAGATCCTGCAGTAGAATGGCCGAGTGAAAACAAGTTATCGTAAAACGGTCATCAGGGGCGACAATCTGCAATGGTCCGTGCCATTGATCTGTTTCTTGGTCCTCGTCGGAGTCGAACAGGCTCTGGCGCGCGCTCCGGGAGCGGCGAGCGGGCTGCGGTATCAGATCGAGGTCGACCTGGATTACGGCAATGCCACGATGACCGGGCGAGAGACCGTCCATTTCACCAATTCCAGCCGCGAAGAACTCGAGAGCGTGGTCTTCCATCTCTATCCGAATGTCGGATTGTCGGAGGAGGATGAGGCGTGGCTGACGGTTCAGCGCGTCAGTCTGGCGGGACGGGATCTGAAGTTCAGTCCGCGTGCTCGTCAGAGCATGCTCAAGGTCGAGTTGCCGGCCAAGCTCGGCCCCGGGCAGAGCATCGATCTGGCGCTCGAATTCATGGCGCGGATTCCGCGAGTCCAGCGCGAAGAGGCCAGCCTGCTCGCCCATTTTCTGCAGGAGGTCAACGACGCGGTCGGCGATGATCGTCAGACCAGGGATTCGCGGGACATCTTCTTCGCCGGCGATGAAGCCATTCTGCTGGGCTATTTCTATCCCATGATCGCCCCGCGGCAGTTGCAACTGGGCGAACAGGGATTGGCTTCGGGGGTGAACGGGATCGTCTTCAGCGAGGTGGCGGACTATGAAGTGGTGCTCCGGACCGAGGGCGATCTGACGGTCCTGGCTTCCGCCGCCTGCGTGAACTCCGGTCCGGCCGCGGCGAATCGCCGGACCCACGTCTTCCGCGGCGAGAACCTGCGCGGTTTCACGATCGTGCTGGCCGAGCGCGTGAAGAGCGTCGAGAAGCGAGTCGGTTCCGTGCGGGTGGTCTCCTATTACCGGGAGAGCGATGAGCGGCTGGGCAAGAAGGCGCTGCAGATCGCGGTGGGCGCGCTGGAGACCTACATCAAGGCTTTCGGCGACTATCCCTATCCGCTGCTCCAGATCGTCGAACTGCCGCTGCCGGCCGGCTACAGCGGAATCGATTTTCCCTCGGTCGTGGCGCAGGCGCAGGCCTACTACATCGATTTCGACGCGCCGCACACGGTGCGGCTGCCCAACATCCTGCGCGAGCAGTCGGATGTCATCAAATCGTCCTTCGAATTTTCGATCGCCCAGGGGGTCGCCCACCAGTGGTGGGGAGAGGCCGTCGGGAGCGATCCGGAGCGGTCGCCGTACCTGGCCGGCGCGCTGGCGACCTATGCCGCGGCCTACTATCACGAGGCGGTCTACGGGCGGCAGTTGGGCGAGACCATCATCGAACAGCATTTGAACGGCGCCTACCAGGCCTATCGCATGCTGGGCGGTCCCGACACCGAGGTCGAGAAGCCGATCAAGGAGTTCAAAAATTCGCTGCAGTATACGGCGATCGTCGAGGCCAAGGGCGCGCTGCTCTTCGCCGCGTTGCGCAAGGAGCTCGGGGACGAGAAGTTCTTCAACGCGCTCCGTTACTACTTCGCCTCGCATCGTTTTCACATCGCCTTGCCGGAGCATCTGCGGTTCGCCTTTCTGGCGGCCGCCGAGGACCCGAACGGCGTGCGGACGCTCTTTCAGCGATGGCTCAAGGAGAAGCATGGCGATGAGGATATCGGGACGCCCGATCTGACCCTGCTGCCGACGCCGGTCTCGAAGATGCGAGCCCTGGGCCGCGTCTTCATCAAGATCGGGCGCACCGCCGCCAAACAATTTTGAGGCAAATCGTTACTGATTGGGACCGGCTGAGAACCGCCATGGGAGATCCGGACAGGAGCGCGAGACCGCAGAACACGACCGAAACCCGGGCGACGGAAAGGGGCGAAAGGGTGAATCTCGATCATCTGGAGCGCCTCGTGCGGTGGTCCGATGATTGGATCCGGCTCCCTTTCTTCAACTTTCGCATCGGGCTCGACCCGATTCTCGGAGCGGTGCCTTGGCTCGGCGACACCGTGACCGCGATCTTTTCGCTATACCTGATCGGGAGTGCAATCTACTACCGGGTGCCGAAGATCGTCATCCTGCGGATGGCTATTAATATGGGATTTGATTATCTTATCGGTCTCGTTCCGGTCATCGGCGATGCGGCGGACTTTTTCGTGAAAGCGAACCGTTGGAATCTGAAACTCCTGCGGCAACACGCGCAGGAGCGCCGACCCCCCGAACTCTCGGACCTCTTGTTCGCAGGTCTCGTGATCGGCACACTGGTCTTGTTGATTGTGGGTGGAATCGCATCAATTCTCTATTTGCTCAAAGCCCTAGGCCATTTATGGTGATGATGGATGATTCGTGCGGATGTGCTATCGCGAACAATTGATCACCATCTACCTATGGGGTCTTAGCCCGGAGGCCAAGTCATTGAACGTCCACCCAGGACATGTACGTGAAGATGCCACACGGACTGTCCGCTGTTCTCCCCGGTATTGATCACGGTGCGATATCCGCTCTCCGCAATGCCATGTTGGTTGGCGATCTTGGGGGCCAGGCGCAAGAGGTGGCCCAGCATGCCCTCGTCACCCTGCGCGATGTCATTGAGCGATTCAATATGTTCTTTGGGCACGATCAGGACATGAGTCGGCGCCTGGGGGTTACCGTCGCGGAATGCGAAGGCTTGATCATCTTCATATACTTTGTTTGACGGTATTTCACCGGCGATGATCCGGCAAAATGTGCAGTTGCTTTCAGACATTGATTCTCCTGTATTAGACCTCAAAACATTTATTGACACCGGGCAGATACTAACATATTTCGTGGTTGCCGCAAGCTTAGCCAAAGAAATGTTTAGATGGATTTAGAAGTCGGGGTGAAAATTTATGAAATATCTAAAAATATTGTTCCTCACGCTGTTACTCTCCGCCGTCATCGGTTGTCAGAGCGGCGAGACTCAAGCGCCCGGAACTCCAGCCGTTCCGGCCAAGGTTTTGAATTATACATTTGAGGTGGTCAATACCTATCCGCACGATCCGGCAGCTTTTACCCAGGGGCTCGTCTATTATCAAGGCGCGCTCTATGAGAGCACCGGGCTCAACGGGCAATCCTCGATTCGCAAGGTCGACCTGCAGACCGGAGAGGTCCTCAAAAAAACCGAGGTCTCGGCCCAATATTTCGCCGAAGGTCTGGCGCTCTTCAACGGCCAGGCCTTCCAGTTGACCTGGCAATCGCAGCGCGGTTTTATTTACGATCTGGAATCATTCCGCACGCTCAACACCTTCAATTATACCGGCGAGGGCTGGGGGTTGACGCAGGACGGGCATTCGCTGATCTTGAGCGACGGGACCAATCGGATCCGCTTTCTGAACCCCGGCACCTTTCAGGTCGAACGGGAGATCAACGTCTATGACGGGTCGCAGCCGATTCCGTACCTCAACGAACTTGAATATATCAAGGGCGAGATCTACGCCAATATCTGGCAGACCGACCGGATCGCGCGAATCGACCCGCAGACCGGCCGGGTGCGGGCCTGGATTAATCTGTCGGGATTGCTCTCGGTCGAGGACCGGATGCGAAACGTCGATGTCCTCAACGGGATCGCCTATGACGAGACCCAGGACCGGCTCTTCGTGACCGGCAAACTCTGGCCGAAACTCTTCGAGATCCGCCTCAAACCGCGCCAACTCGAGATCGAACGATAGCCTGAGTCTAGAGAAGTCGAGAAAAGTCAAAAGACGATTCCGGGCTCTCCCAGGCTTTAACGCAGACTCCAAAGTGTAGGATTCGGAATAGCTTTCGGACTTCTCCAGACTTCTCCAGACTTCTCTAGGCCTTTTTTTATGGAACTTTCGGCATTGCCCATCTGAAGTAGGGTCGACGGCAGTTGAACGATGACGATGAACCACGGATGGCGATGTACACCACTCTCAGTGATGACGAACTATTGCGGCTGATGCGGGCGGGCGACGAGAACGGCTTCATTACGCTCTATCGCCGGCGGCAGGAGAATATCTACCGCTTCGCGCTGCGGATGAGCGGTTCGGAGGCCGTCGCTGAAGACGTGACCCAGGAGGTCTTTATCGCGCTGATGGGCGAGCACGTGAAGTTCGATCCGGCGCGAGGCCCCTTCACGGCCTATCTGTACGGGATCGCACGGAATCAGGTGCGGCGGCGGATCGAGAAGGACCGCCCGCTCTTGCCGATCGAGGATCCGCAGGAGGACCGGGTCTTGCCGGAGGGGCTGGTCGACTGGACCGATCCCCTGGCGGAGCTGACCCGGCGCGAGAAGATCGACGCCGTGCGCCAGGCCGTGCTGGCGCTGCCCCCGCACTATCGGGAGGTCGTCGTGCTCTTTGATCTCCACGAGATGAGTTATGTCGAGACGGCCCAAACCCTGGGTTGCGCCGTCGGGACGGTCCGGTCACGGTTGCACCGGGCCCGCGCTTTGCTGGTCGAGAAGTTGAGCGCCATGAAAATGGCCGAGAAGGATAGACCCCAAACTAAGATCGCCGATTGTCTGGTATGAATTGCCGAGATTTTGAGAATGTCGTTCTGGAGCTCGCCGGAGGGCGAACGCTGGCCCCCGCGGAGCGGGAACGGAGTTTGGCCCATGCCGAGGCGTGCGCCCGATGCGCCGCGCGCCTGGCCCGGGAACGGGCCCTGGCGGCCGAGTTGGCGGCCCTGGCCGCGGATGATCTGGATAAGATTGCGCCCCCGCACGTCGAGGCCGCGCTGCTGAAGGCCTTCTGGCAACAGGGGAGACCCGCGCCGGCCCCGCCTGAGCCGTCCCGCCCGTGGGCGCTCTCGTCCTGGACCCTGATGGCTGCCGCGCTGGTGCTGCTCGCCGTGGGCGTGATGATCTCCATGGCCCGGCGACCCAAATCGCCGCCCCATCCTTTGGCCCCCGGTTCGGAGCTGATCCTGAGCGTGGACCGGCCGCCGGAGCAATCGCCGGTGACGCCCGGTCCGGCGGCTGTCGAGCCCCGGCCTTCACGGAAGTTCGTGAGGGGGGCGCCGACTCGCGTCCAGGTCGGCGGGCGAGGTCGGCCGCGCGGGCCTGAGCGCAGACCGGTCATCGCCGCCGGACTGATCCGGGATGGACTGACCGTCTATGCCAACGACGGCGAGAGTCCGCGCGAGATCGCCACGGATTTTATGATGCTCAGTTCCGTCAACAATTTCGCCCCCATCGATCGGGGGAAAGTCGTGCGCGTTCAGATTCCACGTTCGGCGCTGGTCTCATTCGGTCTGCCGATGAACGCCGAACGGGCCGAGATTCCGATCAAGGCCGACCTGCTGTTGGGCGAAGACGGAGTGGCGCGCGCGATCAGATTCATTCGTTAAGCTCACTACCGCGAAAGACGCGGAATCAAACACCTTTCGCGTGTTTCGCGGTTAAAGAAAAAGAGCAGCAACTCGGTATGCAGTCATCGCTGATCGGCAAGATCTGTCGGGAAGAGGAGAAAATCATGATTCTGAAGAGTCGAAATGTTTTGTCCGCGGTCTGCGCGGCCGCGCTGGCGGTCCAGGGCCTGTCGGGTTTCAGCGTCCGGGCCCAGGATGACGGCCAGAAGAAGACCCAGACCGTCGTCAACAGAGATCTGGTCATGGTCGATAATATAATCATCAATGGTGGTCAGGGGACCCTGGGTTTCGTGACCTCCGAGGTGAGTTTTGACGGCAAGGTTGTGAAGGGGGCTCCCTTTTCGGCCGACGCCGTGACGGAGTTCGCCCAGGTCCTGGGTGACGGCAACCGGATCGTCCGCCGGACGACGGCCAATCTCTATCGCGATGGTGAGGGCCGGACCCGCCGTGAAGAGACCTTCTCTCAACTTGCCGGCCTGGTGACTGGTTCCGCCGACCAGCCCCGGGCGACGTTGGTCGCGATCTTCGATGCCGTGAACAGCGTCAGCTACACTCTGGATCCCAATTCGCGCACGGCGCATAAGGTGCTGGGGCAGCCGTTCGGCGCACTCCAGGCTTTTACGGCGATGATCCCGCCGACCGCCATGATGGCCGGCGGCCAGGTGATGAGGGCGACAGCCGTTGCGGATGCAACCTCGAGTGCCACCACCACGACCACCACGACCATCAGACAGACCAAGGTCTCGACCGGCGGTGTGCAAAGCAGCGCGCTCAAGAAGGTTCAGCCGATCTATCCTCCGGCTGCCAAATCGGCGGGAGTCGAGGGGCCGGTGCAGGTCCAGGTGACCATCAACGAGAACGGAGATGTGACCGACGCCTCGGCCGTCAGTGGTCCTCCGCTCTTGCGCGACGCCGCCTTGGATGCCGCCAGACAATGGAAGTTCAAGCCGAGCGAACAGAACGGCCAGCAGGTGAAGGTGCAGGGGCTCCTGACCTTCAACTTCACGCTCGACAAGAAACCGGGCGACCAGGTCTTCACCGCCGCGGTCCCGGCCCGGCCGGGCCTGGCCATCGAGCCCTTTCCCAAGACGGATCTCCGCCAGGAGTCGCTGGGCAAACAGATGATCGAGGGAGTCGAGGCCGAAGGCACCCGCACCATTCAGACGATTCCGGCCGGCGCCATCGGCAACGAACGCCCGATCGAGATCGTCAACGAGCGCTGGTATTCACCGGAGTTGCAGATCGTCCTCATGACCAAACAGCTCGATCCGCGGTTCGGCGATACCGTCTTTCGCCTGACCAACATTACCCGGAGCGAGCCGGATCCCTCGCTCTTCCAGGTTCCCCCGGACTATACCGTCAAGGACCTCGGGCCGATCTTCGACAAGAAGGTTGAGTTCAAGCTCAACAATCAGAAGGAGCAATAGCCGGATCTTCGGAACCGGCCGGCGAATTGCGGAGCCTGCTGCGGAGCAGGCTCTCGATCTGCAGCAGGACCAGCCCCCCGAGCACGGCCGCGCCGCCGAGGATCTGCAGCGGCGCCATCTTCTCACCCAGCCACCACCAGGCCACTCCCGCGGCGACGACCGGTTCGAGCATCGAGGTCAGGCTGCTGCGGCTCGGCTCCAGATAGCGCAGGCTCGCGAGAAAGAGACCGAACGGCAGCACCGTCGCCACCACTCCCAGGTAGAGGAAGAAGAGCCAGATCGAGAGGTCATAGGTCGCCCAGGGGAGCGTCCAGAGCGGGCGGATGGTGAGCCAGATCAGGGCGGCGAAGAGGAAGGCATAGGCCATCATGGTCCGCGGATCATGACGGGCCAGGCCGCGTTTTCCGTATCCGGTGTAGAAGGCGAAGCCGAGCCCCGAACCCAGGGCGTACAACGTTCCGATCAGTGAGGTTCGCGCGAGACCACCGGGTTGGCCTCCCACCATCAGCCCGCAGCCGCCGATCGCCGTCAACGCCGCCAGAATCTTCCCCGCCGTCATCCGCTCGGTCTTCGAGATCACTCCATAGGCCATCAGGAAGACCGGCGCCTGGTACTGGATCAACAGCGCATAACCGACGCTCACGGTCGAGAGCGCCAGGTAGTAAC
The DNA here is from genome assembly GCA_035280505.1 of Blastocatellia bacterium. Taxonomy (GTDB): domain Bacteria; phylum Acidobacteriota; class Blastocatellia; order RBC074; family RBC074; genus JAKEHZ01. The sequence continues at coordinate 524 of DATEFT010000176.1, read as the reverse complement.
AGCCCTGGTTCAGGACCAGGCCGATCGCTCCGAGCAGCGCCAGGGAAGGCAGGTCGCGGCGCTCGACTTTGAGTAACGATCGCGAAGAGAGGCCGAGCCACGTGAAGAGCAGGATGGCGGCGACCGAGGTGCGGAAGACCAGCAGCTCATCGGGGCTCACCTGCCGGCGGAGCAGAAATTTCGCCACCACGCCCGAAATTCCCCACATCACGGCGGCCCCGGCCGCCAACAGGTAGCCGCGCACGGGATGCGATTCTTCTGTTTTGATCATCGAGTCTCGTTGAAAAGTATACTGAGTACTTTGCTAACTAAGTTGTTTGACCTGTAGCGCGCGGAGCGCGCGAAAGAGTAAAGCCTGGGGGTGGAGTGAGGCGGAGCCGAACGGAACCCCAGGTCTTGCCAACGATGGGCCTGAGCCCGTGAAACGGGCGGCAGATCATGGGCTGTCGCCCGCTCTCGCGGGCTCCGGATCATGTTCATCGTCAACCTGGGGTTCCGCGCTGCGCGCTTTACCCCAGGCTTTA
>DATEFT010000175.1:0-10376 GCA_035280505.1 Blastocatellia bacterium | reverse complement strand
AGAGCGCGCGGACCTGCCGGGGGGACAGGTCGAAGATGATGACCTGGCTTACGTGATCTACACCTCCGGTTCAACCGGTAAACCGAAAGGTGTGATGATCAACCACCGAGGACTGGCCAATTATCTGAGGTGGGCGACAGAAGCATACCGGATGGATGAAGGAACCGGCGCGCCGGTGAATTCATCCATCGGATTCGACCTGACGGTGACTAGTCTGTATGGACCGCTGGTCAATGGAAAAACCGTGAATTTACTCGCGGAAGAAGAAGGGGTCGAAGCCCTGGCGACAGCCCTCAAGCTGGAAAGAGACTACAGTTTGATCAAGATCACCCCGGCGCATTTGGAAATACTGGCACAGCAGATGGAGAACTCAGACCTGGAAGGTAGCGCGAGAGTCTTGGTGATAGGCGGGGAGGAACTGAGGGCCGGAGATGTGAACCATTGGCGGGAGCGAGCACACGGTACGAGACTCGTCAATGAGTATGGGCCGACCGAGACGGTGGTCGGGTGTTGTGTCTACGAGGTCACAGCAGGTGAATGCGAACGGCCTTCGGTGCCGATCGGAAGGCCCATCGGAAATGCCGGAATGTACATCCTCGATCAGGAAATGGAGCCCGTGCCGATCGGAGTGAGAGGCGAGATCTACATCTCCGGGGCCGGTCTGGCGAGAGGTTATCTGGGAAAATCAGCGCTGACCGCCGATAAGTTCAGGCCGAATCATTTCAGCCGAACCGGCGGGGAGCTGTTATATCGAACGGGGGATCTCGGGCGATATCTGTCGGACGGGAATATCGAGTTCGCAGGGCGGGTAGATTCGCAGGTGAAGGTCCGAGGGTATCGGATCGAGTTGGGAGAGATCGAGGCGGTATTGAATGAGCATCGGTTGGTGAAACAGAGCGTCGTGGTAACAAACGGAGAAGAGAGCAGCGGCAAGATGCTCGTCGGGTATGTGGTTGGAGAAGACGGGGCGACCGCCTCGTCGCTCAAGATGCATCTCAGAGAGAGATTGCCTGAGTACATGATCCCTTCAACCATCATCATGCTGAAAGAGCTGCCGGTCACGGCGAACGGGAAGATCGACCGCCGGAGATTGCCGATGCCGACTGATCCTCGGCACCTCTCGAAGGAGCGCTTCGTCGCGCCTCGGGACGTCCTGGAATTCCATCTGACACAAATCTGGGAGAGTGTCCTGGGGATTCACCCCGTCGGTGTCACCGATAATTTCTTCGACCTGGGGGGCCATTCATTACTCGCCGTGAGATTGATGGCGGGGATTCGAAATGCGATCGGGCGAAATCTGCCGTTATCCGTGTTGTTTCAGGGAGGGACGATTGAACGCCTCGCCGCGGTTTTACGTAGAGAACCGAGTTCCCCGTCCCGGGCCTGCCTGGTTGAACTTCAATCCGCCGGTTCACGACCGCCTCTCTTCTTCGTGCATCCGGCCGGCGGAAACGTCATCTGCTACATGGGGTTGGCTCGCTGCCTGGGCTCAGATCGGCCATTTCATGCCTTTCAGACGCCGGCTCTTGATGAAGATGGGGTTTCTTATGACAGTATCGAAGAGATGGCGGCCCGCTACATTGCGGCGCTGAGGGCCACCCAGCCGGAAGGGCCGTATCTCCTTGGGGGCTGGTCGCTCGGCGGCATTGTCGCCTATGAGATGGCGCAACAGCTCGTTGCGCAGGGTCAGAACGTGAGTCAATTGCTGTTGTTGGATAGCACGACCTTGAATTCGGAGGAGGAGTGGATCGAAGAGGACGAGGCGACGGCCCTGATGAATCTGCTCACCGGCGAGTGGGGGATTTCAAGCGAGCGTCTGCCTCGGTTTCGCAGCGACGAACAGATCGATTCCGCCCTGAAGCAGGCGATCGGCGCGAAAATCTTACCTCCCGACTTTGAGGTCGAACAGGCACGCTCTTTGCTGAAAGTGTATAGAGCCAATGTGAGAGCCGCGCGCAGATATGTTCCTCAAGTCTATCCGGGCACGGTGACCCTGTTTAAAGCGTCAGAGCCGCCGGCCCGATCTCCGGTCGCCGATCTCTCGCACCGCGATCTGGCAACAAAAATGTTTCAGGATCCAGCCATGGGATGGAAGCACCTGGCCCTCGGGGAAGTCCGGATTATTGAAGTCCCCGGCGATCATCAGACTATGATGAGCCCGCCTCATGTCGAGACCCTGGCGTTGTGGATCGGGTCCTGCCTGGAAGAGGCCGAGAACCGGGGGCGGTGAGTGATCCACGATCAGTCTATTTACCACCATTGATTCGGATCTCAGACCGAGGAGGAAACTACTTTGCCTAAGAGCATGATTCTTTTCGTTGCGCTGGGTCTACTTCTGATTCCGACCGCGATCTTCAGCAGCCTGCTTGCGCATGAGTCGGTCGGCACCGCGGTCGAATCTCTTTCCGGTTTGCGACAACCAGTGACGGTCGCGAGAGATCGGCACGGGGTGCCGCACATCACCGGTTCCAGCGACTATGATGTCAATTTGATGCTGGGATATTTACATGCACAGGACAGATTCTTTCAAATGGATGCCTTGCGGAGACAGGGTGCCGGGAGACTGGCGGAGATGCTGGGGGCGGGGCCCAATGATCAAATTCTCGAGAGCGACACCCTGATCAGGATGTTCGGCATTGGCCGTTCCGCCGAACGTTCGCTCACCGCGTATACGCCTGAATCGGCCGCGCTGCTGCAGGCGTATGCGGATGGCGTGAATGCGTGGCTCGACAGTCATTCACTGCCGCCGGAATATGCGGCGCTGGAGATTACGCAGGTCCCGAGATGGAGCCCGGTCGATAGCCTTGCGATCGTCAAGCTGAATTCATTTCAGCTCTCTTTTGAGACCGAGGATCTGCAACGGACCCTGGCTCTGTTGAGCTATCAAGCGGCGGGGCAATCCGACGGGTTCGATGGGACGAAGCTGTTTTTCGATGATATTTTTCGCTTTGCGCCCTTTGACCCGGCCGTGACCATCGCCGGCTCGGTAGACTCGGTTTCACCCGGTGCTCGGGAGATTCGATCGCCGGATAATCGATCCATCATGATCGAACAGGCTCGCCGGGCACCGGCGACGATCAGTCCTCAGGTCAGGGAAACCGCGCGCAAATTCCTGGAGCGATACGAACGAAATCCCCTGTTGAATCGTTCTAAGCAGGGCGTTGGAAGCAATTGGTGGATAGTTGCCGGATCGAAAACCGAGACGGGGCATGCGATGCTGGCCAATGATCCGCATCTGGGGCTCGGAATCCCGACCATTTTTTACGAGGTCCACTTGACGGTCGATTCGCGCTCAGCGCCGCTGAACGTGTATGGGGCGGGCTATGCCGGGGTTCCGGGCGTGTTCCTGGGACAGAACGAGCGCATCGCCTGGGGCGCCACGACCGCGTCGCTCGACATCACGGATCTCTTTATCGAGAGCTTGGCCGTCGAGAACGGAGAGCCTGTGGGAACGCTCTATCGGGGCGGGATCGAACCGTTGATCAGGGTTCCCGAGGAATTCAAAGTAAATCAGGTTCAAAATGGAGTGGCGGACGATCTCATCCCGGTCAGCCCGGGCGAGAGGCCGAGCGGGTTGAACGTGCCTTCCGCAACCATGATCGTGCCGCGAAGGAACAATGGCCCGCTCTTTGTGGGCGGCCGGGTCGATGCGATCAGTGTGCAGTTCGCCGGCTCCAGCCCGACCCGCGACCTGGAAGGCATCTGGGCCCTGGCCCGCGCCCGAAACATCTCCGACTTTAAGCGAGGATTGCAGTTGCTGGAAGTCGGATCGCTCAACTGGGCTTATGCGGATGTCGACGGCAATATCGCCACCTTCGTCAACGGTCAGATCCCACTCCGAGAGGACCTCGAAGCGGGAACCATCGAGGGATTGCCGCCTTTCTTTCTGAGGGACGGCACCGGAACTGCGAGGAACGAATGGATTCCCCGGAGCGATCCCGGGCCGGGATTTAACTATGAGTCGCTGCCTCCTGAGGAGATGCCACAAGCCGTCAATCCGGCTCAGGGATTTTTGGTCAACGCCAATAACGACCCCCTCGGAATCACCTTCGATAACAATCCGATCGACCAGCGGCGCAGCGGAGGCCTCTACTATATTTCATCCGGGTTCAGCCCGGGTTTTCGGGCGGCAAAGATCACCAGCTTACTCAACCAGTACTTTAACAATAATCGCGGGCGCGGCCGGGTGAAGTTTCAGGACCTGGAACGTATTCAGAGCAACGTCCAGTTGTTCGATGCCGAGGTCTTCACTCCCTATCTCGTCAGCGCGTTCGATACGGCGCGCCGGACGGGAGCCCCGGCGGATCTGGCGGCGCTGGCCGGGGACCCGGCTGTCAGGGCGGCCGTCGAGCGGCTTTCAAAATGGGACTTCAGCGCCCCCACCGGAATTCCCGAAGGCTACGACTTCAGCGATCACAACGGTCTCCGCCAACGACCCTCTCACACTGAAATATCCAATAGTGTTGCCGCCACCATCTATACGGTCTGGCGCAGTCGGATCCTGAACAATACGATTATTGCGACGCTTCGCCGTTTCGGGCTCGAATCGATGCAACCCTATGGCGACCGCGAGGTGGCCGATCTCAGATTCCTACTCGATAATTTCTCCACCAATCAGGGCGTGGGCGCCTCGGGGTTGGACTTCTTTGAGACCACTGAAATCGATGCGCCGCCTCCCGTCAGGCGCGACTACATAATCTTGAAGAGTTTGAAGGAGGCCTTGAATCTTCTCGCCGGCGATGAATTCAGCGAAGCTTTCAACAGGTCGACGGATCAGAACGACTACCGGTGGGGCAAGCTCCATCGGATAACATTCAGCCACCTATTCGGAGGATTGGCTCCGCAATTCAGCATCCCGACCGCCGGTAATTTTGAGGACCTTTCGCCCGCGCTTCCGGGTTTGGCGGCCGATGGCGGGTTCGAGACCATTGACCTGGGGCCGATTGAGGTGCGTGCCGCTTCGTCTCAGGCTTATACATTCGGTGTCGGATCGGCTCGAAGGTATGTCGGCGAATTATGTCGGTATGGGATCAAATCGGCGGAGATCATACCCGGCGGGGAGAGCGGAGTGATCGGCGGCCGGTTTTATGCGGACCAGCTTTCGTTATGGCTGACCAACGACTATCACCGCGTTCTATTTTCACCTGATGAGATCGCTCGCGACCTGTATTCGAGCGTGATCTACAAGCCATCGAACTAAATCGAGAGAGACGAGATTAGTGAGTCGCGCATCTCGAATCTGAGATCTTCGGACTGCCCACCAACCGTCCCGATCTCGATGGTTCCGATCTACCTTTGAAGAGAGACAAATGACCGAACATTTCTCGACCCTGGTTGATCTTCTTCGCCGGAGATCTCTGCAGCCGAACCGGCTGGCCTATACGTTTCTTGGTGACGGCGAGAACGAGGTGAGCAGGCTGACTTACGGTGATCTGGATCGTCAGGCGCGGTCAGTCGCGGTCCGGCTCCAATCGTTGGGCGCAGCCGGCGAGCGCGTTCTGCTTCTCTATCCGCCGGGGCTCGATTACCTCGCCGCCTTCTTCGGATGCCTCTACGCCGGAGCCATCGCCGTTCCCATCTATCCGCCTCGTCCGAATAAGTCCATGTCGCGCCTCACCGGGATCATCTCGGATGCGCGGCCGGCTGTTGCGCTCACTACTCCGCAAATACTATCGCGAATCAGCCCGCTGCTGGCATCGGACAGCCGGCTCAGCTCGATGAGCTGGCGGGTGGTTGAAGCGACGGCCGACGGCACTCATGACGAGTGGCGAGAGCCTGTGATCGAGAGTGAGGCGCTGGCCATGCTTCAATATACATCCGGTTCGACCGGCGCGCCGAAAGGCGTCATGCTCAGCCATCGGAATTTGTTGCATAATTCGGCCCTCCTCCGCCACTCCTTCGAATATACAACGGAGAGTTACTGCGTCAGTTGGCTTCCGGTCTATCACGATATGGGGCTGATCGGCGGAGTCCTTCAGCCACTCTACGGAGGGTTCCCGTGCACGCTCCTGTCGCCTGTCTCTTTTCTACAACGCCCAAGACGATGGCTGGAGGCGATCTCGCGCTACAAGGCCACCATCAGCGGCGGCCCAAACTTCGCCTATGAGCTTTGCGTTCGCAAGAGCGGCTCCGGAGGGTCGCCGGCGCTGGATCTGAGCAGTTGGAGTACGGCCTTCAACGGCGCCGAACCGATCCGCGCGGAAACGTTGAACCGGTTCGCGGAAACGTTCGCTCCGGATGGCTTTCGCAGACAGGCCTTCTTTGCCTGTTATGGCCTGGCGGAAGCCACCCTCATCGTCTCGGGTGGGAAGAAAGCGGAGGCGCCCGTGATCAAACAATTCCAGCTCACGGGATTGGAGAGCGGCAGAGGTGTGGAGAGCCGGGCTGGAGACGACGGCTCTCGGCCGCTGGTCGGATGCGGGCAGAGCCTGCCGGGGACCCGGGTGATCATCGTCAACCCGGAGACTCTGACCAGATGTGAGCCGGAAGAGATGGGAGAGATCTGGATTTCAGGCGACAGCGTCGCCCGGGGATACTGGAACCGCCCTGCCGAAACAACTGAGACCTTCCACGCCTTCACTTCCGATACGGGCGAGGGGCCGTTTCTGCGCAGCGGGGATCTGGGCCTGTTACAGAGCGGGGAACTGGTCATCACCGGACGATTAAAGGACCTGATTATCATCCGTGGCCTCAACCACTATCCCCAGGATCTGGAGCTGACGGTCGAGCGCAGCCATCCATCATTGCGGCCTGGTGGTGGTGCCGCATTCTCGGTAGAGATCGAAGGCCAGGAGCGGCTGGTAGTGGTGCAGGAGATCGATCGCCATCAGGCAGATCCGGACGCGATCATCGGGGATCTCCGACGATCCGTCGTCGAGGCGCATGAACTGCAAGCGTTCGCCGTTGTGCTCATCAAGCCCGGAAGCCTGCCCAAGACTTCGAGCGGGAAAGTCCAGCGGCGCGCCTGCCGGGAAGCCTTCCTCAACGGCACGCTCGACCAGGTTGCGGGGTGGCAGGAGACTGGTCCGCGCAAATCCGAGTCCGTGACTCTCCCTAAATCCAGATCCGGTGCTTCGATTGTTACCCGGCAGGCGGTTGAGTCCTGGCTGATCTCGAAAATTGCGGACAGTTCCGGCCTGGCCTCGACCGAGATAGATCTGGACCAGACGATCGATCAATACGGAATGGACTCACTCGTGGCCATAGAGCTGTGTCACCGTATCGAAGCGACCTGGGGGGTGAGCCTGCCGATGGTAAGTTTTCTGGAGAGACCGAGCCTCAACCGGCTAGTCGATCGGGCAATGGAAAAGATGTCCGGATCTCCGGGGGGAGCGCCGGCCGCCGGTTTGCGGCCCGGGCCGAGTGAAGGGCTCTGTCCACTCTCCTATGGCCAGAAGGCTCTGTGGTTTTTGCACCAGCTTGCGCCCGAGAGTACGAGCTATCACCTCGTGGGGGCGGCGAGGATCCTCACAGACCTGGATCTGGCAGCCCTGCAGAGAGCGTTTCGAACGTTGGTTCGGCGGCATGCCGCTCTGCGGACAACGTTCATCACTCGCGACGGCGAGCCCTTCCAACAGGTGCGGAATGAGATGGAGTTGAGCCTTTTTCGGGAAGATGCTTCGGCCTGGGATGATCCACTGCTGGAAGCGCGATTAGCGGAGCAGGCACATCGGCCGTTTGACCTGGAGCAGGGACCCTTGCTGCGCGTCGCGATCTTCACCCGCTCCGCGCGAGAGCAGATCGTGTTGCTGGTTATGCATCACATCGTCAGCGACTTTTGGTCGCTGGCGGTCTTGCTGAGCGAACTTGAGCGGCTCTATTCGGCGGAAAGACTGGGCACCGGATCGGATCTCGAACCTCTCAACCTGACCTACCCCGATTTCGTCCGGTGGCAATCAGAGATGCTGGCGGGAGAGGAAGGCGAAGGGCTGTGGTCCTACTGGCAGGGGAAACTGGCCGGAGAGTTGCCAAAGCTGGAGCTCCCGACGGACCGCCCTCGACCGCTGGTCCAGACTTACCGAGGGGCGTCTCATCCATTCAAGCTGGAAGCGACGTTGACACAGGGATTGAAGCAGTTGAGCCGCGAGCGAGGGGCGACGCTCTTCATGACGGTGCTGGCCGGGTTTCAATCGCTCCTCTATCGCTATACGGGCCAGGAAGATCTGCTGCTCGGGACCTTGACGGCGGGAAGAAACTCCGCAGAACTGGCCGGCGTGGTCGGCTATTTCGTCAACCCGATTGTGATCCGAACAGTTTTCTCGGGCTTACCCACCTTCGAGACTCTGCTCGACCGGGTGCGGCAAACGGTGCTGGCCGCATTTGATCACCAGCACTACCCCTTTCCACTCCTGGTCGAGCGGCTGCAGTTGCCACGCGATCCCGGACGCTCGCCGATTTTCCAGGCCATGTTCATCATGCAGAAGGCTCATCTGCCCGGTCATGAAGGATTAGCGTCGCTGGCGATCGGCGAAAGCGGATCTCGTTTGGAACTGGGAGCACTTCCGCTCGAGTCTGTTCGAGTGGCGCAGCAGGCGGCACAATTCGATCTGACGCTGGTCATGGCCGAAGCCGACGGCGGGTTGACCGCATCCCTCCAATACAACACGGATCTGTTCGATGCGCCGACCGCCGCCAGACTTGCCGACCATTTTCAAACTCTGCTCAAAGGCCTGGTCGCGGCGCCTGACCATCCAATCTCGTCAATTCCGATGTTGACGCCGGCCGAACGCCGCTCTCTGCTGGTGGAGTGGAACAAGACCGGTATCGATTACCCCGACTGGTTGTGCCTTCATGACCTGTTCGAGAGTCGAGCGCGAGTCAGCGCCGATCGGGCGGCCGTGGTTTTTGAAAACGAACATTTGAGCTTTCGGGAATTGAACCGGAGAGCCAACCGGCTCGCACACTATTTGCGGAGGGTCGGGGTCGGACCTCAGATTCCGGTCGGCATCTCGGTCGAGCGTTCACTCGATCTGTTCGTGGGCTTGCTGGCCATTCTCAAGGCCGGTGGCGCATATGTGCCGCTCGATCCCGCATATCCGAAAGATCGCCTGGAGTTCATCATTCAAGACGCGAGGATGCCCGTCATTGTGACCGAGGAGCGGCTGATCCGGAATCTGCCGCTGTCCGCGGCCAGGCTGGTCTGCCTGGATTCGGGCGCCTTTCTGACCGAGAGTGAAGAGACCCCGGAGAGCAAGGTCAATTCGGATAACGCAGCCTATGTGATCTACACCTCCGGTTCGACCGGGAGACCGAAGGGGGTGATGATCAGTCATCGGAGCGTCGTCAACTTCATTCAGGGCATGGATCAGAGGATCGGCTGCGATGAGAGCGATACGGCGCTGGCCTTGACCAGCATCTCATTTGACATTTCGGTGTTGGAGCTATTCTGGACGATGCTGCGCGGGGCGAGGGTCATCCTGTTGTCCGGGCAGGCTCTCGGCGCCGGATCGAGATTGCCGGGACGGCCACGAAACGAGAAGCGCCTCGATTTCAGCCTTTTCTACTTCGCCAGCGACAACTCACAAAACAAGGAAGAGCGATATCGACTGCTGTTTGAAGGCGCGAAATTTGCGGATCGGCATGGTTTTGAGGCCGTCTGGACCCCGGAACGCCATTTCCATGCTTTCGGCGGTCTCTTCCCCAATCCATCCGTCATCAGCGCGGCTCTGGCGGCCATCACCGAGCGGTTGCAGATCAGAGCCGGCAGCGTGGTGCTCCCGTTACACCATCCCATTCGGATCGCGGAAGAGTGGGCGCTGGTCGACAACCTCTCCGGCGGAAGGACCGGCGTCGCTTTCGCCTCGGGCTGGCATGCGGATGATTTTGTTTTCTCTCCGGCCAACTTTGCCGATCGCAAGGAGATCACTTTCCAGGGCCTTGAGTTGGTGAGGCGACTGTGGCGCGGCGAACCGGCCAGGGTCGTGGGCGGGGCGGGAAACGAGATTGAAGTGAAGATCTTTCCGACGCCGGTTCAAGCCGATTTGCCGATCTGGATCACGGCGGCCGGAGCGCCCGAGACCTTCATCAAGGCCGGAGAGTTGGGAGCGAATATCTTGACCCATCTTCTGGGGCAGACGATCGAAGGAGTGGCCGAGAATATCCGGCTCTATCGCCAGTCCCTGATGAATCACGGCCACGAACCGCAGTCTGGACGCGTCACACTCATGCTCCATACATATCTGGATGAGAGCCTCGATCTGGTGAGGGAGAAGGTCCGGATCCCTTTTACCGATTACTTGAGATCGTCGATCGGGCTCATCTCCAACCTGGCCAAAAGCCTCAATCTTCCGTTTGATTCGGAGGCCATGAGTGAGAAGGACCTGGACGACTTACTGGCCTTCGCGTTTGACAGGTACTTTGAAACAGGCGCGTTGTTC
>DATEFT010000174.1:0-7535 GCA_035280505.1 Blastocatellia bacterium | reverse complement strand
ATACCCTTTCCCGGCCTCTGGCCAAAGTTTCTTTCGTTTTCGTCCTTTCGGACGCCTCTCACTTTTACGATTCCGCCCGCTGTGGCGGGCGGACGGAATCAAAGGGTTAAGATCTTCCCACGAACATCCGCGCCGTTCACTCCACGTTGCAATCCTTCCTCGCGGGCCTTTAGTATTAGACATCTTTGCATTTTCGGCCTTTAACTTTCGGCCCAACAGTAACAACGATGCTCGCCATCCTGGAGGTGCATTTGGATTGTGTTAAACTCCATGGTCTCTGGAGACTCGCGGTCTCCTGGGGCCTGATCCTGACCTGCGTCCTTTCCGTCTTCGATTCCGTTCAATCCGCCTCTCAAGCGCCAGGTCCGCCCGCCACACAGTCTGAAGAAGTGGCGCTGCGCGCCGTCGTTGAGAGTTACTTCGCCGCCTGCGGTAAAAAAGATCTGGCCGGGGTCGTGGCGTTGTGGAGCGAAAAGTCCCCGAACCTTTCGGCATACAAGCAGCGCTTGCCGCAACAGTTCGCGAATGAAGACCTGAGCTTCGGCCTCCCCGCTATCTCACGGATCAAAGTGGAGAACGAGAAGGCCGGCCTGCGGGCGGCGATTACGGTCACATCCATTAATCTGAAGAGCCGGCAAAAGAGTGTGCAACCGTCGATCCGCACCTTTGAGTTGGTCAAGGAGGCCGGGACCTGGAAGGTCTGGCGATTCGTGCTGGCGGCGGAAGACCTGGCGGAGGCCCTGATCAAGAGTGGCAGCCAGGCAGAGCGAGCGGCGCTGCTGACGGAAGAGCGAGAACTGGTGACGGTCCAGTTGGGGCAGGTGCTGCTGGGGCAGGGGCAGCAGGTGTTGAATCAGGGTGGCTATGATCGAGGGAGAGAAATCTATGAGTTGGCTTTGCAAGTAGCTGAGCGATGCGGCGACCAAAGTCTCCTGGCCAGATCATTATTAAGTATCGGACGTGCTCACCGATCTCAAGGCGACTACGCGCAGGCGCAGGAATACTTTCAGAAGAGCCTGAAAATTTCGGAAGAGCTCGGCGACAAGTCCGGCATGGCCAGCACACTGATCAGCATCGGGATTCTGCATGGATCGCAAGGCAACTACGCACAGGCGTTGCCACCGTATCGGCAGAGCTTGAGACTCTCGGAGGAGATCGGCGACCGGGCCGCCGTCTCCCGCGCACTGAACAACATCGGGATCGTTCACAAGTTGCAAGGTGACTACGCGCAGGCGCTCCAGCCTGGCCGTGCTCTCGGCCTGCGAGACGGCGCGTGGGCGCATCGACACGGGCGAAGGTGTGATCGGGTTGTCCTGGGCGCTGTTCGTAGCCGGTTGTCCGACGACCGTGGTCAGTCAATGGAAAGTCGAATCATCCAGCACGACTGCCCTGATGGTCGAGTTTCACAAGCGGTACAAGGCCAGATTTGACAGTCCGCAATCGGCACCATCGGCGGCGGAGGCGATGAGGCAGGCATCTTTGAAGCTGATGAAGGAGAAGGACTATCAGCACCCGTTCTATTGGGGCGGGTTCGTCATCGTCGGCGATGGACGCTGACGCCTCGTCCGTGCGGCCGGAATAGATTATTGAAAAATGAAAAATACGCCAACCGGCGCGGAAAATCGACGGATTTTGCCGAAGAATTCCTCTCGATTTTGCGGTGAGCCTCGAGTCCGTTCGATTTGCGTTACATTCCAGTGTAACATTTAGTTCCCCGGACCTCTCGAAATAAAGATCAGTTGCTATTAATCGTCGGATCGCACTTTCAGTTAGGACCAGTGTAACGAATGGTGAGAAAGCAGCCGGCAGAGATCGATCCCTTGCTCGAACCGCTGTTGTTGCCGACCCGCGACGAAGAGATCGACCAACTCCTCTCACAACTTATTGCCGAGCACGCCGAGCCGGTGATCAGGGGGATCATCCGCCAGAAGCTCCATCTCAATTTTCACCGCGGGATCGGTCAGGACGACGCCAGCGATCTTCGGCAGGAAGTGATCGTACAACTATTGGCCGCCTTGCAGCAGCTTCGCCAGCAGGCCGCGGCCCATCCGATCAACGACCTGCGCGGATTGGCGGCGGTGATCACTCATCGCGCCTGCGCCCAGTGGATGCGCCGGCAGTTTCCGGAACGGCATGCGTTCAAGAATCGCCTCCACTACCTGCTCATGCGCGACCCGGACTTTGCGCTCTGGCAGTCGGAGCACAAGCGGCTGGTGGCCGGATTGGCCGGATGGTCGAAGCGCCAGGAGGTCGCCGCCGAATCGGAGCTGAAGCGACTCTCGGAAGATGAGACCTTGCTGGCCCGCATCCGGCTGCTCAAGTTCGGGAAACCCGCCGATTGGGCGATCGCGCTCTCGGCGATCTTTGATCATCTTAATACGCCGGTCGAATTCGATCGGCTGGTCGGTCTGCTCGCGGCGCTCCTGCAGATCGAAGATCAGCCCATCGAATCCATTAATGAGTTCGAAGAGACCTCCGCTTATGAGATTCCCACCCGGGAGCCGGACCTGGCGTGGCAGGTCGAGAAACGAATCTTCCTGCAGCGGCTCTGGGAGGAGGCTCGCCAACTGCCGCTCAACCAGCGGACGGCGTTGCTGCTCAACCTGAGAGACCAGGAGGGCCGGGGCTGCCTGGCGCTCTTTCCGGCCCTCCGGATCGCGACCATTCGCCAGGTGGCCGAGATGCTGGAGATGGGAGCGGAACAATTGGCGGGGCTGTGGAATGAACTGCCTCTTGATGATCTCAAAATATCCGAGCTGCTGCGGGTGACGCGGCAACAGGTCATTAATGCGCGAAAATCCGCCCGGGAGAGACTGGCCCGGCGGTTGAAAGGATTTATTTGAAGGGCGGTAGTAATAATCCGTGCGTTTCAGCAACTGATAGTGAATGCGACACAGGGACATGAAAAATTGCAGGACTCTCAGGTTATGAGGTAAAAGGCACTTGTCCGATCATCTTACTACAATTCAGATCGAAGGATATGGACGGCGTCAGCTCTCCGGGAGGGAGTTGCTGGCGGTCTCCGATCACCTGGGCATCTGCGAGACGTGCAGCCGGCGGGTCGAACGGGCCTTGCGTGGAGACGCCGCATATCTCGCGCTGAGATCCGCAGTCTTCAGCGAGACGCCGGAAGGGGTGGCGAGCGCCGAGCGGGCGCACCTGACTTTCGAACAGATCGTCGGAATGGTCGACGGGGTGCTGGCCGGTGAGGAATTGCCAATCGTTCAGGATCATTTGAGCTGCTGCGAACAGTGCGCCCTGGCGGTCAACGACCTCCGCGCCTTCAGAGATCAGATCGCTCCCGAACTCGATCGAAAAAGACCGCTGCCTTCGGTAAAGCCGATGACTGAAACGCGCTGGCGGAGTCTGGTCTCCGCGCTCTCGGCCTGGTGGCCGAAGAGTCCCGCGCTCGTCTACGGCTCGGCGCTGGCGGCCCTGCTGATGGTGGCCACCGGCTGGGTGGCCTGGCAATCTCTGCGAGGAACCGGGGCGGGTCCGGAGCTCAACGTGGCGACCTCTTCCACCGGTCCCGCTCCGCAGGCGTTGCCTGAGTCGGCCCTGGTCATCGCCCGGCTCAACGACGGTGAAGGGCAGGTGACCCTGGATCAGAAAGGCCGGCTCTCGGGAGTCGATCAGCTCCCCGCCGACTATCAGGAACTGGTCAAAGGCGCGCTGACCGATCAGGAGCTGGAGCGATCGCCGCTGCTGTCCGGGCTCTCCCGGCCGGGGCGGACGCTGAGGGGCAACGGCGACGATCAGGCCGGGCAGTTCTCGGTGCTGTCGCCGTTCGGAACCGTCACGCTCTCCGATCGTCCGACTTTCCAGTGGTCAAAATTGGATGGCGCGACCGGTTACGTGGTCGAAGTCTATGACGCGCAATTCGACCTGGCGGCCGTCAGCCCGCAGGTCCTCGAACCCTCGTGGACCGCGCCGCAGTCGTTCAAACGCGGCGAGATCTATTACTGGCAGGTGAAGGCGCTCAAGGACGGCGAAGAGGTGATCGCCCCGCGCCCGCCCGTGCGGCAGGCCAAGTTCCGCATCCTGGATCAGACCCGAGCCGATGAGTTGACGCGGGCGCGCCGCGCCTACGCCTCGTCTCACCTGACCCTGGGAGTGCTCTACGCCAGGGCCGGACTGCTCGACGACGCCGAACGCGAATTCACCGCTCTGCAGAAAGCCAATCCGGATTCGCCGGTCGCCGGCCAATTGCTGCGAACGGTTCGAGCCCAATCCAAGTAAAATCTTCAAACGATCAGATAGACCGCGAAACACGCGGAACACGCGAAAAGAGATCAATTCAGCGTGTTCCGCGTGTTCGCGGTTTGGGAACAGCATTTGGTCTATTGCTCCGGCTGTTGCCGGAATTCGCCGCGGCTGTCGTCGATGATGATCTCGACCCGGCGATTGAGGTAGCGGCCCAACTCGCTCTCATTGGACATCAAGGGCCTGGTCTGTCCGAATCCCCCGGTGGCGACGATCCAGTTCACGGGGAGACCGGCCTGCAGCAACTGGGTGCGGACGGCGACGGCGCGGCCTTCGGAGAACTTCTGTTGAGAGGTCTCCGAGCCGGTCGGGTCCGTGTGCCCCTCGATCATAATGCGATAGTCGTCGGGATAGCTCAGCAGGACGCCGGCCAGTTTGCTCAGGCTCTGCTTTCCTTCAACGTTGAGGCCCTCCTGGTCGAGACCGAAGAGTGCATCGGGCAGGGTGACGATCAGGCCGCGCGCTTCGCGGCGAGATTTGAGCAGACCCGGGATGGCGGTCGGCAGCCGCAGCTTGGCCCGCTCGCGGTCGGCCTCGCTGAGTGCCATCTCCGTCATCGGGCGTTCGGGCTCGGCCCGCTTGACCTCGGTCACCGCCTCGACTCGCGAAGCTTTGGTCAAGACCTGTTCATTGCGATTCGACGCCTGCGGTTGAGGCTCGGGGCGAACCGCGATCGCGCGCTCCACCGGCACCAATTGAGGGGTGACCGGTTGAGGGGTGACCGGTTTGGGCGTGGCCGACGGCCTCGGCTCCACTGGGGCCGGTTGAGGGGTGGCCGGAGGGGTGGCCGGAGGGGTGGCCGGAGGGGTGGCCTGGGGTCGCGAGGGCGCGACCGATGGCGCGGATGGCGCCGTCACCTCCGCCGGCTGGTTGCGTGGGGGCTCCGGCCGGAGTTTCGCGAGCGCGGCGTTGGGCCCTTCAATGGCCGTGGCGCGGGCGATCTCCGCCGATTGCATGACCTCCAGCGCACGATCCCTGAGGTCATCGTCCTGTGGACCGTTGGCCAGACTCCTGGCCAGAAACTGTTCGAGTTTGGCCAGCCGGGCCTCGGCCTGCTGCAACTCGACTTTAGCGAATCGCCCGGCGCCGGCTCGCCGCGCGATCTCGACGGCCCGTCGCGCGCCGAGCACGCTGAGCGGAGTCGTAAAATCGGCCCCCAGCGAGACCGGTTGTCCGCCCGGCCCCGGGGCATAGAAGGTCCCCGGATCGCCCTGGTACTCGATCACCCGTTGCGAGGAACGCTTTCCCGAATCTTTATCCAATAGATTCTCCGCCACGATCAGCGGGCCGGGATACCTGACCAGCGGATACGGTTCGGCCGTGAGCATCAGCCCGAAGGTTCGGATCGGAACCGTGAATTCGGTCTCGGCCGGCCCCTCCTGGGGAACGATCAGTTGACCGAGGTTCTCGGCCGGCCCTTCCGTGGGGATCACCCAGATCACATAGCTGGTGTAGCTCGAACCCTGAGTCTGAGGGTGCGGCAGGTTCTCCATCCGGATCTTGATCTCGGTCTCTCCATTCTTGCGCCGCCCCTCGGCGTGGCCCGTCACTTTGCTCTTCAAGAGAGTTCCGACCATCGTCACCGACGCCAGTTCATTCTCCGGGTACCCGATGGCGAAGGTCGTTCGCGTCGTTAACTTCCATCGAGTCGCCCCGGATGGCGGCCCCTGCGCGAACCCGGTCAGCACGATTGTCAGGCATGACAGGGCGACGGTCAGAGCCGTTCTGATTAACCTCATTACTTCCACCTCTCTCTTCCTCGAAAACATCCCGGCAGTCTTCCGCTGCCATCTCTTCTGATCAGTCGAAATCGATACCTCGTCAAGCCTCGCCGGAAACACGATCACCACTACCAACAGTACCGAAAACGGCGCGGATGGCGGTCGATTCGGAATCGGTCTTGCCCAAAACGGAAGTGACCAATTTTGAAATTGATACCAGGTCCGGCAAAACTGACTCGAATACGGATATCTGTTCTTCAACGAAGCGGTTGTCGATTCGCCGCCAGTATAACTAATAAATGGAAATGGTTCTTGATAGTTAATTAATCAGAGGTGGGAAAAAAGGCCTCGAAGGGTGATCGAGCCTGTTTGACGGTATGAAAGGTATGAATGGTCTAACAAGTATTAACAGTTATTGAATAGCTAAAAAATTTACGCGATCACCCTTCGAGGACTTCAAGCAATAAAGGAACTGTTGAAATGGCGTACGCATGAAAATGGTTGATAAAAAATAATTCGGATTCGAGAGTTATCCGGAGCTTACCGGCCGGCCAGGTAGAAGAAGACCCCGGCGGCGCTGCTGATAAAGAATCCGGCGGCGATGGCGATGTGCAACGGCATGCGCGATCGCAGCGGCGGGCGCGCGACCGGCTGGTTGCGTTTGGCTTCGGGTCGCTTGACCGGCGGAGTCGGTCTCTGGCCGGAAGCGGGCGCCTGCACCGCGACTTTGGGCATCTCCTGCTTATTCTCATCGAGCATCACGAGCATATGTTCACGGGAAGCTGCCGGTGCGGGCCGCTGGTGCCGCTCGAACGCCGCCGCCGCCGCCACCGCCGCGCTCGCGCGATCGCTCTTCAACGGCCGGTTGATCAGGGTCGGGGAACGGTGGCGCTCGATGGGCGCCGTATTGCGGACGGCATTGCGCAGCGCCTGTCTCATGACGGCGGCGGACGAATATCGCTGGTCCGGGTGCTGAGCCATCGCCTTTTCGACGGCGGCGGCGACCGCGGGCGGGACTTGCGGGTTCAACTTGCCGATCGGCGCCAGCGGATCGGGCTGGCCCATCAGCACGGCCGCGGTTCGGCTCAGGGCGTCCGGCGGCATCTCGCCCGTCAACAGGTTATAGAGCGTGGCGCCGAGGCTGTAGATATCGCTGCGCGCGTCGGTCCCGGTTCCGCGGATCTGTTCGAGCGGCGCGTAGTTCGGTGAATAACCCCGGACGCTCTGGCTGACCTGCGATTGTTGGTTCGTAATGCCCTTGGCCAGCCCGAAATCGAGCAGGATCACCTCGCCGCGAGGCGTCAACTTGAGATTCTGCGGCTTGATGTCGCGATGAATGATCGGTTGCTTCTGTGAGTGCAGGTACTCCACCGCGTCCAGGATTTGATCGGCCCAGGTCAGGACGTCGCCGGTCGCGAAGAATTTCTGGCCGCGCTCTTTGCGTTCCGCGAGCAGTTGCTCCAGGTCCATCCCCGGAATGTACTGCATGACCAGGAACTGTCTCTCGCCCACGGAGAAGTAGTCCATGACGACCGGCAGCGCTGAATGCCG
>DATEFT010000173.1:0-9570 GCA_035280505.1 Blastocatellia bacterium | reverse complement strand
GACCGCGCCACCTTTCGCAACTGCCGGTTCCTGGGATGGCAGGACACCATCTTCGCCAATCGGGGCCGCCAGTACTTCGAGGGCTGCTACATCGCCGGGCACGTCGATTTCATCTTCGGCGCGGCGACCATGTTCTTCGAGCGGTGCCACATCCACTGCCTGAAAGACGGCTACATCACCGCCGCCTCGACTCCGGCGAGCCAGCCGTTCGGGTTCGTCTTCGCCAACTGCAAGATCACGGGAGAGACGCCGGAGGTCAAGACCTTTCTGGGGCGCCCGTGGCGTGGCTATGGGAGCACCATCTTCCTGAATACGGAGATGTCGGCGGTCGTTCGCCCCGAAGGCTGGAACAACTGGTATGCCGATCGCGAGAAGACCGCGCGCTACTACGAGCACCACAGCACCGGGTCGGGCGCCAGCCCGCAGACCCGCGTCAAATGGGCCCGCCAGCTCTCCGAGGCCGAACTCCACACCCTGACCCCGGAGATCGTCCTGGCCGGCACCGACGGCTGGAATCCGAATCCCAAAGCAGCCCAGGCGGCCACGCCGGCCACTCCACCGGCCGCCGCCCCGCAGGCCGCCAAGGTGAGCCCCTACGAGGACCCCGCGCTCAAGGGGCGGGTCAAGACCGAGATCGAATATCGCAACGTGGCGGGCGAGAGTCTGCGACTGGATGTCGCGCTGCCGGAGGGCGCGGGCCCGTTCCCGGCGGCGATCCTGGTCCACGGCGGCGGCTGGATGGCCGGCGATAAGACCGGCGGGGTCAACCCGCTCTTCGTGCCGTTGCTGCGGTCCGGAATCGCCTGGTTCACCATCAACTATCGGCTGGCGCCGAAACACCGGTACCCCGCGTCGGTCGAAGACGTGGAGGCCGCGGTCCGCTGGGTGAAGGAGCACGCGGCCGAATACAAGATCGATCCCAATCGTCTGGCTCTGGTCGGCGAGTCGGCGGGCGGCCATCTGGTGGCCATGGCCGCCGTCCGCGCCCAGGATCAGACCCGCGCCGCGAATCGGGTCGCGGCCGTCGTCCCCTTCTACGCGCCGTTCGACATGCTCGCGGACATGGAGCGGCGTGGAGGGCTCAGCACGTCGATGCGCGCCCTCTTCGGACGCGACCGGGCGGAGCCCGATGACGCGATTCGACAGATCCTCCGCGAAGCCTCCCCGATCAACGATGTCCGTCCAGGCTTGCCGCCGTTCCTGCTCGTGCACGGCACGGCGGACGCGAGCGTGCTCTATCTCTGGTCAACGCAGATGCAGGCCAAACTGAAGGCGGCCGGCGTCTCCTGCGACCTGATCACCATTACGGACGGCGTTCACGGGATGGCTCGCTGGGAGAACACACACCCCGGATATAAAGACCAGGTCGCCGCTTGGTTGGCTGATAAACTAGGCTCCAAACAGAACACCCGCCGATGAAGCGGGTCCCCAAACAGAGCAGAGCATCATAGCCCCGTCGAATCAATCATTCAGACTTAAGCAAAGAGGTAGCTATGAAAGAACATCCGAGACTACGGCACTACTGGCGGTTGACACTGCTGCTCGTATTGCTGACCATCACGGCCAACGCGCAAGAGTTTCGCGGTTCGCTGACCGGACGGGTGACCGACCCGAACGGCGCCGCGATGCCGGGCGCCTCGGCCAGCATCACTAACCTCGACACCAACATCACCGCCACCACGACGACCAACGAAGACGGCAACTACACCTTTCAGCTCCTGCAGCCTGGCAAATATACCGTCAGCGTCACGCAGCAGGGATTCAAGAAGGCCGTGCGCGAGAAGATCGAACTGCGCGTCGCCGACCGCCTGACCCTGGATATCCAGTTGGAGATCGGCGTCGCCGAGGAGTTGACGATCGTCGGCAGCGGAGGCCCCGTGCTGGAGACCGGTTCGGTCAGCACCGGAACCGTCGTCACCAGCCAGCAACTCAGTGAGCTGCCCCTGACGGAGGGGACCGCGTATCAACTGGCCACCCTGACGCCGGGCGTCTTCTACACCGGCAATCCGCAGTTCAGCGGCCCGACCTCCAACGGCAACCTGGCCGGATTCCGCGCCAACGGCGCCACCGGCCGCAACCAGGTGACGTTGGACGGCTCGCCCAACTATGCGATCGACGGCGGCGTCGGTTTTTCGCCGCCGGCCGATGCCGTCCAGGAGTTCAAGGTCCAGACCAATCAGTTCGACGCGCAGCAGGGCTACTCCGCCGGTGCCACCGTCAACGTGGCGGTCAAGAGCGGAACCAACGCCCTCCACGGCACGCTCAACTATTTCAACCGCGACAAGAGCCGCAGCGCGAACAATTTCTTCGCGAACTCGACCGACCAGACCGGACGGCCGCCCACCGAGCGGACCTATCACCGGTTCGGCGGCGTCGTCAACGGCCCGGTCTACATCCCGGGCTTCTACAACGGACGCGACAAGACCTTCTTCCTCTTCTCGTACGAACGGCTGCGGGACAACGCTCCGGAACCGCAGCTCTTCACGGTTCCGACCGTGAAGATGCGGAACGGCGATTTCTCGGACTTCCTGGCGCTCTCGACGCCGACCGTGATCTACAACCCGTACGACCGGATCTTCACCAGCCCGACGGCCTACACCCGGGCGCCGTTCACCGGAAACATCATTCCGGCCGGCATGATCAACAAGGCGGCCCAGGCCTATCTCAACTACTATCCGCTGCCGAACATCAGGGGCGCGGCGGACGGCACGAACAACTACTTCTCGAACATGAACCGAACCTCGGACTACCGGGCGTTCCTGACCCGCCTCGATCACCGGATCAGCGATCGGCAGTCGATCTTCGGGAAGTTCTATCACAGCTTCAACCCCGAGAACCGTTATGACTGGGCGGGCGTGATCAACGGCTTCGCGGTCACCAAGGGCGTCGAGTACCGGACCAACGACGGCGCCAGCCTCGATTACACCCTAACCATGTCGAGCACCACGGTCCTCGACATCCGGGTCAACCTGAGCCGGTTCATCCAGGAGCGGCGGCCGGGACAGTCGTTCGATCCCGCCACCCTGGGGCTCTCGGCGGCCGCGCTGGCCACCATGGGCGGCTACCAGTATCTGCCGCGGTTCGATATCAGGACCTATGACGCGACCCGTCCGGTCCGATCGACCCTCGGTTCGAACCGGTCCGATTACGACCTGGGACTCTATCGCCCGTTCTACGTGGGTTCGTTCCAGCCCACGGTGACCCGGATCTTCGGCAATCACGCGGCGAAGTTCGGCTACGACCTCCGCGTCCTGCGGGAGAACTATTCGACCGACGGCTATCAGGGCGGTCGGCTCTTCTTCGACGGCCAGTACACCTCCCAGACGATCAACCCGGCCACCGCGCAGCGGAACCTCTACGGGCGTGACGTGGCGGCCTTCCTGTTGGGCCAGCCCTCGGACGGTTCCTCGTCGATCATCAGTCAGCGGGACAACCCGATCAACTATTCGGCGCAGTCGGTCTATCACGGCCTCTTCGTCCACGACGACTGGCGCGTGACGCCGAAACTGACCCTCAACCTGGGCTTGCGCTACGACATGGAGCAGGGCACCACCGAACGCTACAACCGCTTGATCCGCGGGTTCGACCTGACCTCCGCCAGCCCGATCGAGGCGGCCGCGCTGGCGGCCTACACGGCGGCCTACAACACCGCTCCGACCAATTTCGTGGTCACGCCCGACCAGTTCCACGTGCGCGGCGGAATCACCTACGCCGACCAGAACAACCGTTCGGCCTGGAACCTGGATCGCCACAACTTCCAGCCGCGGATCGGCGCGGCCTATCAGTTGGATCAGAAGACCGTGGTCCGCGGCGGGTTCGGAATCTTCATGGCTCCGTTCATGATCGAGACCCCCAGCCAGGGGAACTTCTCGGGCGCGACGCCGTTCGTGGCTTCGAACAATAATGGAATCGAGTTCGTCGCCAATCTCGATAATCCGTTCCCCACCGGATTGACGCCTTCGACCGGCGCCGGGTCGGGACTGGCCAGCCGGGTCGGGTTGGATCTCGGATCCTCGGATCTGCCGGTCCTCCCGCTCGACCGCAAGAACGCCAAGTTCGCGCGGTTGATCTTCGGCTTCCAGCGAGAGCTGCCGGGACAGTTCATCGTCGAGGCCAGCTTCGTGACGGCGTGGGGATACAACCTGGGGGTCGCCAGAAACCTGAACTTCGTGCCGGTGCAATACCTGGGGACCGATCCCGCCTCCGCCATTGCGGCCAACACCGCCCTGACGGGCGGCGCGACCAGCATTCCGAACCCGTTCCGCGGGCTGGCGCAGCCGGGCAGCACCCTCAACACGGCCACGACCATCACCCGCGCGCAGTCGTTGATGGCCTTCCCGCAGTTCACCAACTTCTGGGTTCAGCAGTCCAACGGCAGCAACCGGTACAACTCGCTCCAATTCCAGGCGCAGAAACGGTTCGCGACCGGCTTCTCGCTGACCGGGACCTACACCTGGTCACGGCTGCGCGAGCGGGTCAACTACCTGAACGCGACCGACACGGAGTTGGAGAATCGGATCTCGCCGGACGAGCGTCCGCATCGCTATACGATCGCCTCGATCTACCAGTTACCGGTGGGCAAAGGGCGCAAGTATGGCGCGGGATTCAACAACGTCCTCGATACCGTGCTCGGCGGGTGGCAGATGAACGGCACCTACGAGTGGCAATCCGGGGAGCCGTTCCTGTTCAACAATCCGCTCTACTACAACGGCGACGTCTCTCAGTTGAGAGCCCGCGTCGGAGAGAAGGACGATCAGGGACTGGTCTACGGCATCAACCGGTCGGCCTTCGATTCGGGGTTGGTCAGGTTGTCGGCCTACGGGCTGCGCAACGTCCCGACCACTCTGGACAACCTGCGCAATCAACCGTATCTGAACGTCAACCTGTCGCTCTCCAAGAGCTTCAGCCTCAGCGAGACCAAGCGGCTGCAGTTCCGCGCCGAATCGCTGAACGCGTTCAATCATCCGTACTTCGGGAACGGATTGAACCTGGATCCCAGCAACGCCTCCTTCGGGACGTTGACGACCCAGCGGAACAATCCGCGTGAGATTCAGCTCGGTCTGAAACTCACGTTCTAAGGACGCCGGGTTGGATTCAAACCG
The DNA here is from genome assembly GCA_035280505.1 of Blastocatellia bacterium. Lineage (GTDB taxonomy): Bacteria > Acidobacteriota > Blastocatellia > RBC074 > RBC074 > JAKEHZ01. Next base: position 4,468 of record DATEFT010000173.1, on the reverse strand, counting down.
CGAAATCCGCGCAAGACACGAACCGATGGCTTCGACGTCTTGCGCGGATTTCGCGGTTCATTTTTTGGGGCCGATCGTTATTCGTCGCGGATCCAGATGGTCTTGATATTGACGAACTCACGGATGCCGTTGGCGGACAACTCGCGGCCGTAACCGGACTGTTTGATGCCGCCGAAGGGGATGCGCGGATCGGACGCGACCATGCCGTTGATGAAGACCATCCCGGCCTCGATCTCATCGACCAGCCGTTCCTGCTCGCTCGGATCGCGGGTCCAGGCGCTGGCCCCCAGTCCGAAGGTCGAATCATTGGCCAGCCGGATCGCGTGATCCAGGTCGCGCACGCGAAAGAGCATCGCGACCGGGCCGAACAGCTCCTCGTGATAGGCGGGAGCCTCGACCGGAATGTGGGTCAGGACCGTCGGCGCATAGTAGTAACCGGGGACGTTCAGCGGATGGCCGCCGATCAGGATCTGGGCCCCGACATCGACCGATTTCTGCACCTGTTCGTCGAGCTCATCGAGGATCTCGGCGGTCGCCAGCGGGCCGACCTCGACCGTCTCGTCCATGGGATCGCCGACCTTGAGCGCGGACATGCCCTCGACAAACAGGCTCTCGAACTGATCGGCGATCGCATCCACGACGATGAAGCGCTTGGCCGCGATACACGATTGTCCGTTGTTGACGACCCGCGCCCGGACCGCGGTCTCAACGGCCTGCTCCAGATCGGCGCTCGGCAGGACGATGAACGGGTCGCTGCCGCCGAGTTCGAGGACGGTCTTCTTGACCTGTTTGCCCGCTTCGCTCGCCACCGCCCGGCCCGCCGTTCCGCTGCCGGTCAGCGTCACCGCCGCCACGCGCGGGTCGACCAGCACCTGCGGGACCTGCACGGAGCTGATCAGCAGGGTCTGAAAGACGCCGGCGGGGAAACCGGCGCGCTGAAAGAGCTCCTCGATCGCCAGCGCACACTGAGGGACGTTGGAGGCATGTTTGAGCAACACGACGTTGCCGGCCATCATGGACGGCACGGCGAACCGAAAGACCTGCCAGAAAGGAAAGTTCCAGGGCATCACTGCCAGGATGGCCCCGATCGGCTGATAACGAATATAACTGCGGGTGGCATTGGTCTCGATCACCTCGTCGGCCAGCAGCCGCTCGGCGTGCTCCGCGTAGTAACGACAGGCCCACGCGCATTTGGCCGCCTCTTCGATCGCCGCTCTCAACGGTTTCCCCATCTCGGTGGTCATGAGGCGGCCGTACTTCTCTTTCTCGGCCTCGAGGATCTCCGCCGCCTGGCACATCATCCGCGAGCGTTCGGCAAAGGTGGTACGCCGGTACTGGCGGAAGGCCTCCGCGGCCAGGTCGATCTTCTCCTCGAGTTGCCCGGCCGAGAGCGGTCTGAACTTCCGAAGTGTTTCGCCGGTATGCGGATTAATAGTCGCAATCTTCATAATTTATTCTAGTTGTAGGTGAACTGAAAAGAGAAGGTGAAGCCGGCGAAAACCACCTCCGCCGCCTCACCGTCCCCACTGCTCTTAAGTTCATGTTCTGGACTTGCCGGCCATCGTTCCTTCCCAGCGGCCCGCCAGATCCAGATGGATCTCGAACTGATCCAGGATGCGCATGACGGTCTGATTGACCAGGTCGTCAATCGACCGCGGATGATGATAGAAAGCCGGCACGGGCGGGAGAATCACGACTCCCATTCGCGACAGCTTGAGCATGTTTTCGAGGTGGATATCGCTGAGCGGCGTTTCACGGACCACCAGCACCAATTTGCGCCGTTCCTTCAAGATCACGTCCGCCGCCCGGTGAATCAGGTTATCTCCCTGGCCCTGGGCAATGGCCGCCAGCGTCCGCGCGCTGCAAGGGGCGATCACCATGCCCCTGGTCAGAAAAGAACCGCTGGCGATGGCCGCTCCCTGGTCGCCCGGCTGATAACTGCGCGTAGCCATCTCCTGCACCTCCTCGAGCGTGGCTTGCATTTCGTGGGCCAGAGTGCGGGCGGCCCACTTGCTCACGACCAGGTGGGTTTCGATCTCCGCGCCCTGCAGCGCCTGGAGCAACCGGACTCCGAAGACGGCGCCGGTCGCCCCGGTCAACCCGACGATCAATCTCGGACAAAGACTATTGCTCATCTTCATCTGTTTTACTCCCAGAGTTCGCCGTGCGACTTGCACTTTCAGCCACTTCACGGCTAGATTAGGGGTCCTGCAAGTCACCGGCCGGAACATGATGTCTGGCGTTCGCATTGATGTCCATACTCGGCCCGTATTTCGCCCATACGAGACTCGACTTAATCTCGGCATCGCTTATATCTCATGACCCTCCGCCAACGAAACTTGATCTGGTTTAAAACCGCCGCCTTCACCGTCGGTTACATCTTGACGATCTGGCTGATCCACACGCTGCTCTCTTCCCGATCTGGAAGCACGGAAGCCATGTCCCTGGTCCTTTCATTCTCGATTACCCAGGGGGCGGTCATAGGGACACTCCTGATTCTCCTGCTAGTATTGAGACTTCTGAGCCAGATCCGAATCCGCCAGCAACGGCAGCTTTTCGGGCAGATCCGGGGCCCCCTGGCCTTTCACGTGATGGGTAAGGACTCCCTCACGGAGCTGAATCAGTTATATAGTAACCATCCTCGCGAACTGGAACAGTGCCTGGTCGAATTTTTGCCGTCCATCACGGGCGACGGGCGGGAACGATTGTGCGGGCTCGCCGAAGACCTCGGCCTGATCGCCGAGTGGAGACGGCGGTTGAAATCGCGGAACGTCAAGGCCCGCCGGCAGGCGATCGGCTGGTTGAGCCAGGTCGTGCGCATCGTCTCCGCCGCCCCGTTCATCGAGGCCGTCGAGGACGTGGACGAAACGGTCCGCTTGCGCGCCTCCCGGGCGCTGGCCAAGATCGACGAGCCCGGCAACCTCTCCCTGATCTTCGCCCAGATGACGACGCAACCCCTGCTGGCGCGCGCCTTGCTGGTGGAGGACCTGCGCCCGCACGCCATGGCGCTCTCCCCGGAGGTGATCCCCCAGAATCTGACGGCGGCCGACATCGAGGTGGTCATTGGCACGCTCGACGCCATCATCGCCTGGGGCAAGGTGCTGCCGGTCGAGTTGCCGTCCAAGCTCCTGCGCCATCCGAATCCCGAGGTGCGCACGCGCGCGCTTCAGGCCCTGGCCTTCATGACCGGTTCGATCAATATCCGAGATGAAGTCTTTGAAGCGCTCAGGCACGGCAACCACCAGCTTCAGACCGTCGCCGCCAAAATCTCGTCCCGGATGAAGATGACCGAAGCCCTCCCCCTGCTCATCGAATGTTTACACGGATCGAATTTCGAGGCCTCCCAGTCCGCGGCTTTCGCCATGGCCGCCATGGGGCCCAAAGGGTTGGCGGCGCTCCAGACCGAAATCCTCTCCCCCAACCGGCCCACGGCCGCCGTGGCCTTCGAAGCTTATGAGCGGGCCATGATCAAACGACTGGAATATTAAAAAAGTCTGGAAAAGTCTGGAAAAGTCGAAGACTTTCCGGATGCTCCCGGACTTTTCCGGACTTCCCCGGACTTCTCCAGACTTCTCCAGGCTTTTTTATGGGTACTTTCTTTTACGATCTATTTTTTTACGTTCAGGCCACGATCATCTTCTACGTTGGGGCGGTCAATATCATCTACTTTCTGCTGATGGTCATGGGCTACTTCGTGCTGGGGCAATCGACGTCTCGGCTCACCCAGGAGGAGCAGGACGGGCTGCTCAAATCGCCGCTGACGCCGGCGGTCTCGGTCCTGGCTCCGGCCTATAACGAATCGGCGACCATCCGGGAGAGCGTCAAGGCGTTGCTCAAACTCCGTTATTCGAACTTCGAGGTGATCGTGATCAACGACGGCTCGAAGGACGACACGATCAAGATCTTGATCGACGAGTTTCATCTCTACAAATCGGGGCGCGTGGCCTCGGGCACCCTCGCCACCAAACCGGTCCGCGCCGTATACGAATCGCGCGACCCGATCCGGCTGGTCGTGGTCGACAAACAGAACGGCGGCAAGGCCGATTCGCTCAATGCCGGATTGAACTTCGCCCGCTCACCGCTGGTCGCGGCGATCGATTCGGATTCGCTGTTGGAACCCAACGCCCTGCTCCAGGTCGCCCTGCCCTTTCTCGAAGACCATCGGACCATCGCCACCGGCGGCATCGTCCGGGTCGTCAACGGATGCGACGTCTCTCAGGGCCAGGTGACCCGGGTGGCCACGCCGCGTTCGATGATCGCCTCGTTCCAGGCGGTCGAATACCTGCGCGCCTTCCTGGGCGGACGGGTGGCCTTCAGTTTCATGAACTGCCTGCTGCTGATCTCGGGAGCCTTCGGTCTCTTTCGCCGCGACGCGGCCCTGGAAGTGGGCGGATTCAGCACCTCGACGGTGGGCGAAGATATGGAACTGGTCATGCGGTTGCACCGGTTGTGGCGCGAGAAGGGCGTG
>DATEFT010000172.1:0-10294 GCA_035280505.1 Blastocatellia bacterium | reverse complement strand
GGTCCGCTTGTCCTTAAAAGGCGACCAGGCCAGGCCGAGCCGCGGCGCGAAGTTGAGGTGCCGGTCGAGGTGCGATTGAAATTCATGGCGCAGCCCCAGCGAGAGCGTCAGGTTCGGGCGCAGACGCCAATCGTCCTGGATAAACCAGGCGGCTTCGTACTGGGTGAAGCGCACCATCGGATTGCCCCGATTAATCGTAAAGAGCGTCGGGCGTTGGAGCGGGCCGGTCGGATCCAGCGGATCGGCCGGCGCGCCCGCCAGCACCGCCGCGTACTGGTCGAGCCCGGAGAAGGTGAAAGTGCCGTTGAAGTTGTTCGCGGTGTTGTCACGAATGTGATCGTACTGAAGCTGGAAGCCGCCTTTGATGACCTGCCGGCGATGGGTCCAGGTCAGATACTCCTGCCACTCGGCCAGGTCAGAGCGGGTCCGGCTCGGACAACAGGTGGCTCCGCCCGCCCCGAAAGCATCCAGCACATTGATCGCGACGCCTGTCGTGTCGGCCGTCAGGTTGGCGAGTTCGTGTTGATAGCGCAGCCGCGACTCGAGAATCAATCGCGGATTGACGATCAGCGTCTCGCCCAGTTGCAGGGTATGGTTGGTATTCTCCGAATTGGATCCGCGTTCCGGCAGCAGGTAGTTGCCGCCGGCCGTCGCGCCGCCCCCTCCCGGTCCGCCGCCGAAGCCGCCGCCGAACCGCGCGCCGAATTCGCGATTGGTCGCGGAGGAAGCCTGCCGGTTGTAACCGAGGTTGAGCGTGTTCTGGCCGTTGAGCAGATAGTCCAGGCGCAGGCCGACCCAGGTGCTGCCGCTGGGCGCCTCGACATTGGCGACGAACGGCCCCTCGAGCGTTTTGGCGACGACCGTGTTGGCGCCGCTCAGCGAGCGGCGTTCGGCGTTGAGAAAGAATGAGAGCTTCTTGGCGATCAGCGGCCCGCCGAGATTGAATTGAAGGCGATCCTGATTCAGGTCCGGTTTGGCCAGGGCGAACGCATTGCGCGCGTCGAGCGCCGAATTGCGGGCATAAAAACTGAACGTGCCGCGCCATTGATCTCGCCCCGGTTTGGTGATGATCTCGATCCGGCCGATGCCGGGCGTCGAATACTCCGCCGAGAACGGATTCTGGTTGATTCGAATCTGCAGGATGGCGTCGCGCGGCGGCAGATGCCCGCCGGTAAAGCCGTCCACGTAGATTTGTGCGCCGCCCTGACCACCCGTGGCGCCGCCCGCCGCCGGCCCCGCCATCCCCTGCAGAAAGGCCAACAGATCTTCTTCGTTGTCCGGCAAGGATTGAATGAACTGTTCGTCCAGAACGATCGCGTTCAGGTTGTTGGTGGGCTCGACCGAGACGCCGGAAGATTCGGAATTGACCGTCGTCTCGTCATTGACCGCCGCCACCGTCAGCGTGATCTTCAATGGAGCGCCCGGAGCCGTAATGGATAGGTCGTTGTCGGTGTAGGTCTGAAATCCCTTGAACGTGACGGTCAACCGATAGCTGCCGGGCTCGACGTTGGCAATTGTAAACTCACCCGCCGCATTCGATTTCACGGAGCGTTTCTGACCTTTGGCGTCGAAGAGTGTGATCTGGGCGCCGGGGATGATCGCTCCGGTCTCGTCCACCACCTGGCCGCGCCAGGCGGAGCCGCGAGGCGCGGAGCCGCCCGGGGCGGCGGTCTGAGCCGACAGCGAAATCTGGGGAGTCATTCCCAACAGCAAGCCGATCGACCAGGCACAGAGGCTGATGCAGAGGCTTCTATTCATGCGATTTTTCCTTATCTTCCTCGGTACTTGGAATTTGAGATTCAAACCGCGAAAGACGCGAAATTATCGGCTTTCGTATCTTTCGTGGTTTCGAAAGCACTGAGTCGAAAGTCGTCCGGTGGCGATGCCGCAACGGCTATGCCACGTTCTTCGCATGGATGATGGCCATCGAAACATTGAACGAGGCGGCGATGAGCATGAATTCTCTTGTGGCGAAAATGTCGGCCCTCCGATCTCGCCGGCAAAATCGCCATCGCTCGATCGCGAGCCCGCCGTTAAACCTTGTGCCTTCCGCTATCTAGACCTTGGCACCTCGATTGCTGATACGGTTTCGCCGGATCGTTTGGACGAAGATCGACTCTGTCGACGCGGCGTAGACGCGATCGCGGGCAGGTTCGATCTCAACTAGAGGAGAAGTATGATTAATAAGACTAAACAAATACCCCGATGGTTAAAGAGCAGAAGCGCCCTCGCGCTCAGTCTCAGCGCGGTGCTGGCCGCCGCGTTCGTCATCGCCAATGTCGCCGGTTTTATGGATCCTCATCGTTCGGCGCCGATGATTCCCGCGGTCAGCGCCGGAACCGGCGCGACCGAGGTGACGGCCTTGACCACCAGCTTTGCGCCAATCGTCAAGCGGGCACAGCCCGCGGTCGTCAGCATCGCCTCGACCAAGGTGGTGAAGGTCAACGGCGGAGATGAAGGGATGGCGCCGTTCTTCAACGACCCGATGTTTCGCCGGTTCTTCGGCCCGGGATCGCAAGGGCGGCCGCGCGAGCAGCGCGAGCAGGGGCTGGGCTCCGGCGTCATCGTCAGCCCCGACGGATACATTCTGACCAACAATCACGTGGTCGAGGGCGCCAGCGAGATCAAGGTCTACACCTCCGACAAGCGTGAACTGAAAGCCCGAATCATCGGCACGGATCCCAAGACCGATATCGCCGTCGTCAAAGTCGAGGCGCGGGATCTGCCGACCCTCCCCTTTGCCGATTCGGCGCAGGTCCAGGTGGGCGATTTGGCGCTGGCGATCGGCAACCCATTCGGCATCGGCCAGACGGTGACCATGGGGATCATCAGCGCGACGGGACGCGGCAACCTGGGCATCGAAGACTATGAGGACTTCATTCAGACCGATGCGGCGATCAACCCCGGTAATTCGGGCGGCGCGCTCATGAATCTCAATGGACAACTGATCGGCATCAACACCGCGATCCTGTCGCATGCGGGCGGCAACCAGGGGGTGGGATTCGCCGTGCCCGCGAACCTGGCGCGCCAGGTCATGAATCAGTTGCTGAAGAACGGCCAGGTCGTGCGCGGTTACGTGGGCGTCATCATTCAACCGGTCACTCCCGAGATCGCCAGGGCCTTCAACCTCTCCGACACGCGCGGCGCGCTGGTCAGCGAGGTCGCGCCGGGGAGCCCGGCGGCGAAGGTGGGGATCGGACAGGGCGACGTGATCACCGAGCTCAATGGCGAGCCGGTCGCCGACAGCCGCGAGCTTCGCTTGAAGATCAGTCAACTGACTCCCGGCTCGACGGTCAAACTCAAGGTTCTTCGCGACGGCAATCCGCGCGAGATCAATGTCACGCTCGGTCAACTTCCGAACGATCAGGAGACCGCGAGCACCGAGACTCAGCAGAACGCCGCGCCCAACGGCTTTACGGTCGAGGCCCTGACGCCGCAACTGGCGCGCCAACTGGGACTGCCCGCCGGGACCGCCGGCGTGGTGGTGACCGAGGTGCAGGACGGAAGCCGCGCGGATGACGCGGGCCTGCAGCGCGGCGATGTCATTCAGGGCGTCAATCGGAAACCCGTCGCGAACGTCGCGGAGTTCGAACGCGCCCTGAAACGGGATCAATCCAATCTGTTACTGGTCAATCGTAATGGCCATACGACCTTTGTCGTGATTGCAGCGCAGTAGAGGCAGAGTCGGCTCTGATGGAGGCGGAACGGACGAAAGGCTCCACGATCTTTTCGTCCGCTCCGTGGGGGTTAACACTTCTCTTCCGGTATGCCAGTTGCTTTAAGTGCAGTGGGCGACCGAAAGAGAGACACCACCGGGGCTCTGCGGGCCGGAAGTGCTCACCGGCGCAGAGCCCGGGAGGTCCAGAGAAGGAGGGATGGATTATGAAACGGAGAATTTCGGAAATCTTGATGGTGATGGTTTTGTCGCTCGCCACCGGCACGATGGCGATGGCCGGGGTCACTTCTGTTAACGAGGAGCAGCGCGCGTCGGGCCCCGAGCAGCGCGGCCGTACGCACGACCATAACTACGTCGCCGGGCCGATCAAGAAGGTCGGCCGGGAGACCGGAAAGGTTGCGGCCAGGACGGCGGAGGGAACCGGCAAAGTGGCTCGCGCCGTGGCGGTCAAGACCGCCGACACGGCCAAGGAGAGCGAGCACGTGACCGTCCATTATACGGAGCAAGGCGGGCGCAAAGTCGCTCACCTGTTTAGGCATATCTGAGCAACCGGCGGGAACGCGAAACATGCGAACCAGGCGCAGCGCGCGAAATTCCGGGTTTTTCGAGTGTATTGTTTGGTCCGCGTGTTTCGCGTTCCCGCCGGTTTTGAAAACCAGCCGGCCACGACCGATCCACGACCGATCCGGAGGGCGGAAAATCATGAACCTGAGGATGCTCTTGCTGTTGGCCGGCGCTCTGTCAATATCGGCCACAGCACAAACGGGGCCATCGATTCAGCGAGCGGTGGCCCCGTCTCAACAGGTCGGCAGCGGTCAGCCGGCGGCGGTCTCGCCGCAGATGCCGAGTCAGTTGTCCGGAGTAGATCCGAACAAGATTCTGCGCTGGACCCTGAAGGATGCAATCGTGGCCGCGCTGGAGAAGAATCCGGATATCGAGATCGAGCGCCAAAACGTCCGCCTTGCCCAATACAATCTCCTGGCGGCCCAGGGCGTCTACGATCCGTTGGCGACCTCGAGCATCATCTACAACCGGCAGCGGACGCCCAACCTCTCCCGCTTCAGCGGCAGTTCCCAAAATTTTCTGCAGGTCGATACCCTTGACTACAACTTCGGGTTCGCGAAAGCCGTCGAGCGCACCGGCGGCAATTATCAGGTCAGTTTCGACAATTCGCGCCAGACTTCGAATACCTCAAACCTGTCGACCTCGTACAATCCGGCGCTGACCGCGAATTTTACGCAGCCCCTCCTGAGGAACTTCGGGATCGACGCCAATCGGCATCAAATTCAGATCGCCCGAAAGAGGCTCGATCTCTCGGACGCACAGTTCCGCCAGCAGGCCATCCAGATCATCGCCAACGTCCAACAGTCGTACTGGACCCTCGCCTTCGCCATCCGCACCGAGGAGATTCAGCGTGAGGCTCTGAGATTGGCCGAAACGCAGCTCAACAATAACCAGGAGCAGGTCAAGGTGGGAACGCTGGCTCCGATCGACGTCGTCACCGCCGCGACCCAGGTGGAGACCGTTCGCCAGCAGGTCTTTCAGGCCATGCAGGCCGTGGCCCAGGCCGAAGACGCGCTCAAGATGCTGACGCTCGAAAACCCGGATGACGATGCGTGGACGGCGAAGATTCTGCCGGCCGAATCGTTCGAGCTCAAGCCGTTTACGCTGCCGCTTCCGGACGCGATCAAGCTGGCTTTGGCCAACCGGCCGGAGGTCCGGCAGTTCGCGCTTCAGAAAGAGATCAACGATGTCGACGTGAAGTACTTTCGCAACCAGGCGAAACCGCAGGTGGACCTGGTGAGCTCCTACGGGCTGGTCGGAATCGGGGGCGCGGTCGCCTCGTTTCCCGATCAGAATGGCGTGCTCCAGCCGGTCAGCGTCGCCCCGGGCTTCATCGGCGGCTACGGCACCGCGCTCGGCAATCTGTTCAACAACTCGTCTCCGTCCTGGCGGGTGGGCGTCAACATTTCGTTGCCGCTGCACAATCGCACGGCCCAGGCCAATCTGGGCGGCGCTCTGGAGACGGGCCGCCAGCTCGGTACCCAGTTACGCAAACAGTTGCTGACCATCGAAACGGATGTGCGGACCGCCTATCACGCGATCGAGGCCTCCGCTTTGCGATATGCCGCGGCGCGCTCCGCGCGCGAATATGCGGAACAGCAATTGACGGGAGAACAGGAGAAGTTCGCGGCCGGGCTCTCGACGACCTTTCTGGTGCTGACCCGCCAGAACGACCTGTCGCAAGCGCGCGGCACCGAGGTGCAGGCCCTGACCGATTACGAGAAAGCGATCGCCAGTCTTCAACTGGCCGTCTCGACGACCTTGAGCGACAACAGCGTCGAGGTCAAATCAGGCAGAGATGAACCGGTCGATCGCCCTAAAAAGTGAGTTCTTTCTTTCGCGTATTTCGCGTGTTTCGCGGTTGAAGAAAAAAGAAAGAATTTCGTCAACCGAGTACTGTGGAGAAGCGATGAGCGCAAAAGTACCAGACAGACTCGAGACCGAGGAGGTGGGAAGACCCCCGGAGGCCGAGCGGCCGGCCCCGGCGAAGCCGCGCCGAAAACGGACGCGGCTCTGGCTGTTGTTGCTGGCCGCGCTCTTGGGCGTTGCGTTCTGGCGGTTCGAGCAGTGGCGGTCCAGAGAGGCCGCCCCTCGCCAGCCGGCCAGAAATGCGGCCCCGAGCGTCCCGGTGGTCACCGCCACTTCGCGCCTCGGCCAGATTTCGGTCTATCTGAGCGGGTTGGGTTCGGTCACCGCGCTCAACACGGTCACGGTCAAGCCCCGGCTGGACGGCCAGTTGACACGCGTCACCTTCAAGGAGGGGCAGGTCGTTCATGAGGGCGATCTGTTGGCGGAGATCGATCCCCGGCCTTATCAGGTGCAACTGGCCCAGGCGCAGGCTCAACTGGCCCGCGACCAGGCGCAGCTCAATAATTCGAAGACCGATCTGGCTCGTTACCAGTATCTGGCCGACAAGGGGCTCATTCCCAAGCAGCAACTCGATACTCAAACCTCGACGGTCGGACAGAATGAGGCCGTGATCAAGGTGGACGAGGCTCAGATCGCCAATGCGCAATTGCAACTGACCTACAGCCGCATCACCGCGCCGATCAGCGGGCGCCTCGGTCTGCGGCTGGTGGATCCGGGCAACATGGTGCATACCTCGGACACCACCGGCATCGCCGTGATCACGCAGATCCAGCCGATCGGCGTGCTCTTCACGATCCCAGAGGACAGCTTGAAATCGGTGCTGCAGCGATTTCGGTCGGGCGAACGGTTGCCGACCGAGGCCTACGATCGCAGCGGCCAGACCAAACTGCTCGCCGGGCGGTTGCTGACGATGGATAACCAGATCGACCCGGCCACCGGGACCAACCGTTTGAAGGCCGTCTTCGAGAACAAGGAGAACGCGCTCTTTCCCAATCAGTTCGTCAACGTTCGGCTGTTGCTCGAGACTCAGCAGAACAAGGTCTTGATCCCGGCCGTGGCGATTCAGCGCGGTCCTCGCGGGACGTTCGTCTACGTGGTGAAGCCCGATCAGACGGTGGAGGTCCGGCCGGTCAGTCCGGGCACGGCCGAGGGCGACGACACCGCGGTCGAGAGCGGCCTGGCGCCCAACGAGCAGGTCGTGATCGACGGCGTCGACAAACTGCAGCAGGGCAGCAAAGTCCAGGCCGCCTCCAGACCGAAGGCGGACGTATGAGTCCTTCACGGATCTTCATCGAGCGCCCGATCGCGACCTCGCTGCTGATGGCCGCCATCCTGTTGTCGGGAATCGTCGCTTACTTTCAGTTGCCGGTCTCGGCTTTGCCGCAGGTCGACTATCCGACGATTCAGGTGCTGACCTTCTATCCCGGCGCCAGCCCGGATGTCATGGCCTCGTCCGTCACCGCCCCGCTCGAACGGCAATTCGGCCAGATGCCCGGCCTCAACCAGATGACCTCCAGCAGTTCGTTCGGCAGTTCGCTGATCACGCTGCAGTTCGATCTCGAACTCGGCCTGGATGTGGCCGAGCAGGAGGTGCAGGCGTCGATCAATGCGGGAACCACGTTTCTGCCGCGCGATCTGCCCAATCCCCCGATCTACAGCAAGGCCAACCCGGCGGATGCGCCGATCCTGACGCTGGCCCTGACCTCGGAGACGCTTCCGCTCTCGAAGGTCGAAGATCTGGCCGAGACCCGGTTGGCGCAGAAGATCTCGCAACTGCCGGGCGTCGGGCTCGTCGGCATCAGCGGCGGACAGAAACCGGCGGTGCGGATTCAGGCCAATCCGACGGTGTTGGCCGCCTACGGGATGGGCCTGGAAGATCTGCGCAACGCCGTCGCGCTCGCGAACGTCAACCAGGCGAAAGGGAATCTGGACGGCCCCCGGCAGGCATATACGATCAACGCCAACGACCAGTTGACGTCGAGCGACAGCTACCGCTCGACGATCATCGCTTACCAGAACGGCGCGCCGGTCCGGCTCTCCGACGTGGCCGAGGTGATCGACGATGCGGAGAACGTCAACCAGGCGGCCTGGACGAACCGGACCCCGGCGGTGATCCTCAATATTCAGCGGCAACCGGGCGCCAACATCATCAGCGTCGTGGATCGGATCGAGCAGTTGTTGCCGCAATTGAAGGCGACGATGCCGGCGGCCGTCAACGTCGCGGTTCTGACCGACCGCACCACGACCATCCGGGCTTCGGTCAAGGATGTGCAGTTCGAGATGATGTTGACGATCGCGCTGGTCGTGATGGTGATCTTCCTCTTTCTGCGGACGCTGCGGGCCACGCTGATCCCGAGCGTGGCGGTGCCGCTCTCGCTGGTCGGCACCTTCGGCGTCATGTATCTGGTCGGTTACAGCCTGGATAATCTCTCGCTGATGGCTCTCACCATCTCGACGGGCTTCGTCGTGGATGACGCCATCGTCATGATCGAGAATATCTCCCGCTATCTCGAAGAGGGCGACTCGCCGTTCGAGGCCGCCCTGAAGGGCTCCGCGCAGATCGGCTTCACCATCATCTCGCTGACCGTCTCGCTGATCGCGGTGCTGATTCCGCTGCTCTTTATGGGCGACATCGTCGGCCGGCTCTTTCGCGAGTTTGCGATCACCTTGAGCGTGACCATTCTGGTCTCGGCGGTCGTCTCGCTGACCCTGACGCCGATGATGTGCTCGCAGATTCTGCGCCATCAGCCGGAAGCCGCGCAGGGCCGGTTCTACCGCTGGTCGGAGCATGTTTTTGAGCGCTTGATTCAACGTTACGCCACGACCCTGAGATGGGTGCTGCGCCATCAGAAGACGACGCTGCTGGTGGCGATCGCGACCCTGGCCGCGACCATCCTGCTCTACGTGGTGGTGCCGAAAGGCTTCTTCCCGGTGCAGGACACGGGCGTGATCCTGGGGATCTCCGAAGGGCCGCAGACCATCTCGTTCAAGGGGCTGGCCGATCGCCAGCAGGCGCTGGTCGATGTCATTCTCCGAGATCCGGCCGTCCAGAGCCTCTCTTCATTCATCGGCGTGGACGGGACGAATCCGACCCCCAACAGCGGGCGGATCCAGATCAACCTGCGCCCGCTCGAAGAGCGCCGGCTCAGCGCGCGCGAGATCATCCGCCGCCTGCAGCCGGAACTGGCGAAGGTCGAGGGGATCACGCTCTACCTGCAGCCGGTGCAGGATCTGACGGTCGAGGATCGAGTCAGCCGGACGCAGTACCAGTACAGTCTGGAAGATGCCGACCCCGTCGAATTGCAGGCCTGGACGACGCGGCTGGTGCAGAAACTGCAGACGCTCGCGCCGCTGCGCGATGTGGCCAGCGATCAACAGAACCACGGTCTCCAGGTCTCGCTCGTGATCGATCGCGACACGGCTTCGCGGCGGGGGATCACCCCGCAGATGATCGACGACACGCTCTATGACGCCTTCGGCCAGCGGCAAATCTCGACCATCTTCACGCAATTGAATCAGTACCGGGTGGTATTGGAGGTGAAGCCGGAGTTTCAGCAGCATCCCGAGGCGCTGAATGACATCTACGTCAAGTCGGAAACCGGCGCCGCGGTTCCGCTCAGCTCTCTGGCCCGTTTTGAACGGGGCTCCACGCCGCTGGTGCTCAATCATCAAGGGCAGTTTCCCGCGACCACCATCTCGTTCAACCTCGCGCCCGGCGCGGCGCTCGGCGATGCCGTGCAGGCCATCAACGCCGCCCGGCAGGAGCTGGGGCTGCCGGTGTCGATCCAGGCCGAGTTTCAGGGGACGGCCCGGGCCTTCCAGGCTTCGCTGGCCAACGAACCGCTCCTGATCCTGGCCGCGCTGCTGACGGTCTACATCGTGCTGGGCGTGCTCTATGAGAGCTACATCCACCCGATCACAATTCTCTCGACTCTGCCCTCGGCCGGCGTCGGCGCGATCCTGGCGCTCCTGATCTGCCGCACGGAACTGGATGTGATCGCGCTGATCGGGATCATCCTGCTGATCGGGATCGTCAAGAAGAATGCGATCATGATGATCGACTTCGCGCTGGAGGCGGAGCGCGAGCAGGGCCGGAGCCCGGAAGAGGCGATCTACGAGGCCTGCCTGCTGAGGTTCCGGCCGATCATGATGACGACCATGGCGGCGCTGCTGGGCGGGCTGCCG
>DATEFT010000171.1:0-3843 GCA_035280505.1 Blastocatellia bacterium | reverse complement strand
GAGGTCAATTACGGTGATTTCAAGCTTCTGATCGTCGACGAGGGGATGCTCGGCGGGCGTGAATCGGTCCGTGCCCTCCAGGTCTCTCCGCGCGACGATCAGAACCTCATTGTTCTGAATGACTATCTGATCGACACGAGCAGTGCGCAACCGCTCTCCCGCGAGATTCCCACTGCTCTTCGTCAGAACCGGATGGCTCTCGCCCGGACCAGCGGTCTGGCGCCCGAGGGCGGGCTCTACCTGGTGCAATTTATCGGGCCGATTCAGGATGCCTGGCTCGACACGCTCAAGGGTACCGGTTCGGAGATCATCAGCTACATTCCGAATAACGCCTATGTCGTCCGCGCCGATCGTCAATCGGCCTACGGCGTGTGGCAATTGAAAGAGCGGCACTCGTTCGTGCAATGGGTCGGCGATTACCAGCCGGCTTTTCGTCTCTCGCCCGAACTGCGGGCCATCTGGGCGTCCGCGGATCGGCCGTATGTCAAGGTGACGGTGCAGGTGCTGGACGGCGCCGAGGGCGATCAGACCGTCGAGAGCCTGAAGCGATACTCGCAGCAGTTCTTCCGAGAGAGCCGGGTCATGAAGTACCACAACGTCACGGTCACGATCCCGATTACGCAGGTGGCGGAGTTGGCCGGTCTCGACTGCGTCTTCGGCATCGAGATGGCGACCCAGCCGGTGCGATTGGACGAGGCCCAGGGGCAGATCGCGGCGGGCAATCTCTCCGGCTCTTCGCCGACCGGGCCCGGTTATCTCTCCTGGCTGGCCAGCAAGGGCTTCAGCCGCTCGCAATTCAACTCTTTCGTGGTCCACGTCGCGGACGATGCCTACGCGATCAGCGGCCACCCCGATCTGCCGGACGATCGGATCGTCTTTCAGAACAATCCGACCGGGGAGCCCGTGGGCCAGAGCGGACACGGTTTTCTCAACGCGCAGATCATCGGCGGGTTCAATCGACAGACCGGCGCGCCCTACGAAGACAGCCTGGGATTCAACTACGGCCTCGGGATCGTGCCCTGGGCGCGGATCGGGGTGACCGCGATCCTGGGCCCCAACAACTTCGATCCGAGCGCCTGGGAGGACGTGGCCTATTCTCAGGGGGCGCGAATCTCCTCGAACTCGTGGGGACTTTCGGATGAGCTGCGGCAGCCCATCGCCCGTTACGAGTCCTTCGCGCAGGAGTTCGATCAGATCGTTCGCGACGCGCGAAGCGGCGAGCCCGGTCTGCAGCCTCTGGCCGTGGTCTTTGCCGCGGGCAACAGCGGGGTGGCGATCAACACCCCCGCCACCGCCAAGAACGTGATCACGGTCGGAGCCAGCGAGAATGTGCGTCCGGGCACCGATGGCTGCGGTCTCACCGCGGTCGGGGCCGACAACGCCAACGACATCGCCACCTTCTCCGGCCGCGGCCCGGTCAACCTGGCCGGCGGAGACGGCCGCGTCAAACCCGATATCGTGGCGCCCGGAACACACATTCAGGGCGGCGTTCCGCAGTCGGACTTCGTCGGGGGCGGGATCTGCAACATGTTCTATCCGGCCGGACAGACTCTCTATGGCTGGTCGACCGGCACTTCGCATGCGGCCCCGGTCGTCTCCGGCGGGGCGGCGCTGGTCTATCAGGACTTTCTCAATCGAGGCCTGGCCGCGCCCTCTCCGGCCATGATCAAAGCCTTGTTGCTCAACTCGGCCGCTTATCTGAGCGGCACGGGCGGCGGCGACACTCTGCCGTCGAACAGCCAGGGCCTGGGACGCCTGGATCTGGGACGGACCTTCGACGGCGCCCCGCGCATGCTCGTCGATCAGACCCAGATCTTGCATGCGACCGGTCAGACCTACCAGATGACCGGATTCGTCGCGTCCAACTCGCAACCCTTCCGGGTGACGCTGGCCTGGACCGACGCGCCCGGTTCCACGACCGGCGCCCCCTGGGTCAATAACCTCGATCTGGAGGTCACGATCAACGGCCAGACCTATCGCGGCAATGTCTTCTCCGGCGCCAACTCGACGACCGGCGGTTCGGCCGATCCCAGAAACAACGTCGAGTCGGTCTTCATTCCGGCGGGCGTCTGCGGAAAGTTCACCGTGACGGTCAGGGCCTCCAACATCCCCGGTGACGGTGTGCCGGGGAATGGCGACTGGACCGATCAGGACTTCGCGCTGGTTCTCTACAACGCGAAAGCGACACGCTGAGCTTAAGTTTTCGGGAAAGTACGTTCTTTGGAATTCGAGATTCAAACCGCGAAACACGCGAAAGGCGCGAAAGCATCGATCTTTCGCGTCTTTCGCGGTTGGGCATCAAAATTTCAGGAACCTTACTCTGCCAGGTATTGAGAGCCTGGTCTCTGATTTGCGTTAACCTGGCCTAGTGCCTCAAAGCGTGCCTCATTCAATAAATTGTGGAACGAGTCGAGACTATGCTGTATCGCCCAAGTGCAGGACTCGTTTCATTCTCTCTCATCGATGTATCGATCGATGACGCCCCTTTTCTCTAAAAACCGCTAAACACGCTGAAGACGCGAAGATTTTTCGATCTCGTGTCTTCAGCGTGTTTAGCGGTTTAAGGGGCACTGATGCTTCACGAAAACTAACTTGTGAGGGAGACGATGTTATGTCAGGAGTCAAGAATTTATTGACGGTGGCCGCTTTGTTGTTGGGCGCCCTCGGTTCTCCGGGTTGGGCGCAATCCAGTAAGGGGATCGTCCTCGGATCGGTCACCGATCCGGCGGGAGGAGTCGTGAAGGGCGCCGCGGTCAAGCTTACCAACACGGCCACGAATGTGACCCGCGAGGCGGTCTCGATGGGGGAAGGTTCCTATCGATTTGACGCGGTCGATCCGGGCCTCTATCGAGTCGAAGCCGCGGTGCCGGGCTTCAAGACCATGGGCCGCGATGCGGTGGTCGTGGCGGCCGGGCAGATTGCGGAGGTCTCGTTCAGCCTCGCGATCGGCAACACCAACGAGGTCATCAATATTCCGTCCGAAGCGGCGGCCGGGTTGCAGACCCAGGACGGCGCGCGAACCAGCACCATCACCGAGCGGCAGATCGCCGATCTGCCCGTTCCATCGCTCAATCCCGTCGATCTGGTCCTGACCCTGCCGGGAGTCGTGGATCCGGGAGTCCTGGCGCGCGGCAACGTCATGGGGACCAAGTTCTCGAGCAACGGCCTGCGGCCCCGCTCCAACAGCCAGTTGATCGACGGCACCGAGAATAACGACCTGACGGTCACCGGTCAGGCCTACATCCCCACGTTGCGCGACGGTTTTCAAGAGGTCTCGGTGCTCGGCGGCGACAACTCGGCGGAGTACGGACGGGCCGGCGGCGCGGTCGTCAACCTGATCACCAAGAGCGGCAGCAATCAATTTCACGGATCGGTCTATGACGTCATCACGCCGAGCGCGCTCTTCTCGCTCTCGAGCGGCCAGAAGCGCAATGAGCGGCGGACCTCGGTTCCGGTCTCGACTCAAAATCAGTACGGCTTCTCGCTCGGCGGACCGATCAAGCGGAATCGGCTCTTTTTCTTCGGAACTTTCCAGTCCTCGCCGTTCCGCACCACCGGCGCGGCGGCCGGCGCGGTCGTTCCCACCCAGGCGGGTTACGATCAACTGCGGGCGCTCTTCCCGGTCGGTCAGAGCCCCAATCTCGATCGCTATCTGAGCGTCGTCGGCAACCTGCGCGGATCGAGTGATCCGACGCGGCAGGTGCTGGTGCCGCTCGGCGGCGGCCGGAATCCGGTGCCCTTCGGTCAGGTCACGTCAACCAACGTCTCGCAGCCCCTCAACAGTTATCAGTGGTTGAGCCGCGTCGATTGGACGCCGACGGCGGCCGACAACTTCGCGTTCCG